>NZ_CP007212.1:636929-955393 GCF_001411805.1 Burkholderia plantarii | reverse complement strand
AGCTGGCTGTTCAACGACAACGGCCAGTTCCAGCTGCGCACGAAGGCGACGCAGCAGGCGCAGACGATCGATTGAGACGCGCGCCACATGGATCGCCGCCACGCATCCTGCCCATTCCTGGCCCGCCCGCGGGCCGACCCGACCGACGCGTCGCCATGCACACGACCATGCAAGCGCGCCGCCGGATTGATTCCGCCCGAGCCGGCCCGGGCCGTACAGGCTTCGCACGCCTGCATGCTCCCGCGCCCGCGCGCTTCGTTACACGCAGGCGGTTGTTATAATGCCGTCCATCCCGCTCCGTCTTTCCAGACCGCTCGCCGCGGGCCGCCTACCCGGCCGGTCCACCGCGCGAGCCAGACAGGCCAGCGCTCGCGCGACGCGCGCGAGCCGCCCTAGGACGCACGCCGGCCCTCGTGCCGCCCGCGACATCGGCACCGGCGCAACGCGCCTGGCTGCCGGCTCCATTCCAATCATTCGAACATCCGGCCGGCACCCCGCGTGCCGTTTGCCCCGCACCACGGAAACATCATGTCCTCTACCCCAGCGACGGCCGACGCCGCGCAGCACGGATCGAGCACGGTCAGCCAGCGGCGCATCGTCTTCGCAAGCTTCATCGGCACCGCGATCGAGTTCTACGATTTCTACGTCTACGCTACCGCCGCCGCGCTCGTGATCGGTCCGGTGTTCTTCCCGCACGGTTCGGCAACGGCGCAGGCGCTGTCGGCGTTCGTCACGTTCGGCATCGCGTTCATCGCGCGGCCGATCGGCTCGTTCCTGTTCGGCCACTTCGGCGACCGCTTCGGCCGCAAGTCGACGCTGGTCGCCTCGCTGCTGGTGATGGGCGTGTCGACCACGGCGATCGGCTTCGTGCCCGGCTACGCCGCGATCGGCGCGCTCGCGCCGGTGCTGCTCTGCGTGCTGCGCTTCGGCCAGGGCATCGGCCTGGGCGGCGAATGGGCCGGCGCCGCGCTGCTCGCCACCGAACACGCGCCGCCCGGCAAGCGCGGCTGGTTCGGGATGTTCCCGCAGCTCGGCCCGTCGATCGGCTTCCTGATGTCGAACGGTCTGTTCTTCGCGCTCGCGATCGGCCTGAGCGACGACCAGTTCCGCGACTGGGGCTGGCGCGTGCCGTTCATCGTCAGCGCCGTGCTGGTGGCGGTGGGTCTCTACGTGCGCCTCAAGATCACCGAAACGCCGGCGTTCCAGGCCGCGATCGAACGCAACGAGCGCGTGCGCATGCCGGTGGCGGCGCTGCTCTCGCGGCACTGGGCGCCCACCCTGCTCGGCTCGGTCGCGATGATCGTCTGCTACACGCTGTTCTACATCTCCACGGTGTTCTCGCTGTCCTACGGAGTCGGCAAGCTGCACATCGCGCGCCCGAGCTTCCTCGGCCTGCTCTGCATCGCGGTGGTGTTCATGGCGATCGCCACGCCGATTTCCGCGTGGGCAGCGGACCGCTTCGGCCGCAAGCCGATCCTGATCGCAGGCGGGCTCGCCGCGCTGCTGTCGGGCTTCACGATGGAGCCGCTGCTCGGCAGCGGCTCGATACCGCTCGTCGCGCTGTTCCTGATCATCGAACTGTTTCTGATGGGCGTCACGTTCGCGCCGATGGGCGCGCTGCTGCCGGAGCTGTTTCCGACCCACGTGCGCTACACCGGCGCCGGCGTCGCCTACAACCTCGGCGGGATCCTCGGCGCGTCGGTCGCGCCGTACATCGCGCAGTTGCTGGTCGCGCGCGGCGGGTTGTCGTGGGTGGGCGGCTACGTGTCGGTGGCCGCGGCGCTCAGCGTGATCGGCGTGCTGCTGATGCGCGAAACGCGCGACGCACGCCTGATGTGAGCCGACGGCGGGCCGGCGCGACGCGTCGGGCCGGCCCGCCGTCCGGCCGCGTGCGGGTGCGCCGACGCGGCGCCACCCTCCACCTTCCGGCTCGAATCGGACGCGCATCGAGGGGCGCAATCGCGCTCCTTCGCTCGCGTCACAGTCGGGCCGTCCGCCGCCCCCGCGCCGGATCTCCGTATAATTCCGTTTTGTCCGCGCCGCCTGCCGCCATGCCGCCATGCAACGGTTGACCGATTTCCTCCCGACGCTGACACGCCGCTCGCTACGACTCTGGCGCCTGTACGGCGTGTTCTGGCTCGGCGCGATCGTGGTCGGCATCACCGCCGTACTCTACGCACGCCTGATCGACTGGGGCTACGAGACGTTCCGCTCGCTGCAGCAGACGCACGCGTGGCTGCCGCTGATCCTGACGCCGGCCATCGCCTCCGCCTCGGTATGGCTCACGCGCCGCTTCTTTCGCGGCGCCGAGGGCAGCGGCATCCCGCAGGTGATCGCAACGCTGCAGGCCAGCCCGAGCGCGTTCGGCTCGCGGCTGCTGACGCTGCGCATCCTCGGCGGCAAGATCCTGATCTCGCTGCTCGGCATCCTCGGCGGCTTCACGATCGGCCGCGAGGGGCCGACGGTCCAGATCGGCGCCGCGCTGATGTTCAACCTGCGGCGCTTCTATCCACGCTCGAACGCGCTGATCGAGCGCCAGCTGGTGCTGGCGGGCGCGGCGGCCGGCCTGTCGGCGGCCTTCAACACGCCGCTGGCCGGGATCGTGTTCGCGATCGAGGAACTCACGCGCAGCTTCTCCGAGCGCGCGAGCGGCGTGCTGATCACGGCGATCATCATCGCCGGCGTGATCGCGCTCGGCATGAACGGCAACTACACCTACTTCGGCACGATCGACGTCGGCCCGCACTTCCCGCGACTGATCGCGGTGGCGGTGCTGGTCACCGCGATCGTCACCGGCATCGCGGGCGGCCTGTTCTCGTGGCTGCTGCTCAATACCAACCGCTGGCTGCCGGCCCGGCTGCTGACGATGTATCGCGGCCAGCCGGTCGCGTTCGCGGCGCTGTGCGGCCTCGTGATCGCGGTGGTCGGCATCGTCTCGGGCGGCACCACGTTCGGCAGCGGCTACGCGGAAGCGCGCGGCCTGCTAGGCGGCCATTCGCAGCTGTCGATGCTGTATCCGTTCGAGAAGATCGTCTCGATGGTCGCGTCGTACCTGCCCGGAATTCCCGGCGGGATCTTCGCGCCGTCGCTGTCGATCGGCGCCGGCTTCGGCAACCTGCTGCACCTGGTGTTCATCCATGTGCCGCTGCCGATGTTGATCGCGCTGGCGATGGTCGGCTATCTGGCGGCCGTCACGCAATCGCCGATCACCTCGTTCGTGATCGTGATGGAGATGATCAACGGGCATGCGCTCGTGATCTCGCTGATGGCCACCGCGCTGATCTCGAGCCGTGTGTCGCGCCTCTTCGTGCCGCCGCTCTACGAGGCGCTCGCGCACCGGTACCTGCATCCGCCCGCGCCGCCCGCCGCCGCGGCCAGCGACGATCGCCTCACGACGCCGGCCGACGCCACCACCTCGCCGGCCGATCCGCTGCGCACGCTGACGCCCGGGCCGGACGACGAGGCCGAGGGCAAGGCCGATCACGCCGCGGGCAGCGGGACGGCAGCGCGCGAGCCCGGCGCGACTGACGGCAACCCGGCTCCCGCACGGGGCGCCGCTCAGGATGCCGAATCGGCCTCATCGGCCCGGACCGACGAAATCGATGCCGCCGGCACGGTAAGCCGCGACACCGCCACGCCGCCCGCGAACCCGCCCGCGCCGCGCGACGCGAACGACCCGAACGAGCCGCCGGCGCGCTGAACGCGCCACGACCTCGCCTCAATACACGACGACGTGCGCCGGATGGTAATACACCGGCCGCGCCGGCACGACCACGCACCCGGCCAGCACGATGGCGGCGAGCGCGATCACGAACAGGGTCCGTTTCATGACGACGCTCCGTCAGGCCCAGTGGCCGCGCACCCAGATCCAGTTCGGACCGCGCGCCACCCAGTGCCCCGGCGCCCAGTGCAGGCCGACACGCTCGGCCTGCCAGTGACCCGCGACCCACACGTAATGGCCGCGTCGCCAGTCCCAATGGCCGCGATCCCAGACATAGCCGACCCGTTCGGCCGGCACTACCTCGTAGCGCGGCGGCGGCGGCGCGCTCGGTGCGACGATCACGACCTCCTCGGCGGAGGCGGCGAGCGGCGCGACGGCGGTCCCGACGGTGGCGAGCGCGAGTGCGAGCGGCAGCAGATGGCGAGCGGTGGAACGAATCATGGTGACCTCCTTTGTCGTCGATTCGGATACGCGTTTCAGGCGCGTACCGGTTCAATGCGCGAGCCGCGCGAACGGCCGACAACGGCCGTGTTACGACGAGGGGCAAAGTGCAACAGCTCGTAAAGGCGCCAGGCGGCGGAGGTGAACGCGAAACGACGACGGGCGCGGCGACGCATCGGCACCCTCGAAACGAGTGGGGACGGTCAGAGCAGGCCGCGAAACGCGCGGCGCAGGCGGCGCGAACGGCCGACGAAGGGCAAAGGGGAAAACGGAAGAACGCGGCAACCACGCCGCGATCCGGGGCGCGCCCCGGGGCAACCCGGCGGCGCGCCGCCAAAACGACACGGCAACACGCGCGCCGCGGGCGCGGCGCGCGTACCCCGACGATCAGGCCTGCGGAATCTCGATCTTGACCTCGAGCACCTCGAGATCGTCCTGACGCTCGAGGCTCACGCGGATGTCGTCGTTCGAGATCTTCACGTACTTCGAGATCACGGCGAGCAACTCCTTCTGCAGCGCGGGCAGGTAGTCGGCGGGCGGCCGGCCACCGATGCGCTCGTGCGCGATGATCAGTTGCAGACGCTCCTTCGCGACGGCGGCGGATTTCTTCTTCTCTCCGAGGAGAAACGACAGAATCGACATGAGGTGCCTCCGTTACTTGCTGCCGAACAGGCGTTGCAGCAGGCCCGGCTTCTGGTAATCGACGAAGCGCAGCGGCTTGTCTTCACCGAGGAAGCGGGACACCACGTCCTTGTAGGCCTCGGCCACGTCGGTGCCGTCGAGATGCACGGCCGGCAGGCCCTGGTTCGAGGCGTGCAGCACCGCTTCGGACTCCGGAATCACGCCGATCAACTTGATCCGCAGGATTTCGCCGATGTCCTCGAGCGAGAGCATCTCGCCTTCGCTGACGCGCTTCGGGTTGTAGCGCGTGATCAGCAGGTGCTCGCGGATCGGCTCGCCGCCGTCGGCCGCGCGCTTGGTCTTCGACGACAGGATGCCGAGAATGCGGTCGGAGTCGCGCACCGACGACACTTCCGGGTTCGTGACCACCACCGCCTCGTCCGCGAAATACATCGCGTGCAGCGCGCCGGACTCGATGCCGGCCGGCGAATCGCAGACGATGTATTCGAAGTCCATCGCGATCAGGTCGTTGATCACCTTCTCGACGCCTTCGCGCGTGAGCGCATCCTTGTCGCGCGTCTGCGACGCCGGCAGGATGAACAGGTTCTCGCACTTCTTGTCCTTGATCAGCGCCTGATTCAGGTTCGCCTCGCCCTGGATCACGTTGACGAGGTCATAGACCACGCGCCGCTCGCAACCCATGATGAGATCGAGATTGCGCAGGCCGACGTCGAAGTCGATCACGGCCGTCTTGTGGCCGCGCAGCGCCAGCCCGGAGGCGAAGCTCGCACTCGTCGTCGTCTTGCCGACACCGCCCTTGCCCGAAGTCACCACGATGATTTTTGCCATTACCCTACCCTGTATTCGTCAATGAATCCGATCGATCCGCGTTCGCGTCTCGCGCCTGGCGTTCAGGTCAGCCGCAGCGGTTCGATCATCAGTTTCTCGTCCTCGAGCCGGATCTGCACCGACTTGCCGCGCACGTCGGCCGGCAGCGGGTTCTCGGTGGTTCGATAGATGCCCGCGATCGAGATCAGTTCCGGCTCGAGGCACGTGCAGAAGATCCGCGCCTCGTGGTTGCCGTGTACGCCGGCCAGCGCCCGGCCGCGCAGCGGCGCGTAAATATGGATATTGCCCTCGGCGATCACCTCGGCACCGTTGCTGACCGGCGCGAGCACGACCAGGTCGCCCTTCGCGTAGACCTGCTGGCCCGAGCGCAGCGGGCGGTCGATCACGAGCGTCTGCGGCGGCGCCGAAGTGGCCGGCGCCGGCACGGCCGAAGCTGCAGCCGCCACGTCGCTGGCCGCCGCGCCGGCGGCCGTCGCCGCGTCGCTGGCCGCCGCCTCCGGCGTCTCGCCGCCGGCCTCGGCCGGTGCGTCGCCGCTCGCGCCCGATGCCGCCTCGTGCGCCGCCCTGCCGGCCGGCGCGCGGCGATCGCGCGCCTCGAGCAGCGGCAGTCCGCCGACGGCGGCCCAGCCATGCTGCTCCGCTTGCGCGACCACGCCGATCGGGCGCATCCGCACTTCGTCGAGCAGCGCGCGCAGCGCGGCGAGCGACACCTGTTCGCCCTCGGCGAGGCGTCGCACGTCGATCGCGACGACGTCGTCCGCGAAAAACTCCGGCGTCGCTTCGAAGCGCTTGACCAGTTCGGCCCGCAGTGCATCCAGATCGACCGTCTTCACGACGAACAACAAGGTGTCGACCGAGCCGCTGCGAAGCTCGAAGAATGGCGATTTTTTAAGCGACATGGACGTCCTGCAAAAATTTTTTGCGTATTTTACAGGCGTCCGCGCGGGCGGCCATCATTTTCGGGCGGCCTGCGGCGGTGGCGGACAAGCGGGCGGGCAACGACGCGCAATAACGCGCAACCGCGGCATGCGGCGGCCAATGGCGGAAACGGGCGGCGCGGCGGCCCGCCCGCTCAGGCGCCGAAGCGCCAGACAAACAGCGACTTCATCGCGCCGGGCACGCGCGCGATCGGCGCATGCTCGCCGAGGTTCGCGAAGCCCATGTGTTCGTAGAAGCGGATCGCGTTGAGGTTCTGCTCGGCGATCCAGGCGTAGATCTCGGTCGCGCCCTGCCCGGCGAACCAGTCGCGCGCCGTGTTGACGAGCAACACGCCGCCGCGCAGATGGCGCACCGCGTGCGCGACCCACAGCTCGCTGACGAACGCGCGGCGCTCGGGCGTATTGTCGAAGTACGCACCGATCATGCCGGCCGGATGGCCCTCGGTGTAGAGCAGGAAGGTGGTGGACTGGTCGGAGCCCGCGCGCTGCGCGACGATCGAATCGGCCGCGTCCGCGTCGAACGACAGCTCCGCCTCGGGGGTTTCACCCGGCGCATAGGGCTCGCGCAGCGAGGCGGCACGCAGCTCGCGATACACATTGCCCTGATCGGCGGCAATACGGCGGACGGTCAAAGTCGAACTCATGCAGGGACACCCTTCGGACAGCAAGTTATTAGCTTCAACCGAAAGCGGGGTATGAGTCAAATCGTTATTTTCAAACGTCGGAACGATTCGGAAGAATGAAAAACCGGCATGCCGGCGCACGAAAAATATGGTGCGGCGCACATTTAGTTACGAGATATTTCAGCGACGATGTTTCGCTTTTCGATCAGGGCGTTCCGAACCGTTTCCGCCATGCCCGGTGTGCTTCGCGGTGGTGTCCGGCAATCCTCATGCCGCGATGCAGCAATTCGAGTCCGTTAGCTGCCTATCCTTGAATGGCGCGATTGAAATATTGGGGAGGGAATTAGATGCCGCGCGAATGTCGCTCGGGAAGGCCGGCTGATGCCGATGCAAGCCGCCCCAAGGCGTTCGCCCCGCGTGAGCGAAACGCGAAAGCGCCGCGCAACGGCGGGGACCGGATGCGCCGCGCGGCCGCTTCGGCAACGCGGCCGGCGGATCAGAAACCCTTCCAGTAATCGACGAAACCGGGCTTGTAGTGGAAATAGGTGGTCTGCAATTCGCGATTGATCATCGCGACGCGCGCCTCCAGCTCGCCGAGCAACGGATGGTCGCGCTTGAACAGGTACCAGCTCTTCGCCTGGGGCGAATAAATCGAGGCCGCGTAGCCCCATTGGCCCATCAGCAGCGACATGCTGCGGTTCGTGTGGAACGCCGTGTGGACCATCGTGTTGATGTAGAACCAGTTCGGATCCTTCGGCACGCGCTCGGCGATCACGGTGTGCAGCATCAGCACGCCGTCGTCGCGCACCAGCGCGTTCACCTCGTCGAGCGCCGCGCGGTCGAGCACGTGCTCGAACATCGCGCTGTTCACGACCAGCTGGTAGCGTGACAGGTCCTGCTCGGCAACGTAGCGCACGCTCGGGTCGGCGGTCTGCACGTAGCGGTCGAAGATGTTGATGTCGACGCCGAAATACTTCTTCAGGCAGCGCGAGAACGTGCCGTAGCCGGCGGCGTAGTCGAGCACGCCGTCGAGTTCCAGTACGCCGTTGCCGGCCAGCAGCTTCAGCGCGAGCGCCTGGTCGATGTAGGGCGGCTGGTTCGTGGTGCGCGAGGCCAGATCGGTTTCGAACGTGTGATGCCAGCTCGAATTGAGTTGCGACCACTGCGCCTCGCTCATCTCCTGGTGCGTGCGAGACACGGTGAAGCCGCAATGCCCGCACTTCCAGAAATCGACGGTCAGCGTTTCAGGAAACGGACTGCCCGGATATGTCGGGTAATCCTTCGAGAAAAAATACTCGGTATCGTGCCGGCAGATCAGACAAGCGTGGTCGCCCATACCTTCATCCAAGTTTTCTAGGTTCGATCCGGCGCACCGCTCGGCGCCGGCAACCGGATATTACGGCCAGCCCGCGCGCATTCTTGAGCAGGCTCCGCCGGGCATTAACCCGCATCGTCGAATCGCGGGACGATGCCGAAAAAAGACCGACAAAAGAAAAACCCCTCGACTCTTTTCAGACTCGAGGGGTTCTTCATGTATCTGGCGGAAAGGGTGGGATTCGAACCCACGGTACGGTATAACCGTACACCGGATTTCGAGTCCGGCGCATTCGACCTCTCTGCCACCTTTCCTTCTTTACTGCTTCGCCGTTCGTTAGGTCGTGTCCCGGCGAAGCAAAGATTATAGAACAACTCTTTTCAAACTTCCAAGCCCTTTCCGCAAAAAATTTATGCGGCGCGAGCATCGCGATCGAAGCGCCGCGGCCGGCGATCCGGGCACGACCCGGGCAAGGTCAGGCCGCTGCGTTCGGCGCCGCGATCGTCTCGAGCCCACCCAGGTACGGACGCAGCGCGACCGGCACCGTCACCGAGCCGTCGGCGTTCTGGTAGTTCTCGAGCACGGCCACCAGCGTGCGGCCCACCGCGAGCCCCGAACCGTTCAGCGTATGCACGAGCTCGGGCTTGCCCTGCGCGTTGCGGAAGCGCGCCTGCATGCGGCGCGCCTGGAACGACTCGGTGTTCGAGCAGCTGGAGATCTCGCGATAGGTGTTCTGCGCGGGCAGCCACACTTCGAGGTCGTAGGTCTTCGCGGCCGAGAACCCCATGTCGCCGGTGCAGAGCGTGATCAGCCGGTACGGCAGTTCGAGCTTCTGCAGGATCGCCTCCGCGTGGCCGACCATTTCCTCGAGCGCCGCATACGAGGCGTCGGGCGCCGTCACCTGCACCATCTCGACCTTGTCGAACTGGTGCTGGCGGATCATGCCGCGCGTGTCGCGGCCGTAGGCACCGGCCTCGGAGCGGAAGCACGGCGAATGCGCGGTCAGCTTGACCGGCAGCTCGGCCGCGTCGAGGATCGACTCGCGCACGCTGTTGGTCAGCGTGATCTCGGAGGTCGAGATCAGGTACTGCGTGACGGTGTTTTCGCCGCCGCCCTTCTCGACGCGGAACATGTCGTCGGCGAACTTCGGCAACTGGCCGGTGCCGCGCAGGATGTCCGGGTTCACGATGTATGGCGTGTAGGTTTCGGTGTAGCCGTGCTGCTGCGTGTGCGTGTCGATCATGAACTGCGCGAGCGCGCGGTGCAGGCGCGCGATCGGGCCGCGCAGCATCGTGAAGCGCGCGCCGGACAGCTTCGCGCCGGTCTCGAAATCGAGGCCGAGCGGCGTGCCGACGTCGACGTGGTCGCGTACCTCGAAATCGAACGCGCGCGGCGTGCCCCAGCGGCGCACCTCGACGTTGCCGGCCTCGTCGGCGCCCACCGGCACGCTCTCGTGCGCGAGGTTCGGCATGCCGAGCATCAGGTCCGACATCGCGTCCTGGATCTCGTCGAGCTTCGCGGCCGACGCCTTCATCTCGTCGCCGATCCCGCCCACTTCGGCCATCACGGCCGAGGTGTCCTCGCCCCGCCCCTTCATCGCGCCGATCTGCTTGGACAGGCTGTTGCGGCGTGCCTGCAGCTCCTCGGTGCGGGTCTGGATCGCGCGGCGGTCGGCCTCGAGCGAGGAAAACGCGGCGACGTCGAGGGTGTAGCCGCGATCGGCGAGGCGCCTGGCGACGCCGTCGAGGTCTTTGCGCAGCAACTGGATGTCGAGCATGGGAGGACCGGAGAATCGTTGTGTGAAACGCGAATTCTAACGCACCGCGCGGCGCCGCCGGCTGCCGCGCGGTGCGAAGTGCGCGACGTTTTCGGCCGGCCGCTCACATTCGTTTCACGTTCGGCCCGCGGCCGCCGCGCCGGATGGCGGGGAAGCATCGGGAGGCGCGCGTGGGCGCGCCGGCCGCTCACTCGGGCTTGCCCGCCTCGCGGTCGAGCTCGCGCAGCCAGGCGAGCTTCTCGGCGATCTTGGTTTCGAGTCCGCGCGGCACCGGCTGGTACCAGCGCGGCTCGCGCATGTCGTCGGGAAAATAGGTCTCGCCGGCCGCGTAGGCGTTCGGCTCGTCGTGCGCGTAGCGATACTCGTGGCCGTAGCCGAGTTCCTTCATGAGCTTGGTCGGTGCGTTGCGCAGATGCACCGGCACCTCGCGCGACTTGTCCTGGCGCACGAACGCCATGGCCGCGTTGAACGCGTTGTAGCCGGCGTTGCTCTTCGCCGCGCAGGCCAGGTAGATCACCGCCTGGCCGAGCGCCAGCTCGCCCTCGGGCGAGCCGAGCCGCTCGAAGGTTGCGGCCGCGTCGTTGGCCACCTGCATCGCGCGCGGATCGGCGAGCCCGATGTCCTCCCAGGCCATCCGCACGATGCGGCGCGACAGGTACTTCGGATCGGCGCCGCCGTCGAGCATGCGGCAGAACCAGTACAGCGCCGCGTCCGGATTCGAGCCGCGCACCGACTTGTGCAGCGCCGAGATCTGGTCGTAGAAGTTGTCGCCGCCCTTGTCGAAGCGGCGCGCGTTCAGCGTCATCGCGCTGGCGACGAAATCGGCGTCGATACGGTTGGTGCGCGCCGACAGCGCGGCCGTCTGCGCCTGCTCGAGCAGGTTCAGGAAGCGCCGCGCGTCGCCGTCGGCATAGCCGATCAGCGTATCGACGGCGAGCGGCTCGAACTCGAGCCCGTCGAGCGCGATCTGCTGCGCGCGCGCGAGCAGCTGGCGCAGCTCGTCGTCGCTGAGCGACTTCAGCACGTACACCTGGGCGCGCGAGAGCAGCGCCGAGTTGACCTCGAAGCTCGGGTTCTCGGTGGTCGCGCCGATGAACGTGACGAGCCCCGATTCGACGAACGGCAGCAGTGCGTCCTGCTGGCTCTTGTTGAAGCGATGGATCTCGTCGACGAACAGGATCGTGTGCCGCCCGCTGCGGTTCAGCGTGTCGCGAGCCTGCTCCATCGATTCGCGGATGTCCTTCACGCCACCCAGCACCGCCGAGATCGCGATGAACTCGCAGTCGAACGCATGGGCGGTGAGCCGCGCGAGCGTGGTCTTGCCGACGCCGGGCGGCCCCCATAGGATCATCGAATGCGGCTTGCCAGACTCGAACGCGAGCCGCAGCGGCTTGCCGTCGCCGAGAAGGTGCGTCTGGCCGATCACCTCGGCGAGCGTCTTCGGGCGCAGCGCCTCGGCGAGCGGGCGACGCGGTTCGACTTCAAACAGGTCGGCCATGACCTCGACTCCTACGTTGTGCCGCGCGACGTCCATCGCCGCGCAGCGGGACATTATGACAGCCGCGCGCGCGGCGCACCGCTGGCCGGATGGACGGGTTCGCGTCCGCGCGCGACATCGCGACCGGCGGCGCAGCGCGGCGTTCCCGCCGCCTCGTCCCATGCCGCGACGGCCGCCGCCAAACGAAACGGGCCTGCCATCGCTGGCAGGCCCGCGCGACCGGCGCCGGACAGGCGTTCAGCCCTTGATCACGTCGGCGCCCTTCGGCACCGCGAAGTGGAACTGGTCGGCCGGCAGCGACGGATTCGTCTGGATATTGGTGAAGGTCAGCAGCGTGACGTTGCCGAACACGTCGTGCAGCTCCATCGCGGCCAGCACGCCGCCCTTGAAGCCGATGCCGATGCGCTGGAACTGCGTGTCGCGTGCCTTCGGCAGCATCTCGACCCAGTCGATGCCGCCCTTCTCGCCCGCGTCGCGCAGCGTGTAGTTCTTCTCGATGTCGTTGCTGCCGAACAGGATCGCGGCCGGGCTCGCGCCGAGCGCGCCGGCCAGCTTGCGCTCGGTCACCTGGTTCAGGTCCTTGTCGTAGACGTAGAGCGAGTCGCCGTCTGCCTGCAGCAACTGCTGGTACGGCTTCTCGTAGGACCAGACGAACTTGCCCGGGCGCGAGAACACGAAGCTGCCGCTCGAATTGTCGGTGGGCTTCGCGGTATTGGTCGCGATCGCGCCGCTGGCGGCCTTCGAGGGCGCCTTGACGATCTGCTGCGTGAAGCCGCCGCGGGCCGACTTCACCTGCGCGACGAACGCCTTCAGCTCGTCGGTGCCGCCCGCGAACGCGTGCGAGGCGACGCCGAGCAGCGCGGTGCCGGCCAGCGCGGCGAGGAAATGGCGCACCGCGCGGCGGGCGGACGAGGGAACGACGAACGGGAATGCTTGCATCTGGTGGGTTTCTCCTGATTGGCGGGCCGGGCGGCCGGCGCGGGGGGGTGCCGGGCGGACCGGATCACTCCACGTCGCGGGCCGGCACGAGGATTTCGCGGTTGCCGCTCGACGACATCGCCGAGACGAGCCCCGACTGCTCCATCTGTTCGAGCAGGCGGGCGGCGCGGTTGTAGCCGATGCGCAGATGGCGCTGCACGAGCGAGATCGAGGCGCGGCGATGCTTGACGACGATCTCGACGGCCTGATCGTATAGCGGATCGGACTCGCCGCCGGCCTCGCCGGTTCCCGCTCCGGGCGCGCCTTCCTCGCCGTCGGCGGTGCCGCCTTCGAGCAGCCCCTCGATGTAGTTCGGCTCGCCGTGCTCCTTGAGCTTCTCGACCACGCGGTGGACTTCCTCGTCGGACACGAACGCGCCGTGGACGCGCACCGGCAGGCCGCTGCCGGGCGGCAGGTAGAGCATGTCGCCCATGCCGAGCAGCGATTCGGCGCCCATCTGGTCGAGGATCGTGCGCGAATCGATCTTCGACGAGACCTGGAACGCCATGCGGGTCGGCACGTTGGCCTTGATCAGGCCGGTGATCACGTCCACCGACGGGCGCTGGGTGGCGAGGATCAGGTGGATGCCGGCCGCGCGCGCCTTCTGCGCGATCCGCGCGATCAGTTCCTCGACCTTCTTGCCGACAACCATCATCAGGTCGGCCAGCTCGTCGATCACCACCACGATGTTCGGCAGGCGGCCGAGCGGCTCCGGATCCTCGGGCGTCAGGCTGAACGGATTCGGGAGTTTCTCCTCGCGCCGCGTCGCCTCGTCGATCTTGTTGTTGTAGCCGCTCAGGTTGCGCACGCCGAGCTTGCTCATCAGCTTGTAGCGGCGCTCCATCTCGGCCACGGTCCAGTTCAGCGCGTTGCCGGCCTGGCGCATGTCGGTCACGACCGGACAGAGCAGGTGCGGAATGCCTTCGTAGACGCTCATTTCGAGCATCTTCGGATCGATCAGGATCATCCTCACCTGTTCGGCCGTGCTCTTGTAGAGCAGCGACAGGATCATCGCGTTGATCCCCACCGACTTGCCCGAGCCGGTCGTGCCGGCCACCAGCAGGTGGGGCATCTTGGCGAGATCGGCGCACACCGGCTTGCCGCCGATGTCCTTGCCGAGCCCCATGGTCAGCGCCGACGAGGCCGAGCCGTATACCTCGGAGCCGAGAATCTCGGACAGCCGCACGGTCTGGCGGCGCTGGTTCGGCAGCTCGAGCGCCATGTAGTTCTTGCCGGGGATCGTCTCGACCACGCGGATCGAGACGAGCGACAGCGAGCGCGCGAGATCCTTGGCGAGGTTGACGATCTGGCTGCCCTTCACGCCGGTGGCGGGCTCGATTTCGTAGCGCGTGACGACGGGGCCGGGATAGGCCGCGACCACCCCAACCTCGACGCCGAAATCCTTCAGCTTCTTCTCGATCAGCCGCGAGGTGAATTCGAGCGTGTCGGCCGAGATCGACTCCTGCGCCTGCGGCGCCGGATCGAGCAGCGAGACGGCCGGCAGCGTCGAATCGCCGGGCAGGTCGGTGAAGAGGGGCACCTGGCGCTCGCGCTCGACGCGCTCGGACTTGGCCGGCGTGACCACCGGCGGCACGATCGTGACGGGCTCGTGCTCCTCGATGCGCACCCGCTCCTCCTCCACCTTGCCCTCGCGGCGCACCGCGGCGGCCTCGCCGAGCCGGCGGTCGCGCTCGGCCTCGCGGCGCAGCTTGGCGAGCGTGAAAGCGTTGATGATGGCGTCGCCGACACGCTCGCAGACCGACAGCCACGAGAACCGGAAGTACAGCGACAGGCCGATCGCGAGCGCGATCAGGAGCGCCAGCGTGCCGCCCGTGAAGCCGAGCGCGTGCGAGATGCCGCGCGCCACCGTCTCGCCGATCACACCGCCCGGCGCGCGCGGCAGCGGCACCTTCAGCGACCACATGCGCAGCGCCTCGATGCCGTCGCTCGCGAGCAGCACCAGCACGAACGCGAAGCCCTCGGCGAGCCAGCCGACCGGGCGGGCCGGCTCGTCGTCGGGCGCCGCCTCGTGGTGCGTGATGCGGCGGTAGTTGGCGGCGATCCGGCGCGCCAGCAGCGCGACCAGCCAGTAGGCGGAGATGCCGAACAGCAGCAGCAGGATGTCGGCCGTCCAGGCGCCGACGCGGCCGGCCCAGTTGGCGATGTGGTCGACCTGCGCCGCATGCGTCCAGCTCGGGTCGCGGCGGCTGTAGCTCACGAGTGCCATCAGCAGGAACGCGAACACCGCGACCTGCAGAATCCAGCGAATCTCGACGAACAGCCGCGACATGCGATGCGGCAGCGCCTGCGCCTGAGCCGTATAGGGAGCTTTTGCCATGAATCCGTGTAGAAGGGGCGCCCACGACGGGGCCGCCGATCGTTCGATCGCGATTATTGTAAACGCTGGCGTGACACGGCAAGTGTAAATGACGGTAACCAGCCGATCGACGCATGCTATCGGCGCCATTGAAACGTCGGTTCGGCGGCGCAGCAAACGCCCCTTTATAATGCGCGTCTGGTACCCATCTACGGCATCGTTCCGGTGCGCCGCCGCTGTCTCGCGCCGCCGCCCCGCTTTGCCCCCTCGCCGCACGCCGCGCCATCCCGCCCGTCCGGCCGCTTTTTACGGATCCTGCACATGTCCACGAAACACGCGAAAGTCCTGATTCTCGGTTCCGGCCCCGCCGGCTACACGGCCGCCGTCTATGCGGCGCGCGCCAATCTGTCGCCGCTGCTCATCACCGGCATCGCGCAGGGCGGCCAGCTGATGACCACGACCGACGTCGAAAACTGGCCCGCGGACCCGAACGGCGTGCAGGGCCCGGAACTGATGCAGCGTTTCCTCGAGCACGCCGAGCGCTTCAACACGGAAATCGTGTTCGACCACATCCATACCGCGAAGCTCGACGAGAAGCCGATCCGCCTGATCGGCGACTCCGGCGAATACACCTGCGACGCGCTGATCATCTCGACCGGCGCCTCGGCGCAGTACCTCGGCCTCGCCTCGGAAGAAGCGTTCATGGGCAAGGGCGTGTCGGCCTGCGCGACCTGCGACGGCTTTTTCTATCGCAACCAGGAAGTGGCCGTGATCGGCGGCGGCAACACCGCCGTCGAGGAAGCGCTGTACCTGACCGGCATCGCGAAGAAGGTCACCGTGATCCACCGCCGCGACAAGTTCCGCGCCGAGCCGATCCTGATCGACCGCCTGCTGGACAAGGAAAAGGAAGGCAAGGTCGAGATCAAGTGGAACCACGTGCTCGACGAGGTGACGGGCGACGATTCGGGCGTCACGGGCGTGAAGATCAAGCACACCGGCACCGGCGAGACCGAGCAGCTCGCGCTGCAGGGCGTGTTCGTGGCGATCGGCCACAAGCCTAACACCGACATCTTCCAGGGCCAGCTGGAGATGAAGGACGGCTACATCGTCACCAAGAGCGGCCTGGCCGGCAACGCCACGGCCACCAGCATCCCGGGCGTGTTCGCGGCCGGCGACGTGCAGGACCACATCTACCGCCAGGCCATCACCAGCGCCGGCACGGGCTGCATGGCCGCGCTCGACGCGCAGCGCTACCTCGAGAGCCTGCACGACGCGAACTGAGTGGCGCGGTGCGCGGCGACGCTACAATGAGGTCGCCGCGCACCGCACGCCCGCAGCTCGCCGACGTCCGCTGTCCACCGACGTCGCCGCGCTCGCCCGAAGGCCGCTGCCGTGCGCAGCGGCCTTTTTCATTGGCGCGCGCCCGGCCCCGGCCGGCCCGCCCTTCGATCCGTCGACCATCATGGCGAAGAACCATCTCCACCCGAGCGACCCGGCCAAGCGCCGCGCCGCCGCCCCCGTCAAGCCCGCCGAGCCGATCGTGCCGGCCCCGGCCGCCACCGCCGCCACGCTGAAAAACCAGGGCCTGGCCGGCCTCGGCGCGCTGCGCGACGCGCTCAAGGGCGAGGCCGAGCGGCAGGCGCGCGCGCTCGCGCAGGCCCGACGCGATATGCGCGAGGCCGAGGCCAACGCGAACCTGTTCCGCAACGAGATCGGCGCGATCACGCCGCTTGCCGCCCCGCCCCGCGCCCCGGCGCGACGCGAGCCGCCCCAGCCGCTGCCGAAGCAGACGCGCCGCGACGAAGAGGCGGTGCTGTCCGAAACCCTGTCCGACGAATTCGATCCGGAAACGCTGCTCGACTCCGACGAAAGCCTCTATTACCACCGCCCCGGCATCAGCCGCGACGTGGTCCGGAAGCTGCGCAGCGGCACCTGGATCGTCCAGTCCCAGCTCGACCTGCACGGCATGCGCCGCGACGAGGCGCGCGAGGCGCTCGCCGCGTTCATCCGCGAGGCCGGCAAGAAGGGGCTGCGCTGCCTGCGCGTGATCCACGGCAAGGGGCTCGGCTCGATCGGCAAGGAGCCGGTGCTGAAGGGCAAGGTGCGCGCGTGGCTGGTACAGAAGGAGGAAGTGATCGCGTTCTGCGAGGCGCGCGGCCACGACGGCGGTGCCGGCGCGGTGCTGGTGCTGCTGCAGCCGGCCTCGGCGCTCGGCGCCATCGGCGCGGGCGAACGCGGTACGCCGCGCGAGGCGCTCTGAGGGTTTTGCAACGGCGGGCGGGCGCGAATGGCTCGCCGGGCGCCGGCACCGTTCAGGCCGACTTGCGTTGCCGTGCGTGGCCAGCGGTTGCCCGGCATGATAGCCGGCTCCCAGTCACGGCCCTGACGCGGCCGGTCGCGCCTGTACTGAGCCGCGCGCTGGCCGTCCAGCGGTGGCCTCTGGATACCACCTGCATGTAGGTCCAACCTGAACGCGACGGCCACCGCCTCCCGCCGCGCGCGCCTCGACACTCCGCCCCAAAACCAACGGGCCGCCCGCAGGCAGCCCGTCGTCACCCCGGCGTGCCCGGGCGGCGGCGCGCCCGGGCACGCCTCCCCCGCTCACCGCGTCACGCGATCCGCGCCTCCGTGGCCGGATCGAACGCCACCGCCTTCGACACGTCGAACAGCAGCTTCAACTGCTGCTGCGGCTGCGGGTTCGCGGCCGGGTGGACGCGGCTCACGATGCGCTTGCCGTTGACCTGCGCGAACACGTGCGTGTCCGGACCGGTCGGCTCGGTCACGTCGACGATCACGTCGAGCGGCTGCAGCGCCGAGGCCTGGCCGTCGTGCGCGTTGCGCGCGTCGGTGATGCGCTCCGGACGCAGCCCGAGGATCACCTCGCGGCCGAGGTGGCCGTTCATCCTGGCGCGCTCGAACGGCAGGTTCAGCACGCCGCGCGTGGCGCCCGTGTCGATCTCGAGACCCACGCCGCTGCCCTGCTCCACCACGCGGCCGTGGATGAAGTTCATCGGCGGCGCGCCGATGAAGCCGGCCACGAACAGGTTCGACGGCGAATCGTAGATGTCCTGCGGCGCGCCGAACTGCTGCACCACGCCGTCCTTCATCACCGCGATGCGGTCGCCGAGCGTCATCGCCTCGATCTGGTCGTGCGTCACGTAGACGATGGTGGTACCCAGGCGCTGGTGCAGCAGCTTGATTTCCGCGCGCATCTCGATGCGCAGTTTCGCGTCGAGGTTCGACAGCGGCTCGTCGAACAGGAACAGCGACGGGTCGCGCGCGAGCGCCCGGCCCATCGCCACACGCTGGCGCTGGCCGCCCGAGAGCTGGCCCGGCTTGCGGTCGAGCAGGTGCTCGATCTGCAGCATCGCGGCCACGCGGTCGACGATCTGCTTCTGCTCCTGCTTCGGCACCTTGCGGATGTTCAGGCCGAACGAGATGTTCTCCTTGACCGTCATCGACGGGTAGAGCGCATAGGACTGGAACACCATCGCGATGTCGCGATCCTTCGGCGAGAGGTCGTTGACGACCTTGCCGCCGATCCGGATCTCGCCCTTCGTGACGGTCTCCAGGCCCGCGATCATGTTGAGCAGCGTCGACTTCCCGCAGCCCGAGCCGCCGACCAGGATCAGGAACTGGCCGTCCTCGATATCGATGTCGACGCCCTTCAGGACCGGCACCCCGTTCGGATAGGTCTTGTACACGTCACGGATGGAAAGGCTTGCCATGCTGTGAATCCTCTGTCTCGGTGCGGCGCCGCGCGCCGCGTCTGTTCTGCGCGCCGCGCGGAGTGCCCGCGCGGCCGGTTCGTTCGGAAATCGTTCAGGAAAAGCCGGGCCGTCAGCCCTTCACCGCGCCCGCGGTCAGCCCGCGCACGAAGTAGCGGCCGGCGATCACGTAGACGAGCAGCGTCGGCAGCGCGGCGATGATCGCGCCGGCCATGTCGACGTTGTATTCCTTCACGCCCGTCGACGTGTTCACGAGGTTGTTCAGCGCGACCGTGATCGGCATCGAATCGACGCCGGAGAACACGATGCCGAACAGGAAGTCGTTCCAGATCTGCGTGAACTGCCAGATCAGGCAGACCATGAAGATCGGCAGCGACACCGGCAGCAGGATCTTCGTGAAGATCGTGAAGAAGCCCGCGCCGTCGATGCGCGCGGCCTTCACCAGCTCGGCCGGCACGCTCACGTAGAAGTTGCGGAAGAACATGGTGGTGAACGCGATGCCGTACACCACGTGGACCAGCACCAGCCCGGCCGTGGTGTTGGCGAGGCCGAAGTAGCCCTCGACGCGCGCCATCGGCAGCAGGATCACCTGGAACGGGATGAAGCAGCCCACCAGCAGCAGCGTGAACAGCGCGTCGGCGCCGCGAAAGCGCCAGTGCGTGAGCACGTAGCCGTTGAACGCGCCGATCAGCGACGAGATCAGCACGGCCGGGATCACCATCTTCAGCGAATTGAAGAAGAACGGCTTCATGCCGTCGCAGCGCACGCCGGTGCAGGCCGTGCCCCAGGCCTTGAGCCACGGGTCGATGGTCCAGTGGGTCGGCGGCGTGAGCAGGTTGCCGGTGCGCAGCTGGTCGAGGTCCTTGAAGGACGTCGACAGCATCACGTACAGCGGCAGCAGGAAGTACAGGGCGAACAGGATCAGCACCGCGTAAATGACGCCGCGGCTGATCGTCATCTTAGGCTGCATTGCGGGTGCTCCTCGATTCCATATACATCAGCGGCACGAGCACCGCGACCACGGTCGCGAGCATCATCACCGACGAGGCCGCGCCCACGCCGAGCTGCCCGCGATTGAACGAATAGGTATACATGAACATGGCCGGCAGCGACGACGAGGTGCCGGGGCCGCCCGCCGTCAGCGCCACGACCAGGTCGAAGGTCTTGATCGTGATGTGGCAGAGGATCAGCAGCACCGAGAAGAACACCGGGCGCATGCTCGGGATCACGATCTTGCGGTAGATGGTGGGCAGCGTCGCGCCGTCCACCTGGGCCGCCTTGAAGATCTCGCCGTCCACGCCGCGCAGGCCGGCCAGGAACAGCGCCATCACGAAGCCGGTCGACTGCCAGACCGCCGCGATCACGACGCAGAAGATCGCCTTGTCCGGATCGTCGAGCCAGCCGAACGAGAAGCTCGTCCAGCCCCAGTCCTGCAGCACCTTCTCGAGGCCGAGGCCGGGGTTCAGGATCCACTGCCAGGCGGTGCCGGTGACGATGAACGAGAGCGCCATCGGATACAGGAACACCGCGCGCAGCGCGCCCTCGTTGCGGATCTTCTGGTCGAGCAGGATCGCGAGGAACAGGCCGAGCACCACGCAGACCACGATGAACGGAATGCCGAACCAGCCGAGATTCGCGGCGGAAGTCCACCAGACGTCGTTCTCGAACAGGTCCGAATAGCGGCCGAAGCCGTCGAACGTGTAGTTGGGCAGCAGTCGCGACTTGGTCAGCGACAGGTAGCCGGTGATGACGATGAAGCCGTAGATGAACACGACGGCGATCGCGATGCTGGGAGCGAGCACCAGCTTCGGGATCCAGCGATCGGCCAATGCGGAGAGCGGCGACGCATGGCGGCCGACGTCGGCGCGACCGGATTCGTTTCCGCTGAGAGGGGCAGCCACTTGATTCGACTCCTGGAACGGGGCGCCGGCCGCCTTGAAGGAAGGCGCACGGCATCGGGGTGCGGCGCGGGCCCGCGAGGGCCCGTTTGCGGCGGGTCGGGCGGTGCCGGCGGACAGGCCGCCGGCACCGCCCGCTGCGCGCTTACTTCACCTTGGCGGCCTTGGCGAGTGCTGCCACCGCGGCCTTCGGATCTTCCTGCGAGTTCATGAACTTCGTCACGACGTCCGAGATCGCGCCGGCGGTCGCATCGCCCTGCGCCATGCCGTGCGCGAGCGACGGCACGTAGCCGCCCGCCTTCAGCGCGGTCTGCTCGTCCGCGTAGGACTTCTTCGCGCAGTCGTCGAACTTGTCCATCTTCACGCCCAGGCGCACCGGGATCGAGCCCTTCAGCAGGCTGAACTGCTCCTGGAAGTCCGGCGTCATGATCGTCTTGGCGAGCGCCAGCTGGCCCGGCGTGGCCTTGTCCGAACCCTTCTGCTGGAAGAACACGAACGAGTCCACGTTGAACGTGTAGCCCTTCGCGGTGCCCGGCACCGGCGCGCAGATGTAGTCCTTGCCCGACTTCTTGCCGGCGTTCTCGAACTCGCCCTTGGCCCAGTCGCCCATGAACTGCATGCCGGCCTTGCCGTTGATCACCATCGCCGTGGCCAGGTTCCAGTCGCGGCCGTTGCGGCTCGCGTCGAAGTAGCCCTGGATCTTGCGCACCGTGTTGAACACGTCGAGCATCTTCGGCGAGGTCAGCGTGGCCTGGTCGAGGTCGACGAGCGCCTTCTTGTAGAAGTCGGCGCCTTCGGACAGCACCACGTCTTCCCACAGCGTCAGATCCTGCCACGGCTGGCCGCCCATCGCGATCGGCTGGATGCCGGCGGCCTTCAGCTTGTCGGCGACCTGGAAGAATTCCGGCCAGGTGGTCGGCACCTTGCCGCCGACCTTGTCGAGCGCGGCCTTGTTGATGTACAGCCAGTTCACGCGATGCACCGAGAACGGCGCCGCCACGTAATGGCCCTTGTACTTGATGATCTTGTCGATTTCCGGCGGCAGGTTCTGCTTCCAGTCACCCGCGACCGAGTCGATGTTGACCAGCACGCCCTGGTCGGCCCAGTCCTGGATCAGCGGCCCCTTGATCTGCGCGGCCGACGGCGAATCGCCGCTGATCACCTTGGTCTTCAGCGCGGTCATGGCCGCCGCGCCCGCGCCGCCCGCCACCGCGAAATCCTTCCACACGTAGCCCTGCTTCTGCAGGTCGTCCTTCAGCGCGCCCACCGCCTTCGACTCGCCACCCGACGTCCACCAGTGCAGCACCGTCACGTCCTCGGCCGCCTGCGCCGTGGCGGCGCCGATCATCAGGCCTGCGGCGCACAGCGCGCCCATCATCGCGCGAACTTTCATTTACTTATCTCCTCCAGATTGGATTGAACCAACTCGTAAGGCTTTCGACTCCACGAAAGCCGGCTTGCTCGGGAACCTGCGAAACGAAACAACCGGGATGACACGCCGCGAACGACCGGAACCGGTCGGGCCGTTGCCGGCCGCGGGCGCTCAGGAACTGAGTGGATCGAGATTCAAGGCTTGTCTCCTCCGATCTTGATGGTTCCGGTTCCGCCGTCGCGCGACACCGAACCTCGGGGCCGTCGCGGACCGGCGCATGATGCGTTTCGCCATTGTCCTTTAACATTCGGTCTCGGCGCGCTGCCGCACCGACCGTCCCCGCACGAAGAGCGCGCTTCCCCGATGTATCGTGTGCGCTTCTTTTTCTTCGTTCGGGTCTACCCCTTGCGGCGGATTGTAGTTAAACTACAATTCAGTGTCAAAAAAAATTTTATCGCACTACGGCTCCGATTCATGCGGTCCGCGCCCGTCGGATCGAGGTCGGATTGATGCCGTGGCGCGGGGCATTTCCAACCGGGCGGAGACACATGCAAACCGATTCCAGCTTCACCTTCGTTCTGTTCGGCGGCACCGGCGACCTGTCGATGCGCAAGATCCTGCCGGCGCTGTTCGAGGCGCACCGCGCCAACATGCTCGCCGAGGCGGGACGTATCGTCGCCGTCGCGCGCCATGAGTCGGATCGCGCCGCCTATCACGGCTGGGTCGAGGAGCACGTGAAGCCGCATGCGCGGAAAGCGTCCGGCAACGCGCTCGACGAAGCGGCCTGGCGGCGGTTCCTCGAGCGCATCGACTACGTCCATCTCGATCTCGGCCGCCCGGAAGACTACACGGTGCTGCGCGACGCGATCGGCACGCTGCCCGGCACGCGCGTGTTCTACCTGGCCACCGGCCCGTCGCTGTTCGAGCCGATCTGCAAGGCGCTGGCCGGCGTGGGCTTGAGCGAAGGCGCGCGCATCGTGCTCGAGAAGCCGCTCGGCTACGACCTCGCCTCGTCGAACGAAATCAACGACGCGGTGGGCGAGATCTTCGCCGAGGACCAGATCTACCGGATCGACCACTATCTCGGCAAGGAGCCGGTACAGAACCTGCTCGCGCTGCGCTTCGGCAATGCGCTGTTCGAGCCGCTGTGGCGCCGCGAATGGGTGGAGAGCATCCAGATCACGATCGCCGAGGAGCTCGGCGTGGAAGCGCGCGGCGATTTCTACGACAACACCGGCGCGCTGCGCGACATGGTGCAGAACCACCTGCTGCAGCTGCTGTCGATCGTCGCGATGGAGCCGCCGCATTCGATGGATTCGGATTCGGTGCGCGACGAAAAGCTGCGCGTGCTGCGCGCGCTCAAGCCGATCGACCCGCGCGACATCAGCAAGGTGGCCGTGCGCGGCCAGTACCACGGCGGCACCATCAAGGGCACCCAGGTGCCCGCCTACGCCACCGAGCCCGGCGTGAAGCCGGACAGCACCACCGAAACCTACGTCGCGCTGAAGGTCGAGATCGAGAACTGGCGCTGGGCCGGCGTGCCGTTCTTCCTGCGCACCGGCAAGCGGCTCGCCGACCGCGTCGCCGAGATCGTCGTCAACTTCCGCGCCGTGCCGCATTCGGCGCTCGGCGCCTCCGCGCTGCGCGCCGGCGCGAACCGCCTGGTGATCCGGCTGCAGCCGAACGAGACGATCCGCCTCTACTGCCTCGCCAAGCAGCCCGGCGAGGGCATGAACCTCGCAAGCGTGCATCTCGACCTCGCGTTCGACCAGTTCTTCAAGGAAGGCCAGATGGAGGCCTACCAGCGCTTGCTGCTCGACGTCATCAACGGGCGCCTCGCGCTGTTCGTGCGCCGCGACGAGCAGGAAGCCGCCTGGCGCTGGGTCGAACCGATCCAGAGCGAATGGCAGAAATCGCTGAAGCCGCCGAAGCCCTACGCATCGGGCACCTGGGGGCCGGCCGCCGCGAGCGCGATGCTCGCGCAGCACGGCACCTGCTGGCTGGAAGAAGAGAATTGACCGACATCTCGATGCGCGCGGCGGCTCGCGGCCGCTCGGCCACGCCGCGTCATCGGCAATGCATGACACCCGAAATCAATAAAAGCAGCCTGGAGGAGAAGTGATCGAGCTTCACCCATTCGAAAGCCCGCACCAACAGTGCGAGGCGCTCGCGCAGGCGGTCGGCGCGGCGCTGCAAGCGTCGCTCGCCGGGCAGGCGCGCGCGACGCTCGCCGTCTCCGGCGGCACCAGCCCGCGTCCGTTCCTGCAAACGCTGTCCACCCTCGCGCTCGACTGGGCGAGGATCGACGTCACGCTGGTCGACGATCGCTGGGTGCCGGCCACCGACGCCGCGAGCAACGCGCAGCTGGTGCGCGACACGCTGCTGCGCAACGAAGCGGCGCAAGCACGCTTCCTGCCGCTCGTCGACGTCTCCGCCACGCTCGCCGCCCAAGTCTCGGTGCTGAACGCCGATCCCGACTACCGGCAGCCCGACGTGGTCGTGCTCGGCATGGGCGAGGACGGCCACACCGCGTCGATCTTCGCCGACGCGCCCGAATGGGAGCTGGCGACCAGCACGCCGGCGCGCTACGTCGCCGTGCATCCGGGCGCCGCGCCCCACCCGCGCGTGAGCCTGTCGCTCGACGCGCTGCGCCGCGTCGAGCGCCTGTTCCTGCTGATCGCGGGCGCCCGCAAGCGCGAGGTGCTGGAGGCCGCCGCCGCGGCGCCGCAGCGCAACGCGATTTCCCAACTGGCCAACGACAAGGGGACGAAGCTCGATGTCTACTGGTGCGCAAACTAAACCGGCAGCCGGCCAGCACGCCGACGGCCCGCGCCTTTTGGCCGACGTCGGCGGCACGAACGCGCGCTTCGCGCTCGAGGTCGGTCCCGGCGAGATCACGCAGATCCGCGTGTACCCCGGCGCCGACTACCCGACGCTGACCGACGCGATCCGCAAGTATCTGAAGGACGTCAAGATCGGCCGCGTCAACCACGCGGCGATCGCGATCGCGAACCCGGTCGACGGCGACCAGGTGCGCATGACCAATCACGACTGGAGCTTCTCGATCGAGGCCACGCGCCGCGCGCTCGGCTTCGACACGCTGCTGGTCGTCAACGATTTCACCGCGCTCGCGATGGCGCTGCCGGGCCTGACCGACGCGCAGCGTCAGCAGGTGGGCGGCGGCACGCGCCGCCAGAACAGCGTGATCGGCCTGATGGGGCCGGGCACCGGGCTCGGCGTGTCGGGGCTGATCCCGGCCGACGACCGCTGGATCGCGCTCGGCAGCGAGGGCGGCCACGCCACCTTCGCGCCGATGGACGAGCGCGAGGACCTGGTCATGCAGTACGCGCGCAAGAAGTTTCCGCACGTCTCGTTCGAGCGCGTCTGCGCCGGGCCGGGCATCGAACTCGTTTACCGCGCGCTGGCCGGACGCGACAAGAAACGCGTGGCGGCCGGCTTCGGCACGCCCGAGGTGGTAGAGCGCGCCCACGCGGGCGACGCGCTCGCGCTCGAGGCGGTGGACGTGTTCTGCGCGATCCTCGGCACCTTCGCCGGCAACCTCGCCGTCACGCTCGGCTCGCTCGGCGGCGTCTACGTGGGCGGCGGCGTGGTGCTCAAGCTCGGCGAGCTGTTCCTGAAGTCACGCTTTCGCGAGCGCTTCGAATCGAAGGGGCGCTTCTCCGACTACCTCGCGAACGTGCCGACCTACCTGATCACGGCCGATTACCCGGCGTTCCTCGGCGTCTCGGCGATCCTCGCCGAGCAGTTGTCGAACCGCACCGGCGGCGCCTCGTCGGCCGTGTTCGAGCGGATCCGCCAGATGCGCGACGCGCTCACGCCGGCCGAGCGCCGCGTGGCCGACCTCGCGCTGAACCATCCGCGCTCGATCATCAACGATCCGATCGTCGACATCGCGCGCAAGGCCGACGTGAGCCAGCCCACCGTGATCCGCTTCTGCCGCTCGCTCGGCTGCCAGGGGCTGTCGGACTTCAAGCTCAAGCTCGCCACCGGCCTGACCGGCACGATCCCGATGAGCCACAGCCAGGTGCATCTCGGCGACACGGCCACCGACTTCGGCGCGAAGGTGCTCGACAACACGGTCTCGGCGATCCTGCAGCTGCGCGAGCACCTGAACTTCGAGCACGTCGAGCAGGCCATCGAGATCCTGAACGGCGCGCGGCGCATCGAGTTCTACGGGCTCGGCAACTCGAACATCGTCGCGCAGGACGCGCACTACAAGTTTTTCCGCTTCGGGATTCCGACCATCGCCTACGGCGACCTCTACATGCAGGCGGCCTCGGCCGCGCTGCTCGGCAAGGGCGACGTGATCGTGGCCGTCTCGAAGTCGGGCCGCGCGCCCGAGCTGCTGCGCGTGCTCGACGTGGCGATGCAGGCCGGCGCCAAGG
The DNA here is from genome assembly GCF_001411805.1 of Burkholderia plantarii. Taxonomy (NCBI): domain Bacteria; kingdom Pseudomonadati; phylum Pseudomonadota; class Betaproteobacteria; order Burkholderiales; family Burkholderiaceae; genus Burkholderia; species Burkholderia plantarii. The sequence continues at coordinate 928,911 of NZ_CP007212.1, read as the reverse complement.
TGATCGCGATCACCTCCAGCAACACGCCGCTCGCCAAGCGCGCGACGGTGGCGCTGGAGACCGACCACATCGAGATGCGCGAGTCGCAGCTGTCGATGATCTCGCGCATCCTGCATCTGGTGATGATCGACATCCTCGCGGTGGGCGTCGCGATCCGGCGCGCCTCGCCGAACGCCGAGATCAACGAGGCCGTCGCGCAGGCGCGCTCGCGCGCGGGCGACGACGAATCGGCCGACGTGCTCGACTGGCTCAGCCACGGCGCGGCGCCGGCCGCGCGCGACTGAGCGCTCGCCCGGCGAGCGCGCGAGCGTCCGTCGCCGAGGAAAAAAGGCCGGCCCCCTCGGGTGCCGGCCTTTTTCTTTTGCTCCCGCGCGTTGCCGCGACCGCCGGCGCCGCGTCGGGCGCCCGACCCGCCGGGCTCAGTCGCCGCGCACCGGCCGACCGTGCCAGCGGATCACGAGCCGCCGCCCGACGAAGCAGAGCGCGCCCGTGATCGCGATCGTCACGCCCATCCCGAACGGCGTGCCGTCGGCGAGCAGCCCGACCACCGCGCTCGCGACCGCGCCGAGCCCGAGCTGCATCGCGCCGAACACGGCCGCCGCCGCGCCCGCGTTGTGCGGATAGCGGTGCATCAGGTCGGTCGAGCAGTTGGCCGAGAGCAGCCCGATCACGCCGACCACGAAGAACAGCCCCGCGACGATCGACCAAAGCCCGCCGATCCCCGTCAGCGCGAAGAACGCCACCGCCAGCGAGGCGATGCAGCTCACCAGCGAGGCCGCCGAGATCAGCCGCAGCGAGCCGAGCCGGCCGACCACGCGCGTGTTGATGAAGTTGCCGGTGATGATGCCGATGATGTTCAGGCCGAACAGCAGGCCGTAGTGCTGCGCCGAGACGTGGAAGTATTGGATGTAGACGAACGGCGTGGCGGTGATGTAGGTGATCATCGAGGCGAACGCCATCCCGCCGCACAGCATGTGCCCCCAGGCCACCGGGTCGCCGAGGATGCGCCCGTAGGCCGCGAACGAAGTGAGGATCGCCGAGGAATGGCGTCGCGCCTTCGGCCAGGTCTCCGGCACCTTCAGGAACGCGGCGATCGCGCAGCCGAGGCCGAACAGCGCCAGCACCACGAACACCGTGCGCCAGCCCGCGAAGCGCAGGATCTGGCCGCCCACCAGCGGCGCGACCAGCGGCCCGACCGAGGTGACGATCGCCACCATCGACAGCACGCGCGCCGCGTCGGCCGGCTCGTGCGCGTCGCGCGCGATGGCCCGCGACAGCACCGAGGCGGCGCCCGCGCCGAGCGCCTGCAGGAAGCGCAGCACGATCAGCGTGCCGATGCTCGGCGCGACGAAGCAGCCCGCGCCCGCCACCGTGAACAGCACGATGCCGCCGAGCAGCACCGGCCGGCGTCCGAGCGCGTCCGACAGCGGGCCGTACAGCAGCATGCCGAGCGAGAAGCCCGCGATGAAGCTGGTCAGCGTCCATTGCACGGCCGCCGCGCTGGTGCCGAGGCTCTCGGCCACCGACGGCATGCTCGGCAGATACATGTCGGTGCCGATCGGACCGCAGGCGGCCAGCGCACCAAGCAACAGGATCAGCCGGGCGTCGGGCCGGCGCCGTACCACGTTCGACATGGGAAATTCTCGGGAGCGGCCGGGACTTCGCGCGCGTTCCGGGGCGATTCGCTGCGGGGCGATTCGACTCGATTCGGCGCGGCCCGGCTCGGGCGGGACGGGCAGCCGGACGGCCGCCGCAAGGCGACAATTGTACGCGCTTGTCCGGAATCGTTCGTCGGGCCGCCAGCGGGGCGAGTGACCGGGTGCGCGGGCGTCAAGGCGGCGCCGAAAACGATCGGGTAAGCTCGCGGGGGGAGCGTTCCTCCCGGGGCGTGCTCCCCCGATCCGCCCGATTCCCCCGTTGATCCGACCGAGATGACCGCCTTCCTGCTGATCTGGAGCCCCAAGAAATGGCCGTGGCCCGAGTTGCCCGAACTGGCCGCGCGCGTGCGCGCCGGCGAGGCCGTGCGCGACGTCTGGGGCTGCGGTTTCTCGCGCAGCATCCTGCCCGGCGACCGCGTGTTCCTGCACCGTGTCGCGCAGGAACCGAAGGGCGTGTTCGGCTCCGGCTACGTCACGCGCGCGCCCTACGAGGTACCCGACGCCGGCACCAAGCGCGGCTACCGGCTCTGCATCGACTTCGTCTACGACTGGCTCGTCGATGCCCACGCCGAGACCGTGATCGCGCGCGACGCGCTGCGCGTCCACCCGTTCTCGGTGCAGACCTGGGACGCGCAGACCTCCGGCACCTCGATCAAGCCGATGGCCGAGGGCGCGCTGGAAAAGCGCTGGGCCGAGCTGACCGGCCGGCGCAAGCCGCCGCCGCTGTAACGGGCTCAACCCGCCCGCGAGCCGCCGCGCGGCGGCCTCCCGGCGACCCGCCGCGTCACACTTCGGTACAATCTGCCCATCGTGTTTCGCACGGTTTCGTGCGTTCGCGGCCGGGACAGCGCGGCGGTCGTCGCGCCCCGCCCGGCCGTCGCCTCTCATCGCAGGCCCTTATCCATGTCGAACAACCAAACGCTCTTCGAACGCGCCCAGCGGACCATTCCTGGCGGCGTCAACTCGCCCGTGCGCGCCTTCCGCTCGGTCGGCGGCACACCGCGCTTCGTCTCGCGCGCCCAAGGCCCCTACTTCTGGGACGCCGACGGCCAGCGCTACATCGACTACATCGGCTCGTGGGGGCCGATGATCCTCGGCCACGTCCATCCGGAAGTGCTGGCCGCCGTGCAGGCCGTGCTCGCCGACGGCTTCTCGTTCGGCGCGCCCACCGAGGCCGAGATCGAGATCGCCGAGGAAATCTGCAAGCTGGTGCCGTCGATCGAGCAGGTGCGGATGGTGTCGAGCGGCACCGAGGCCACCATGAGCGCGCTGCGCCTCGCGCGCGGCTTCACCGGCCGCAGCCGGATCGTGAAGTTCGAGGGCTGCTATCACGGCCACGCCGACAGCCTGCTCGTGAAGGCCGGCTCCGGCCTGCTGACGTTCGGCAACCCGACCTCGGCCGGCGTGCCGGCCGACATCGCCAGGCACACCACCGTGCTCGAATACAACAACGTGGCCGCGCTCGAGGAAGCGTTCGGCGCGTTCGGCGACGAGATCGCCGCCGTGATCGTCGAGCCGGTGGCCGGCAACATGAACCTGGTGCGCGGCACCCCCGAATTCCTGAACGCGCTGCGCGCGCTCTGCACGAAGCACGGCGCCGTGCTGATCTTCGACGAGGTGATGTGCGGCTTTCGCGTCGCGCTCGGCGGCGCCCAGCAGCACTACGGCATCCAGGCCGACCTGACCTGCCTCGGCAAGGTGATCGGCGGCGGCATGCCGGCCGCCGCGTTCGGCGGACGGCGCGACATCATGGGCCAGCTCGCGCCGCTCGGCGGCGTCTACCAGGCCGGCACGCTGTCGGGCAACCCGATCGCCGTGGCCGCGGGCCTGAAGACGCTGCGGCTGATCCAGGCGCCCGGCTTCTACGACGCGCTCACCGCGCAGACCCGACGCCTCGCCGACGGCCTCGCCGCCGAGGCGCGCGCGGCTGGCATCGCGTTCAGCGCCGACGCGATCGGCGCGATGTTCGGCCTCTACTTCACCGAGGCCGTGCCGACCAGCTTCGCCGACGTGACCAGGAGCGACATCGCGCGCTTCAATCGCTTCTTCCACCTGATGCTCGACGAGGGCGTCTACTTCGCGCCGTCCGCGTACGAGGCCGGGTTCGTCTCCAGCACCCACGACGACGCCGTGATCGACGCGACGCTCGCCGCCGCGCGCCGCGCGTTCGCCGCGCTTGCCGCGCCCGACGCCTGATTACCCACGGAGAACCGGATGTTCTCGGATACTGATTTCGCGCACATGCAACGCGCGCTCGACCTGTCGTCGCGCGGGATGTACACGACCACGCCGAATCCGCGGGTCGGCTGCGTGATCGTCAAGGACGACGTCGTGATCGGCGAGGGTTACACGCAACCGGCCGGGCAGGACCACGCCGAGGTGCAGGCGATGAAGGACGCGCGCTCACGCGGCCACGACCTGCGCGGCGCGACCGTCTACGTCACGCTCGAGCCGTGCAGCCACTTCGGCCGCACGCCGCCGTGCGCGCAGGGGCTGATCGACGCGCGCGTGGCCAAGGTGATCGCCGCGATGGAAGATCCGAATCCGGTCGTCTCCGGGCGCGGTCTAGCGATGCTGCGCGACGCCGGCATCGAGGTGCGCTGCGGGCTGCTCGCGCAGGAAGCGCGCGAGATGAACATCGGCTTCGTCTCGCGCATGACGCGCGGCCGCCCGTGGCTGCGCATGAAGATCGCCGCCTCGCTCGACGGCCGCTCCGCGCTGCCCACCGGCGAGAGCCAGTGGATCACCGGCGAGGCCGCGCGCCGCGACGGCCACGCGTGGCGCGCGCGCGCCTGCGCGATCCTGACCGGCATCGGCACCGTACTCGAGGACGATCCGCAGTTGACCGTGCGCGACATCGACACGCCGCGCCAGCCGCTGCGCGTGCTGATCGACAGCCGCCTCGACCTGCCGCTCGACGCGAAGCTCCTGGCCGGCGCGCCGATCCTCGTGTTCTGCGGCAAGCTCGACGCCGTCAGCGAGGCGCGCGCCGCCGCGCTGCGCGATCGCGGCGCCGAGGTGATCCCGCTCGCCGACGCGAACGGCAAGGTCGACCTGGCCGCCATGCTCGCCGTGCTCGGCAAGCGCGGCATCAACGAACTGCACGTGGAGGCCGGACACAAGCTGAACGGCTCGCTGCTGCGCGAGGGCTGCGTGGACGAGTTGCTCGTCTATCTCGCGCCCACCCTGCTCGGCCCCGAGGCGGCCGGCATGTTCAACATCGCGACGCCGCCCACGCTGGCCCAGCGCACGGTGTTGCAGTACCACTCGATCGACCGGATCGGCGACGACCTGCGCGTGCTCGCGCGGCTGGTCGGCGCGCCGGCACCCTGACTCTTCTCGTCCACGGAATTCACACGATGTTTACCGGAATCGTCGCGGCTGTCGGCCGCATTGAAACCATCGAACCGCTCGGCACCGACGCCGATGCCGGCGTGCGCCTCGTCGTACATGGGGGCGGCCTCGATCTCGACGACGTCGCGCTCGGCGACAGCATCGCGATCCAGGGCGCCTGCATGACGGCGATCGGGAAGACCGCGCAGACGTTCACGGTCGACGTGTCGCGCGAGAGCCTGAGCAAGACCGCGGGGCTGACCGAGCCCGGCGACGTGAACCTGGAAAAGGCGCTGCGCGCGCACGACCGGCTCGGCGGGCACATCGTGTCGGGCCACGTGGACGGGCTCGGCACGGTCACGCATTTCGCGCCGGTGGGCGAGTCGTATGAACTGCGCGTGCTGGCGCCGAAGGAACTCGGCAAGTATCTCGCCTATAAAGGCTCGATCACGGTAAACGGCGTGAGCCTGACGGTGAACGCGGTCAGCGATCTCGCGGACGGCTGCGAATTCTCGATCAACCTGATTCCGCACACGGTGCAGGTGACGACGCTGCGCCATGTGAAGCCGGGGGTGAAGGTCAATCTCGAGATCGACATGATCGCGCGGTACGTGGAGCGGATGCTGTCGACGGCTTCGCCTGCGTGACACTCATCGGTGTTCGTGGTGAACGCCGTTGCATCCCGCCTTCAATCGTTGCGTTGAAAGCGGTTCGTTGAGTGCCGTCGACGAAGTCATGGTTCACGGCAATCCATGAACATATACGCGGCAGCCACCTCAGGGCTGCCGCCGCCCCCGCACCAGACTCGAACATCAATATTCCGCAGCCGTACCGACGCCAATTCGGTGGCTTGCTTCTATGTCGCCCAGATCGTCGAGCCCGGCGCGCGTGTCGCGCTTCAACCAGGTGCAGTCCAGGTCAAGCTCCAGCGAACCTCGACCGTGCTATCGCCTGAACAGCGCTCGCAAGGCGCGTGACCTCCCCCCGACTAGCCGAGCGTCTGCCTGAAACTCTGGCTGGCCTGCACTTCGTCGTCTCTGTCTCGTTGATGCCCGCTCGCGCCGTTCAGTATTTTTGAAAGTGCATGACACGCTCTAACGGTCGTTTGCCGGGGAATTCACATCGGCTTCGTTGAGCGCCGCTTTCAGTCCGTCACGCAGATCCTTCTCGAAGCGCTTGCCATCCTTGAGCAAGCCCACGATCTCGCAGTAGCAAGGCAATTCAAGCCGGAATTCCGCGTCGCTGAAATCCTACCTCGTCGTTCACCACTGGTTAGTTATCGATATTCAGTCCTGTCTTGTCGAATTTTACGAGAATTCAACATGCCGTTTGAACTCGTCGGACAAGCAGGTCTGGTTGGCAATTTTCAAATAATCGTCAAATTCGATTTTCTCCACTAGACCGCGCAATCGGGATGTATTCGCGATGGCGTGCCCCGATCATTTGCGCCAGACATTCGTCCGATACGTTGCGCCATTTGGTCTGATGGCCGTTTCGAAACAGCCCCCCAACTGGCGCGTCGATTCGTCTCGCTGACGTGGCAGAGCCAGCTGATGTATTAGCAATAGGCCGATGTCTTTGCGACTTTCGCCTGAAAGGAGCACTTTGCAATGCTCGACGTTGAAAAACAGAAGGACACGCTGCGCCACGAAATACCCTCGAAGGAATCGAACATGACTCCACGTCCGGCCACTGCATACGTTAGTGGCGCCGAGTTGCATTGCACCGCTGCTTATGGGACGCGTCCTCGCGATAAAGCAGTTCGCTCGCGATTTGTCCCGCTTCTTGCCACCGTCCTTGCCGCATGCGCTCTACTCGTCCTGCCTGCATGCGCGGACAGTTCGCTACCACCCGATGATCCTCTCGCCAGCGAGCATCCCTTGTGGATGGTCCAGGTCAATCACACGGACCGTGGGGCCATCAATCTGGCAGTAGGTCGATACGGAATGGGAGATGTCTATCCACACAGCGGCGGAGGTGCAGCGGCCTGCTGTTATCCCAGCCCCAAGGACTGGAGCAAACCGGTCACGGTCCACTGGGAGTGGGACACGATGTTCGATCCGAAGGCAAAGGTTATACCGCCAACCGAACCCCATTCGATGGTCGTGCATTTCCCGCCGGGCGGCCCCGCGAAGAATGACCGTTACCTGTGCTTGATCCTGCGCGACCGTGATACGGCCGAACTCGCGTTCTCACGCGCCGCCTCACGTTGCGTCGCCAAATAACTTCCAAGGAATCCAACATGACCACACGTCAAGCCGATGCATCCATGAGCAATTCCGAATTGGATTGCATCGCTGCTTATGGGACGAACCAGCGCAATAAATTCATCCGCTCACTATCCATGGCGCTTCGTACCTCAGCCCTTGCCGCATGCTCGCTATTCGCCCTGTCTGCTTGCGCGAGCGATTCGTTACCGCCCGATGATCCTCTCGCCAGCGAGCACCCCTTGTGGATGGTCCCAGTCAATCACACGGACCGAGGGGCCATCAATCTAGCGGTGAATCGATACGGAATGGGGGACGCCTATCCACACGAAGACGGAAGCGCTGCGGCTTGCTGTTACCCCAGTCCCGAAGACTGGAGCAAACCGGTCACGGTCCACTGGGAGTGGGACACGATGTTCAATCCGAACACAAAGGTTATACCGCCAACCGAACCCCACTCGTTGATCGTGCATTTCCCATCAGGCGGCCCCGCGAAGAACGACCGCTACCTGTGCTTCATCTTGCGCGACCGCGATACGGCCGAACTCGCATTCGCCACCAGCCGAACACGCTGCGCCACCAAATAACTTCCAAGGAATCGAACATGACCACACGTCAGGCCGATGCACCCATAAGCGATGCCGAGTTGGGCCGCGCGGCCATGCGCGGGATAAACCGGCGGTTCGCTGCCGAATGTTCCGTCAATCCCAAAGCTCGCTTCCAATGCCGTCTCTACCCGAAACTCAGCTTCTTCTTCGACGGCACCGGCAACAACATGTATCAGGAACTGCGGAAGCCGGAGCACGAACAGGCGCTGTCGAACGTGGCCAAGCTCTATCTCGCGGCAATTCGTGACCACTCGCAAGGCGCCACGCCAACCTACATCTCCGGCGTCGGCACACCATTCAAGATTCCCCGGCGTGTGCCCGGCTACGCCGCAGAACTGCTGCGTGACGATCCGGGCGGCGTGATTGGCCTGGGCTTCGGCCTCGGAGGGCGGACGCGTATCGACGCGGCCCTCGCCGAATTCGCCATGATCCTCGGCGAGGATTGGAGCGAGGGCGCGCGACGGCACATGCCGTTCATCAGCGTGGCGGTGTTCGGTTTCTCGCGCGGCGCGACCGAAGCCCGTGTGTTCGTGCGGAAACTGCTTTCGCACTGCGTCGACAAGGACGGCCAGCGGTGCTGGCTGGACAAGGGCCTGCAGCGCATCCCGCTGCGCATCACGTTCATGGGCTTGTTCGACACGGTGGCGTCGGTGGGTGGCCCGGGCCTGCATCTGGGCTGGGCGGCCGAACTGGCGATTCCGCCCGAAGTCGAGCGCTGCGTGCACTACGTGGCGGCGCACGAGGTACGGCAGGCGTTTCCGCTCGACTCGGTGCGCGTGGGGCGCACCTGTCCAGCCAATTGCGAGGAGGTGGTCTATCCCGGCGTGCATGCCGATGTGGGCGGCGGCTATGCGTCGGACCAGCAGGGCCGCAGCAACCTGCTCGCACGGATCCCGCTGCGCCACATGTACGCGGAGGCACTCAAAGCCGGCGTACCGTTGCTGGCGCTCAACAGAATGCTGGCAAACCGACGCGTCTATTTCACGCTTCCCGACGACGAACCAGTGGTCACCCTTTACCAGGACTACATGTCCAACCTCCCCTCAGCAAACCCCGAAGTGGAAGCACTGATCCGGGCGCACCGGCGCCTGCTGTTCCAATGGCGCGGCGGCCTCGCCCGCAGGCACGAGGACACACGCGTGCTCGGCAGCCTGTACGGCAGGCGCGGTGTCTCGGCGGCAGCCTGTCAGACCGTGCAACCCGCCACCGACCTCGACCATCCCGAGTGCGACCCGACGCGGTGGACCTATGACGTGCCGCCCAGCCCCGAACGACAGGCGACCCAGTTGCTGGCCGAGCAGCGACGCCTGGCTCGGCGAGTCGCCTTCCTGCGCAACCCGGTCGAAAGTTTTACGAACGATCGGGAATGGCCGCCGCCCCAGCCGCGCAAGCTCAACGCCTATGAAGATCTGATCCTGTCGGCGTGGGACATCGACTCGGCCGTGCCGCCGGCAGTCGACAGCCTGCTGGCAGAACACGTACATGATTCGGTCGCGCACTTTACGTCCTGGCCGTGTACCTTGTACGACCGGCGTGACGTCTATTGCGACCAGGTCCGCTACTACGCCACGAGGCCATGGCTTGGCACTCGCCCGGAAGTCACGAGCTGATGCCGGTGTTGGCAAAACGATCGCCCGTGGCGTCCTGCCTTATTCGTCGGCTTGCCCGGTAATGGCAAAGATCAAGTGAGCGCGAGACTGTTCTTCAGCCGCCCCCCCTCTTGCATGATCACCAAGGCAGTGCTCATCCGCTTGACTCATCGATCAACTTTTATTGAAATGGGCGGATTAAGCCGGCATGCGGCGGATTTGTTAACGCTCTCCGGCCAATCCTCAATCCAGTCCGGTTATGCGTTCCATGCGCTTTCACCTTGCGGGTTGAATGCTTTACAGCGCGTGGTGGTCCAATAAATATACGCATGCTGAATATGCTCGATCTCACCTCCGCGTCCATTAGCGCGTGCTATGTACTTTCAAAAAATGCTGAACAGCACGAGCGAGCATCAACGAGACAAAGACGACGAAGGGCAGCGGCCAGTTTCAGGCAGACGCTCGTACTCACGCGCGAGCTTGCGAGAGCGATTGAGCCAGCCGAAACTGCGTTCGACCACCCAATGTCGCGGCAAAAGCACGAAGCCTTTCTTCGCCTCGGATAGCTCGACAACCTGCAGCTCGATCTCCTCGGCTGTGGCGGCCGCTGCCGCATCCCTGCCGGTGTAGCCTGGGTCCGCGAAAGCGAGTTCCACCGTTCTGCTCGTCGCTTGTTGGACTTGTTGAGCCAGTTCCTGAACTGAGCGCGCGCTTGCTCGTCGGCCGGCGTGATATGGACGGCCAATGGACGTCCCAATGTGTCGACAGCGATATGCGTTTTGCTGCCACGCTTGCGTCCGTAGCCGTCGTATCCTGCGCGCGGGCCGCTCTCGCATGTGGACTGAAGCATGTGCCCATCGAGAATGACCACGCCGGGCGGGCCCTGACGCGCTTGCGCAACGCGAATCATCGAACGCAGATCGTCGGTCATCGCCTCGAAACACCCGGCGCACGGCAAACCCGTCACATCGACAGCAGGAGCGATGCCAGAGACGCGAACATGCCGCTCATGCCGGCGCATCGGCACGAACGGCTGGCACGAATCACGCCCCGCGTTCCCGATGCGGGCCGCCCGTCGCCTACGGCTGGACCCAGGACGCGAGCCCGCCGTAGCTATAGCCGGCCTTCTGATGCCGCTGATGCTGGATGATCAGGTTTTCCAGCGACTCACCGCCGTCCCCGGTGTTCGAAACGAAGTCGATCGGGATGACACCGACCACCGAACCGAAATCGTGGTTCTTCAGAAACTTCTGCAGCCGGACATTCATCCCGGCGGCATTCCTTCCCGGTGACTGCGCCCCCCAGCTATAGCTCGCGAAATTGAGCGTCATCTGGCCTTGCTTCGCCCAGGCATCGGCACCCTTGATGTACTTTTCCACCTCGTCGCCTTTTTCCGTGCCATTCCATTTCGACCAGCCGTTTTGCGTCTGGAACAGCGTCGAGCTGGACACATCGTCGATTTCGCAGCCGTTCCAGACCATGCCGCCCTGCCCCGGAAGGCCGCCCGGCTTCATGTGCGTCGGCCATCCACCGCCGGCCGTGGCCCGGATCAGGATAATCCGCCCTCTGACATCGCCGACCTTGGGAAAATCGCTGACCGGATTTCCCGCCGCGTCCTTCTTGAGCGCATCGCCGAAATGCCAGTAATTCAGATAAGGCTGGGTCATTTCCGTGAATTTCTGCGCGAAGATATCGCCCTTGGTGGTCTCCTCCATCTGGAGATTCATGAGAATGAATTCGGAAGGATTCGCCGCCAGGAACGCCACGCATTGCGCCTGTATTTCCTGGAACGTCACGGCCTGGTTCATGGTGCCGTGCCGGACGAACAGATAGATTTCCGGGTCGCCGGGCTCGTCCACCGGCGAGCCTGCCTCGCCCTTCGGGGCGACGATGTCGCAACGCACGTCCAGGAACCGGATACCGCGGCTCAGTTGATCGATGACGGACCGCCATTGGCAATGCGCGGAGGATCCACCATATCGCGCGCAGGATTCATGCGAACCGGGAATGCTGACTTCGCAAATCCGCGCTTTATCGTCAATGGCGGACATCCAGTTGTTCGACCAGGTCACGACCATGTTTGCATTGGACATCGTGCTTCTCCTCAACAGGTGAACTACCCCGAAACCGTGAAATTTGATTGATTTGATATTCTCGCGGCAGTCGTTGCCAGAATTCTGCCGCCGACAGTGTGCCTCAGCATCGGGAAACAGGATATAACGAAGAAAATCGCCTCGAATTCAAGTCAATTTCGAGTTCGATAATCGAAGGGATGAGATCGACGAAAGGCCGGGATATCGGGAAAATCGCCCCGATATGGGGAGACGGACGCGCGTCCAGGGCCGTGATCGCACGGCCGGCTGCATCGGCGGGATGACGGGAAACTGCCGGCAGGCCTGAAACCTCGCCGGCGAGTGCAGGAAAAAAAACGGAGGCGGCTCGGGCCGCCTCCCTGGTCGATCGTGCTGCCTACGCCGGCAGGCTAGTCCCGGAACGCGTCGACCACATGCAGCACATGCGCGTAGACGGCGCCGGCCCGGATCACGACCGCGATCGCATAGGCTTCGTCGAGCGCCTCGCCGGCTTGCCCGGCCGCCAGCGCCACTTCGTGAAAAACCCGCCGCCGCGCCTCGTTGGCCTGCGCATAGGCCGCCGCGGCGGCCACCACCCAGACGAGGCCCGGCGCCAGCACCTCGGTATCGAACACCGCCTGCGCGAACCGCAGCCGCTGCCGCGCCAGCTCCGTGTCCCGCACGGCGGCCTCGTCCTCGACCGCGAGGCGCCCGTCGACCACGCTCACGCGTGCCTCGCCGAACGCCTCCAGCGCCGCGCTGACGTAGCTGACCGCAACCGCCTCCGGCTCGCTCGCGCCGCTGCGGCGCGCGGCGATCGAATGATGTTCGATGCAGAACGCGCAGCGCGTGACCTGCGCGATCGCGACGGCCACCAGATGCTTGTCCTTCTCGGCCAGCGTCCCGCTGCGCCACACCGACGCCGACGACAGCCCGCGAAACGCCTTGGGGCCGCCATGCTGCCGTTCGAGCGCGCCGAGAATCCGCGCTTGCTCGTCATGCGTTCGTGTCCCGCTCATCCGCTCCCCCTCCCGTGAAAAATGCGCTCAGCGCGCATCGGCGACGGCATCGCGGCCGGCCGGTACGGCCGCGCGGCGCGCGATCCGGCGCGCCGGATCCGCCGCGGCCAGCACCGCGATCAGGCTCAACCCGCCGAGCGCGCTGATGTAGGCGCAGATCAGCCATGGCTTGCCGTCGCCGAGCGCCAGCAGCGCCGCCGCGACGAACGGCGTGAGCCCGCCCGAGATCAGCGTGCCGATCTGGTAGCCGAGCGAGATCCCACTGTAGCGCACCTCGACCGGAAACTGCTCGGCGAACCAGGCCGCGCCGGGCGCGTAGATCGCGGCGTCGAACAGCGCGAGTTCGATCGCGAACACCACGGGCAGATAACGCAGGTCGCCGTGATCGAGGAACCAGAAGAACGGCCAGACCAGCAGGCTGATGCCCGCCACGGCCCATACCGCCGGCCGGCGCCGGCCGATACGGTCGGACAGCGCGGCCCACAGCGGCGTGGCGACGATCGCGAACGCCGAGCCGATGATCACGGCGCCCAGCGCCGACGAGGCGCCGCCGCGCTTCAGGTTCAGATAGCTGATCGCATAGGTCGTGACGATCGCGTACATGGCCGGCTGCAGGAGCCGCAGGCCGATCGTCACGAGCAACGCACGCCGATGATGCCGGAACACCTCGGCGACCGGCAACCGCCGGATCCGGCCTTCGGCCTGCGCCGCGAGGAACGGCTCGGGCTCGCGAATCCGCGTGCGCACGAACACGCCGACGGCCACCAGCACCACGCTGAACAGGAACGGTAGCCGCCAGCCCCAGGCCGCGAACGCGTCGGGCGCGAGCCAGGCGCGCACGGCGAGGAAGGTGCCCGACGCGAGCAGCATGCCGGCGGCCGAGCCGACTTGCGTAAACGAGCCGAGCAGCCCGCGCGAGCGCTCGCCCGCGTGCTCGACCGACAGCAGCGAGGCCCCGCCCCACTCGGCGCCGGTCGCGATGCCCTGCAGCAGACGCAGCGCCACCAGCAGCCCGGTGGCGAGCAGCCCCGCGCTGGCGTAGGTGGGCAGCAGCCCGGTCAGCACGGTGGCGATGCCCATCAGCACGAGCGAGAACACCAGCACGCGCTTGCGCCCGATGCGGTCGCCGAAGTGGCCGGCGAACACGGCGCCGAGCGGCCGCGCGAAGAAGCCGACGCCGTAGGCCGCGAACGCGCCGAGGATGCCGGTCAGCGCGCTGGCCGAGGCGGGAAAGAACGCGTGGCTGAAGACGAGCGCAGAGGCGGTGCTGTAGATGTAGAAGTCGTACCACTCGATGGTGGTGCCGATGAAGGCGGCGAAGCCGACGCGCGCGGCGCCGGCGGCAGGCGTCGCCGACGCCGTGGAACGGGTGGACATGATGCGCGAACCGGATGGGACGGCGCAGTAGACCATCGATTTCCGCCGCGCTCCAGCGAGATTTCCTGCTTAGCATCGAAGCGGATCGCGTCATAACAATATGAACGATTCGCGCTTCGCGGGTCACCGCGCCGAACCTAGAATGGCCCGCTTTCCTCCTGCCCCGGCCCGCCGTGATGCCTCGCCAAATCCGCCTGAACGCCTTCATGATGAACTGCGTGGCGCATCTCGCGCCGGGCCAGTGGACCGCGCCGGACGACGGCTCGGCCGATTACCTCGACCCCGCGTACTGGGTCGGGATCGCCCGCACGCTCGAGGCGGGCCTGTTCGACGGACTGTTCCTCGGCGACGTGATCGGCGTCTACGACGTGTTCGGTAACGCACCGGACGCGGCGCTGCGCACCGCCGCGCAGGTGCCGATGAACGATCCGGCCGTGCTGATCCCGCTGATGGCGCATGCCACGCGCCATCTCGGCTTCGGCCTCACGACCTCGGTGGCCTACGAAGCGCCCTATCTGCTGGCCCGGCGCTTCACCACGCTCGACCACCTGAGCGGCGGGCGCATCGCCTGGAACATCGTGACCTCGTACCTGCAGAGCGGCGCGCGCAGCCTCGGCGACGACGCGCTGCTCGCGCACGACGCGCGCTACGAGCGCGCCGACGAGTTCATGGAGGTCTGCTACCGGCTCTGGGAAGGCAGCTGGGAGGACGGCGCGCGGCTGCGCGATCGCGAGCGCGGCATCTATGCCGACCCGGCGCGCATCCACGCGATCCGGCACGAAGGCGCGCACTTTCGCAGCGAGGGCGTGTTCCAGTGCGAGCCGTCGCCGCAGCGCACGCCGCTGCTGTTCCAGGCGGGCGGCTCGGCGCGCGGCACGCGTTTCGCGGCCCGGCACGCCGAATGCATCTTCCTCGGCGCGCCGACGCGCAACGGCCTGCGCAGCTCGGCGCGGGCGATCCGGCAGGCGCTCGTCGACGCGGGCCGCGCGCCCGACAGCGCGCGGCTGTTCGCGATGCTGACGGTGATCGTCGACTCGACCGCCGAACGCGCACAGGCCCGCTACGCGGCCTGTCGCGAGCGCGCCAGCCACGAGGGCGCGCTCGCGCTGCTGTCGGGCTGGACCGGCATCGACCTCGCGCGCTATCGCCCTGACGACACGCTCGCCTATGTCGATACCGACGCGGGCCAGTCGGCGCTGGCCTCGTTCAGCAAGCTCGATCCGGACAAGGTATGGACCGTGCGCGACGCGACGGAATTCGCCGCGATCGGCGGGCGCGGCGCGGTGGTGGTCGGCGACGCGGCACAGGTGGCCGACGAACTGCAGGCGATCGTGGACGACACCGGCATCGACGGCTTCAATCTGGCGTGGGTGGAGTCGCCGCGCACGTTCGAGGACGTGGTGCGTTACCTGGTGCCCGAACTGCAGCGGCGCGGCGCCTACAAGACGCGCTACGAGACGGGCACGTTGCGGGAGAAACTGCTGGGCGGCGGCGCCCGCTTGAGCGCGCCGCACGTGGGCGCGCGCTTTCGGGCGGCCGGCGCGGATTGAACTGCGGTTGAACGGCGGCCGCGCATGAACGATGCGCGAGCGGCACCGCACACGGCGGCCAATCCGCCCCCGCCCCGCGATCGGACCCGGCCGCGACGCCGGCATCACCTCACGCCGTCTACTGCCCGGCCTTCTGCGCGCCAGCCTTGGCCCGCTTCAGCTCGGCCAGCACTTCGAGCGCCCTGCCCTCGTCCTCGGTCAGGTCGACCATGAACGCCTCGTTGTTGGCCTTGATCCATTGCAGCGGCATGTCCCACCACGCCAGTTCGAGCAGGCTCTCGCGCACGCGCTCCGGGAACCGGAACCGCACCAGCCGCGCCGGCGAGCCAACATAGATGCCGTAGGGCTCGGTGCGGAAATTCGGCGGAATCACCGACCGCGCGCCGATCACGCAGCCGCTCTCGATCTCGCTGCCCCCGAGCACCATCGTCTCGTCGCCGATCCACACGTCGTTGTGGACAACGGTGTCGCCGTACTGCGGCTGGGGCGTGTTCAGCAGCCCGTCGCCGAACACGCTGAACATGCAGGTCGAGATCGTCTTGATGTCGTGCTGGCCGTTGAGCAGGAAGCGCAGGCGCAGGCCGCCGGCCACGAACTTGCCGATCCGCAGCGCCTGCTGGTCGAGATCGTACTTGGCGACCGAGCCGACCCCGAGGCCCGAGCCGCGGCCGATGTGGAAGGTGCCCGCCGTGGCTTCCTCGTCGAGCCAGTTCTTGAAGAAGTTGTTCGGAATCGTCGAGTACGCGCCATCCCGATAGGTGAACACGATGAAGTGTTTGGCGAACGGGTGATTGGCCGCGATCCCCGTGCAATCGTCCGATGTGGTTACGTTCATGGTGAAGTGTGGAAGAGAGGGCGCCGACGGCTCGCATGGCGGCCGGCGCGGTTCCGTTGGAGTGGCCGAAGCCATGATGCCCCGGAGTCGGGCGATAGCCCCCGGGACCGCGGGCGCGGGCCGCCCGGCTGTGCTTGCCGAAGCCGGCGACGGGATTGCCGCTTGCCGCCGGTGCCGCCCGGCTATCGCGGGGGCAATTGTAGTATGAAAAAACGGCCGGTCGATGGCCGGCATGCGTCCGGCGCCGGGCCGGGGGTCTCCTCCGTGGGCCCCGGACCGTCGCGGCTACGCCGCGCCGGGCCCGGCCAGCCCCATCTCCTCCACCACGCGCGCGATCGAGGCCACCACCAGGTCGGCCAGTTCCATCGGCGTCGCGCCGGCCGTCTCCAGCACCAGATCCGCGCACTCGCGATACAGCGGATCGCGCTGCGCGTACAGCTCGGTGAGCCGCTGCAGCGGATCGGCGACGCGCAGCAGCGGCCGCCCGCCCTGCACGCGCGCGCGCTCCCACAGCCGCGCGGGCGCCGCGTGCAGGTAGACCACGAAGCCGCGCCCGCCCAGGGCCGCGCGATTGTCGGCACGCAGCACGGCGCCGCCGCCCGTGGCCAGCACGATGCCGCTGCGCCGCGTGAGTTCGTCGAGCAGTTCGGCCTCGCGCAGCCGGAACGCCGCCTCGCCCTCGCCGAACAGCGCCTCGATGGTCCTGCCCGTACGCCGCTCCAGCTCCCAGTCGGCATCGAGAAACTCGCCGCCGAGCAGGCTGCCGATGCACTGGCCGATGGTGGTCTTGCCGGCCCCCATCATGCCGACCAGGAAGATCCCGCGATCGAGGCCGGCGCTCGCGGACGCGCCGGCCGGTGGCGTCGCCGCGCTCACAGGCGCTGCCACAGCGACGCGCGCGGCCGCGTGGCGAGCACCACGCGGCGCTCGCGCACGGCGTTCGCGAGCACGTCGAGCGTGGCCTCGACCATGTCGATGTTGTGCGTCGACCATTCGTAGGCGCCGTCCGCCCCGGCTTCGTCGGGACGATGCGGCAGCGTGCTGCCCGGCGTGGCGTCGAGCAGCGCACCGACCACGTGCGTGATGTCATCGCGCACCGCGTCGCCGAAGTAGCGCGCGAGCGCATGGCCGTGCTGCGCGAGCCCCGGCCGATAGGTCAGGTCGACCACCAGCGCCTGCGCCGAGGCCACCGTCTGCCCGTAGGCGCGCCCGAGCGCGGCATGGCGCGCGACGCCGGGCGGCACGATGATGCCGGGCAGCAGCCCCGGCCCCGCCCCCGTGCCGGCGCGCCGCGGCGCCACCATCCGCGACGGCGGCTTCAGGTTGCCGGCCTGCAGGTCGCTCAGCATCCCCGCCTCGAAATTCCAGCGGATCGCCCAGGCCGCCTGCGCGGCCAGTTCGGCGTCCTGCGCCAGGTCGGCCGCCGAGAACGCGGCGGCCACGCCATTCAGCGCGAGCGTGCGCGCCAGCTGGTCGAGCGGGCCGGCGGCCTCCGGCGCGGCCGCCGCGCCGTGGCCGCGCCGCTGCCGCGGGCAGACGCAGGCGAGCAGCTCGACGTCGTCCTCGTAGTCGCGCGCGAGCTGGCGCAGCCATTGCTGGAAGCTCGGCTGGCGAAGCCGCGCCGGCTCGCTCTGCAACAGCAGCAGCAGGCGGTCGTCGCGGCCCTGCACGATGGCCGCGATGCGCTGGTGGACGCGGGCGAGATCGAGCTTCATGACAGGTCTCCCGCGGTAGTGGCCGGGCGCAGCGCGTCCACCGTCACGAACGCGCTGTCGAAGCGCGGATAGGAACCGAGCACGCGACACGATTCGGCCACCGTGCCGAGTTCGTCGAGCGCGGCGGCGAGCTGCGGATCGTCGCGATGGCCGGCCACGTCGAGCAGGAACCGGTAGCGCCACGGCTTGGTGCGGCGCGGCCGCGCGTCCACCCAGAGCACCGACACGCCGCGCCGCCCGAACGGCGCGAGCAGGTCGGCGAGCGCGCCGGGCTGGTGGTCGAGATAGACCGCGAGCGTGGTGCGGTCGAAGCCGGTCGCCGCGGTGGGCGCGTTGCCGAGCACCAGGAAGCGCGTGCAGTTGTCGGCATGGTCCTGGATGTCCTCGGCCACCACACGCAGACCATAGATCGCGGCGGCATGCGCGGCGGCGATCGCCGCGCTGTCCGGCGCGGCGGCCGCGAGCCGCGCGGCCTCGGCGTTGCTCGGCGCCTCCTGCCGCGTCGCGCCCGGCAGCATCCGTTCGAGCCAGTCGCGGCATTGCGCGAGCGACTGCGGATGGCCGAACACGCGCGTCACGCCCGACAGCGAGCGGCCGGTGGACAGCAGGCAATGCCGCACCGGAATCACCACCTCGCCCTTGATCGGCGCGCTGGTGTCGAGCAGCAGATCGACGCTGCGATTGACGGCGCCCTCGGTCGAGTTCTCGATCGGCACCACGGCGAACTCCACCTCGCCGCCGACGAAGCGGGCGAACACCTCGTCGATCGAGGCGCCGGGGCACGGCACCGCCGCCTCGCCGAAGTAGGCACGCACCGCGTCCTCCGAATAGGTGCCGGCCGGCCCGAGGAACGCGATCTTGCCGTGCGTCTGCAACTCGCGACTGGCGCGCATGATCGCCTGCCAGATCGCGTCCACCTGCCCGTCGGCGAGCGGCCCGCCGTTCAGCGAGCACAGCCGCTCCACCACCTGCCGCTCGCGCTCGGGCTGGAACGTCGCCGCGCCGCTGCGCGCCTTGACGCGCCCGATCGCGAGCGAATAGCCGGCCCGCCGGTTGATCAGCGCCACCAGTTGCTCGTCGACGCGATCGATCTCGTCGCGCCAGTGATCGATGTGATCGCCGCCATCGGCCACGGATACAGAAAGCACGTCCATCCTCCCCCCCGTCCAGGTTCGCCGTCGAAATCGCCGCGGCGCCTAGGCGCGCGCCGCTCCGTTTGCGCGCGCATGCAGCCGCTGCATCTGGTTGAAGATGTTCTTGCGATGCATCTCCTCGGTGCCGCCCACGCTCGCGAAGCCGAGCGCGTCGCGCGCCAGCACCGCCAGCTCGCCCTCGTGATAGCCGGTGCTGCCGCGCAGCCGCACCAGGCTGATCGCCGTGTCGATCAGGTCGTTGGCGCCCACCAGCTTCGCGATCGAGCAGAGCATCACGCTGCCGTCGCGCCGGTTCAGCAGCTGGTCGAGCGCGGCGTAGGCGAGCCAGCGCGTGCGCTCGATGCCGATGCGCGCGTCCACCACGCGCTTCTGCACGTACTGGTGCGCCGCCACCGGTTCGCCGAAGCTGGTGCGCGCGGCCACGTAGTCGAGCGCCTCCTCGACGTAGGGCTCGGCGATCGCGGCGCTGACCAGGCCGTAATAGAGCCGTCCGAGCGAGATGATGTCGATCAGCTGCTGCAGGCCGCGACCCGGCTCGCCGAGGATCTGCTCGCGGCTCACCGGCGTGTTCTCGTAGCGGATCGGGCCGGTGGGCAGCGCGCGATTGCCGAACTTCGTGTCGGGCGGGCCGGCGTGGATGCCCGGCGCGTCCTTGTCGAGCATCACCAGCGTGACGCCCTCGCGCGCCGCGCCGGTCAGCTTGGCCACCACCAGCGAGAAGTCGGCCACCGGCGCGTGGGCGATGTTGAACTTGTCGCCGGACAGCACGTAGCCGTCACCTTGCGGTTCCAGCACGGTGCCGATGCTGCGCACGTCGGTGCCGGTGGTGGGCTCGGCGATCGCGGTCACGCCGAGTTCGCCGCGCAGCAGCGCACCGAAATACTTCTCGCGCTGCGCGGGGCTGCCGTATCCGGTCATGGCGCGGATCAGCCCGGCCTGCGCGATCACGGAGAGCACCAGCGCCGGCGTGCGGATGCCGCTCGCCAGCCCTTCCAGCGCGGCCGTGAACGCCCACCAGCCGCGTTCGTCGCCGCCGAACGCCTGCGGAATCGCGATGCGCCAGAGGCCGGCGTCCTTCAGCTTGCGCCAGCCGTCGTGATCGAACGCGTCGATCGCGGCGCCCTGGCGGGCCTGCGCGATCTCCGCGCCCAGCTTGCGGTAGCGGTCGTGCAGCTCCCGCTCCTCGTCGTTCCATCCCAGTTGCATGGGTCGCCTCCAGTTGCCCGGCGCGCGGCGCCGTTGCGGTGTCGGTGGGTGAGTTCGGTGGTGATGGCCGGCCGGCGCTCAGACTTCGCCCTGGTAGCCGATGATCTTCTGCTTGAATTCCTCGGGCACCGGCGTGGTCTTGTTGGTCTCGTAGTCGAACATGACGTGGGTGGACAGGCCGCGCGCCACGATCGTCTTGTCGTCGCGCTCCATCAGGTGCTCGATCTCGAAGCTCTTGGTGCCGAACTTGATGACGCTCGACTTGACCGTCAGCTTGTCGCCGAACAGCGCGGGCGTGACGTACTCGCACTGCGTCTTGACCATGATGTGCGGCAGCTTCTCGCTCTTCGGCAGGTCGAGCAGGTCGAACATGTAGCTCAGGTAGGAATGCTGAAGATAGTCGTAGTAGACCGGGCTGCTCACGTGCCCCATCGAGTCGGTGTCACGGTATTTGACGACGATGGGCGTTTCGTAATGGCGCTTGCTCATGTGGATCTCCGCAGGGTGGGATCAGGGTCTTGGCGCGCGGCGCCGGATGCGTCGCGTGCCGCTCGGTTGTCATCGACGGGATGAACGTTAAGGCCGAACCCGAATCGCAATCCACTGGCAAAGTTCTTAGTTGCTGCTGCGCACCATCTTTCGTATAAACGTCGCATTGCCAAGCAACTTCGCCCACGCCAAGGAGTGCGTCCATGGAAAGCGCAACATCCGGCCGGTCGTCCGCGCGACGCCTGCCCTCGCCCGCGGAAATCGCCGCGGCCTGCCCCACCACGGCGCGCGTGCGCACCGTGGTGGAAAACGGCCGGCGCGCCATCGTCGACTGCCTCGAAGGCAGCGACGGCCGGCTCGCCGTGATCGTCGGTCCCTGCTCGATTCACGATCCCGATGCGGCGCGCGACTATGCGCACAAGCTCGCGGAGCAGCGCCAGCGCCTCGCCGACGATCTCGAGATCGTGATGCGCGTGTATTTCGAAAAGCCGCGTACCACCACCGGCTGGAAGGGCCTCATCAACGACCCCTGGCTCGACGGCAGCCACGCCGTGGAGACCGGGCTCGGCATCGCGCGCACGCTGCTGCGCGACGTCAACGAAATGGGGCTGCCGACCGCCACCGAGTTCCTCGATCCGCTCACGCACGGCTATTTCTCGGACCTCGTGAGCTGGGGCGCGGTGGGCGCGCGCACCACCGAATCGCAGACGCACCGCGAAGTGGCGTCGAGCCTCGCGATGCCGGTGGGCTTCAAGAACGGCACCGACGGCAACGTGCGCATCGCGGCCGACGCGATGATCAGCGCGTCGCGCGCGCACCATCACATCTCGATCGACAGCGACGGCGCGATCTGCAAGAACGTCTCGCCCGGCAACCCCTACGCGCACATCGTGCTGCGCGGCGGCAGGCAGCCGAACTACGACGCGGCCAGCGTCAACGCCACGGGCTCGCTGCTCGAGAGCGAGAACCTGCGCGGCCGGCTGTTCGTGGACGCGAGCCATGCCAACAGCGCGCGCAAGCATCGCAACCAGATCGCCGTGTGCGGCAACATCGGCGCCCAGCTGGCCGACGGCAGCCGCTACATCGCGGGCGTGATGATCGAATCGAACCTCATGGAAGGACGCCAGGACCTCGGCAACGGCAAGGGGCTCGAGTACGGCAAGAGCGTGACCGATGCCTGCCTGTCGTGGGAGGACACTGTGGAGGTGCTGTCCCAGCTTGCACGCTCGGCCGGCAAGCGCCGCAAGCTGGCGCGCACCGAGCCGAGCGGGCTCGCGACGGCCTGAACGCCGGGCCCGCGCAACGCGCGCGGGCCCGGACCGCTCGCGCGCGCCGCCCGGCGCGCCGAGTCCGCCTGCCTGCCGTCATGGGCGCCCGCTCCCGCCGGCGGCCTCGTCATCTGCCGCCCCTCCTCACGCTTTCCCGCCGCCGTGCCGCCGGCATGGAGGCCGTCGTCGTCCATCACGCGATGCGCGGTAACCGCTCGTCGACCAACCCGGGCCACCCCCTGCCCCGCACGCCTCGCGGCGCGCCGTCGCGCGAAACCGCCCGCAGCCGGTCAATCCGCCCAATCCGCCCAATCCGCCCAATCCGCCGCCCGCATCGCCACTGCCGCGCGAATGAATTTACCGTGTCTTTTTATGAATCGGGAATAATTTTTGAATTTCAAATTCGTCAAATTTATATGCCGAATTCAGCATAAAATTACGACGCATTTTTCTGAATCTGCAATACTGTCGATACTTCACATTCATCATTCCATAGGCTCCACGCTATCAATCGGCAGCTGGGGGAGACACCTGGGACAGACTGCGTGCCATGAGCTGCAAACCGCAGCCGAATTGGCTCCGCGCGCTTCTTTAAATGCTTTTCCGCGGGGATGAAGATGGACAGCTGGCGAGAAGATGTGATGTTGCAGCTCGAGCGCGCAACGGATGCCGCGCACGCGTTTTCCATTATTGCGAAAATTGTCGCAAATCTGGGATTTGAATATTGTGCGTTCGGCATGCGAATTCCCATTCCGCTTTCGCGGATGCCGGTATATATGCATAACAATTATCCGATGCAATGGCAGCTCAACTATCGCGAGCAATCGCTGCTGCGGCTCGATCCCACCGTCGATCGCGGCATGCGCTCGACGCTGCCGTTCCTGTGGCCCGCGCTGTCGGCGCACGGCGGCGCGTTCTGGGAGCAGGCCTGGTCCTACGGGCTGCGGCATGGCTGGGTGCAGTCGGCGCGCGATCCGTCGGGCGCGATGGGCATGTTCAGCTTCGCGCGCAGCCATACCGCGATCGACCGGCTCGAACTCGACGCGAAGGAATCGCGCCTCGAATGGCTCTCGCAGATCTCGCACGCGACGATGGCCAGGCTGCTGCTGCCGCATACGCTGCCGGAGGTCCATCACCAGCTCAACGCGCGCGAGCGCGAGGTGCTGCTATGGAGCGCGGAAGGCAAGACCTCGGTGGAAATCGCCACGATCCTGAATCTGGCGGAAAGCACGGTGAACTACCACGTCGCGAACGCGGTGAAGAAGCTGCGCGCCTCGAACAAGATGCACGCGGTGGCGAAGGCCGCGATCCTCGGGCTGCTGTTCAGCGACGTCGCGGTGGTCAATCCGCTCGTCGAGCGCGACGCGCCCTCGCGCGAGCCCGCGCCGGGTCATGCGCGCGCGGCCTGCCTCGTGACCGAAGACGACAGGAGCTGATGCGCGCGACGCGCGCCTACTTGGCCGGCTGCGCCGACGCGCGCGGAGTACGGGCGGCGCCTGGCGCGCGCGGGGTGCGCGGCGTCCGTGTCGCGCGTCCGCGCGGCGTGCGCTCGACGGGCGGCAACGAGGCCGCCTGCAAGGACGACGCCAGCGCGGTCGGCGCCGGCACGTGCAGGTCAAGCTCGCGCAGATCGAGCAGGGATGCGTGGCCGTCGTCGGTCATCGGCCGCGACGGCCGGGCCGCAACCGCGTGAGCATCGTTCAGGATGGTCCAGCGTGCTTTCATCGTCGACTCCCGGATAGCTTGCATGTGAAATATCAGGGCGGGACGCCGCGCCTCGCGCGGTGCCGCGTCGTCGCCCCTGCCGAAGACGGCCGCCGCCGGTGGCGGCCGGTGCTTGCCGTGCGCGGCCGCGGTCGTGCTCAGCCGGCGCGGGGCGCGGGCGCGCCGCCCGTCAGCGAGGTGCCGGCGCGGCGGCCTGCGTTCGCGTCGGCGCCGGAGGCGGCCGCCGGCATGCCGGCCGCGCCGGCCCGAGCATCGGCGGCCGGGAAGGTGGTCTGCCAGCCGCCGCCGAGCGCCTTGAACAGGCCGATCAGCGACACCAGCACGTCGGTGCGGCTCACGGCCAGCGCCTGCTGCGTGCCGAGCAGGTTCTGCTGCACCGTCAGCACGTTCAGGAAATCGGTGGCGCCGGCCAGGTACTGGCGACGCGCGTTGTCGAGCGCGAGGCGGTTCTGCTCGACCGCCTCGGCGAGCATGTCGTGCTGCTGCTGGCTGGTGCGGTAGGCGCTCATCGCGTCGTCCACTTCGTGCCACGCGTTCAGCACGGCGCGCCGGTAGCCGATCGCGGCCGCCTGCTGCTCGGCGTTGCGCACCGCGAGCTGGCCCTTGAGCCTGCCGCCCTCGAACAGCGGGATGCTGATGGCCGGTCCCACCCCGAACGCGCGCGAACTCCAGCTGTCGAGATCGCCGAAGTGCATGGCCTGCAGATCGAGGTTCGCCGACAGCGTCACGCGCGGATAGAAGTCGCCCACCGCCACGCCGATCTGCGCCGTGGCCGCGTGCAGCGTCGCCTCGGCCTCGCGGATGTCGGGGCGCCGCTCGACAAGTTCCGACGGCAGCCCCACCGGCACCGCCGGCGGCACGGGCGGCAGCGGCGCGGCCTGCCGCAGTTCCGCCTCGAGCATGCGCGGCGGCGCGCCGAGCAGCAGGCTCAGCGCGTTCACGAGCCGCGCGCGTTCGTGTTCGAGCGGCGGCAGGCGCGCCTCGATGGTCTTCACCTGCGCGTCGGCCTCGGCGAGGTCCAGCTGCGTCGCCACGCCGTCGCGCAGGCGGATCCGCGTGAGCCGCGCGTTGTCGCGCGCGGTGTCGAGATTGCGCCGCACGATGTCCTGCTGCGCCTGCACGCCGCGCAGGCGCACGTAGCTGCCCGCGGTCTCGGCCAGCATCGACAGCAGCACGGCGCGCCGCCAGTCCTCGGCGGCCTGCAGCGACGCGTCGGCGGCCTCGATCCGGCGCCGCACGCGGCCCCACAGGTCGAGCTCCCACGACACGTCGAGGCCGGGCTGCCAGAGGTTGTAGTCGCTCTTGCCGTTCAGGCCCGACACGTCGATCAGCCCGTTCTGGCTCGAGCGCGCGTGCTGGTACGCGGCGCTGCCGTTCAGCGCGGGCAGCGCCTCGGCGCCCGTCACGCGGCGCGCGGCACGCGCCGCGGCCACGCGCGCGCCGGCCGCCTCGACGTCGAGGTTGCCCGCGCTCGCGCGCGCGATCAGCGAGCTCAGCTCGGGGTCGCCGAACTGCCGCCACCAGTCGACGTAGAGCGGACCGGGCACCGGGCGGCTCGCCACCGGCGCCTCCGCGTCATCCGCATCGTGCGCGGCCGTGGCCGAAGCCGTGGTCGAAGCGGCCGGGGCGCCAACCGGCGCGGCCGCTGCGTCGCCGGTCCAGCTCGCGGGCAGCGCCGCCACCGGGCGCTGGAAATCGGGGCCGACGGAACAGCCGGCCAGCAACGCGCAGGCGCCGCACAGCAGCGTGATCGCGGTCCTCATCGCGCGGCCACCGCTTCGCCGGCGTTGCCATGCACGTCGTCGGTAGTGATCGACGCTTCCACCGACATCCCCACGCGCAGCCGCTCGAGCGACGGCTGGCCCGGGTCGAGCACGATCTTGACCGGAATCCGCTGCACCACCTTCGTGAAGTTGCCAGTCGCGTTGTCCGGCGCGATCGCGGCGAAGGTGACGCCGGTGGCCGGCGCGACGCTGTCCACCTTGCCGCGCAGCACCACGCCCGGCAGCGTATCGACCTTCACCTCGCTGCGCTGGCCGGGCCGCACGTCGGTCAGCTGCGTTTCCTGGAAGTTGGCGACCACGTAGGCGCGCTGCAGCGGCACCACCGCCAGGAGCGGCGTGCCGGCGCCGACCCACGCGCCCACCCGCACCGAGCGCCGCCCGACCATGCCGTCGATCGGCGCCGTGATGCGCGTCCAGCCCAGGTTCAGGCGCGCCGTCTCGAGCGCGGCGCGGGCCCGTTCGAGCGCCGCCTCGGCGTGCTCGCGCGTGCTCTGCAGCACCGCCACGCGCTGCTTCGCGGCGGTCAGGCTGGCCTCGCCGCGCGTCACGTCGGCGCGCGAGGCGTCCACCCGCGCGCGCGACTGCTGCGCGTTCTGCACGCTGCCGGCGCCGTGCTGCGCGAGGTCCGCGTAGCGCTCGGCGTCGGCATGCGCGAACGCGTAGTTGGCGCGCAGCGCGGCCAGGTTCGCGCCGGCCTGGTCGATGGTGGCCTGCTGCTCGACGAGGCTCGCCGCGGCGTTGCCGACCGCGGCCTGCGCCATCGCCACGTCCGCCTGCGCGGCGAGGAACGCGGCTTGATAGTCGCGATCGTCGATCTGCGCGAGCAGCTGGCCCTTGCGGACCAGCTGGTTGTCCTCGACGCCCACCGACACGATCTGCCCCGCCACGCGCGGCGCGACCAGGCTGAAATCGGCATCGACATAGGCGTCGTTGGTGGTTTCGCCGGCGGAGCGCGTGAAGCGGAATCCGGCGAGGCCGAGCGCCAGCACGGCCGCGACGACGACGGCAACGAGGTAAGGCTTCCTCTTGAGTGACAGGTTCGACATGGAATACGAATCTCTAGGATTGAGCCACGGGACGCGGCGGGTAGATACGGGTGGGAACCAGCGGAATCAGCACGATCAGCGCGAACGAGAGCACCGCCATCACGCGCAGCACGTCGGCCGAGGCCAGCACCAGCGCCTGCTCGTGCATGCGCGCCGACAGCAGCGCGAGCAGCGCCTGCGGATCGAGCCCGCTGGCGGCGCCCCAGGCCTGCCGCGTGAGATCGCCGGCGAGCGGATGGTTGCCCGACTGGTCGGCCAGCACGTTCAGGTGATAGCGCTCGCGCATGGTGGTGAGCCCCTCGGTCACGCCGGTGCCGACCACCACCGAGAAGCCCTTGACGGTGTTGAACCACGACGACGCGAACGGCCCCTCCATCGGCGTCATGCCGTTGGTGGCCAGCATCAGCAGCGGGATCACCGCCATCGGCTGCGCGAAGATCTGCAGCAGCTGCACCGCGTAGAAGTTCTCGCGCACCCACTCCGAGGTCAGATCGGCGCCGACCAGGCACGACAGCCCGATCATCGCGAGGCCGATGCCGAGCACCCAGCGGCAATCCACGCGCGGGATGTTGCAGAGCGCCGCGACGAGCGGCAGCGCCACCAGCTGCGGCAGCGCCACGCAAAGTGCGAGCGGCACCAGCTGCAGCGGCCGGTAGCCGTGGACCTCGGCGAGATAGGCGGCCGGCACGCCCGGCACCGCGACCAGCACCAGCAGCACGCCGCCGAGCGTGATCAGCGAATGCGTGAGGTTGCGCCGCGAGAGCAGCTGGATCTTGAAGAACGGCAGCGGGTGATACCACTCGTTGACGAGGAACAGCACGAGCAGCACGCCGCCGCCGCCGAACAGCGCGCGGATCAGGCCGGAGTCGCCCCAGCCGAGCCGCGTGCCCTGCTCGAACGCGATCACCAGCATCGCGATGGCGGGCGCGCCGAGCAGCACGCCGCGCCAGTCGAAGCTGCGCAGCCGTTCGAGGCGAAGCGGATCCTGCGGCAGCCCCCAGGCGATCATCGCGATCGAGATCGCCGCGAGCGGCGCGATCTGCCAGAACAGCCAGCGCCAGCCGACGTATTCGGACCAGAGCGCCGCGAGCGGCGTGCCGAGATTCGGCGCGAAGGTGGCGGTGAGCGCGTAGGCGGCGAGGCCGTAGAGCTTGATGCCGGGCGGCAGGAAGCGCAGCGCCACCGTCATCAGCATCGGCGGCAGGCAGCCGCCCGCGAGGCCCTGCACGAGGCGCAGGACGTAGAGCGTGCCGACGTCGGGCGCGAACGGCATCACGGCGCCGAGCAGCGCGAACACCGCCACCGCGCCGATCGTGAAGCGGCGCAGCGAGAACGTGCCCGAGCACCAAGGCGCGAACATCATCGCGCAAACCTGCGCGGCCTGATAGAGCGCGGACAGCCAGATCGCCCCGTCGCGGCTCACGCCGAGCGCGCCGCGGATGTCGGCCATCGCCGTTTCGGTGACGTGATCGTTGAGCTGCGCGATCACCACCGCCAGCAGCACGCCGCCGAGCCCGGTGATGATGCGCGCGCCGAAGGCGGCCGGCGCGGCGGCCCTGGCCGGCTCCGCGCGCGCGGGCGCCGGGCTGGCGGCGGCCGTGCCGGCGGCGGGCGTACCGGCAGCGGGCGCGGCTCCGGCGCCGATCGCGACGTCGTTCATCGCGCCCCCGGCATGCCGGCCGCCGGGGCCGCCCGTCCTTTCACCGCCGCCGCCGCGGCCGCGCGCTTGCTCCCGTCCACTTCGGTTCCCCCCGTGATCGATGACCCGACGGAGTTTAGAAGCGGTGCAGCAATACGGAAACTGACTTGTCTGCACTCAATGCATGCGCCAGACGCACGCATCGATGCCGGGGCCCAGCGTGCCCGCTCAGCCGGCCGGCGCGCCCGCGGCGCAGACCTCGCGCACCACCTGGCGCAGCCAGCGGTGCGCGCCGTCGCTCTGGAACCGCGGATGCCAGCCCTGCACCATCACCACCGTCGCGAGCGGCAGCGGCAGCGAGAACGCGCGCGCGCGGATCCCCATCCGCTGCACCGCCCAGGCCACGTGCTCCGGCACCGGCAGGATCAGGTCCGAGGTACCGAGCATGAACACCCCGGAATGGAAGGTCGGCACCACCAGCGAGACGCGCCGCGCCAGGCCCAGCGCGGCCAGCGCCGTATCGATCGGCCCGCTCGAGCGGCCGCGTCGCGACACGCTGATCTGGTCGTGGCGCGCGAATCGCTCGGCCGTGATCTCGGCGTCGAAGATCGGATGCGCCTCGCGCGCGAGGCCGACGAACTTGGTGGTGAAGAGCGGCTGGACGTGGACGTCCTCGCCCATCGGCCGCATCGCGCTGATGTAGAGATCGACGGCGCCGTCCTGCAGCACCGAGTTCTCCGAGCTGCTCTCGGGCGAAAAGCGCAGCAGCACGTGCGGCGCCTCCCCGCGCACGCGCTCCAGCAGGCTCTGCCCGAACGCGCTGACGAACACGTCGTTGGCGTGCAGCGTGAA
The DNA here is from genome assembly GCF_001411805.1 of Burkholderia plantarii. Taxonomy (NCBI): domain Bacteria; kingdom Pseudomonadati; phylum Pseudomonadota; class Betaproteobacteria; order Burkholderiales; family Burkholderiaceae; genus Burkholderia; species Burkholderia plantarii. The sequence goes on along the minus strand of NZ_CP007212.1, from coordinate 899,785 downwards.
GCCGCGTTCGAGCGTGGAGAGATTGACGTCCTTCTCGGGCTGCAGCAGCTGCCGCGCGCTCGTCACGGCGCCGCGCACCGATTCGCGCAGCGCCAGCGCGCGCGGCGTCGGCACCATCTTGCGGCCGACCTTCACGAACACCGGGTCGCCCACGGTCTCGCGAATCCGAGCCAGCGTGCGGCTCATGGCGGGCGCGCTCAGGTTCATGCGGCGCGCGGCGCCCACCACCGAGCCCTCTTCGAGCAGGACGTCGAGGGCGAACAAGAGATTGAGGTCGGGTGATTGCATGACGGGCGATTATATGGATATGGATTGATCTTCGCACACGGATAGCCGTGCGCGGCATGCACTGCAGACATGCATCCGGCGGTATTTCCGGCGCGCGGAAAGCAGTGCAGCATCGAGGCTGTTCCCTCCTGCCCGCGTCCGCCATGTTCACCAACGTCCTGATCGCGCTCGACGGCTCCGCCTCGGGCGAGCGCGTGCTGCGCCTTGCCGCCTCGATCGCCACGCCGGGCGAGACGCGCCTGAGCGTGCTGTGCGTGGTGGACGCCGGCTACCGGCAGGCGGACGCCGCGCCGGACGGCCGCGAGCCCGACGGCCTGCTCTATCCGCGCGCCATTGAACAGACCGCGCACGGCGAGCGCGCGGTGGCCGAGGCCGTCGCGCAGCTGACCAGCCGTGGGCAGCAGGCGACCGGCTGGCTCTGCGACGGGCCGCCCGCCGATACCGTGATCGCCGAGGCGCGCCGGATCGGCGCCGACCTGATCGTGATGGGGCACCGCCACCTGTCGCGCCTGCGGCGCTGGGCCGATCCGTCCACCGCCGATGCCGTGATCGACCGCGCGCCGTGCCCGGTGCTGGTCGATGCCGGCGAGCTTGCCGTGCGCGAAGCGCCGGCCCGTGCCGGTTGATCCGCCCGCCTTCCACTTCTTCAGGATGAATGCCTCATGCGCACCGTTGCCCTGCCGCCTCGCAGCATGTACTACGGCACGCCCGTCGCGCTGATCTCGACGATCAACGCGGACGGCTCGGAAAACCTGGCCGCCATGTCCTCGTCGTGGTCGCTGCGCGACCGGATCGTGATCGGCATGGGCAGCGCCTCGCAGACCGCCGAGAACATCGCGCGCGATCGCGAGTTCACCTTCAACCTCGCCAGCGCCGCGCTCTGGCGTCAGGTGGAGATCCTCTCCAGCCTGACCGGCAAGCCCGAGGTGCCGGCCCACAAGGCGCCGCAGATCCGCCACGACGCCGACAAATGGGCCGCGTCCGGCTTCACGCGGCGCGTCTCCAGCCAGGTGCGCCCGGCCTGCGTCGACGAATGCCCGCTGCAGATGGAGGCCGTGGTCGAGCACATTCGCGCCGTGGCCGACGAGCCCGAGGGGTTCGCGCTGATCGAGGCGCGCGTGGTGGCGCTGTGGGCGCATGAGGACGTGGTGGCGCCCGATGCGAGCGGCGTCGATGGCGAACAGTGGCGCCCGCTGATCTTCAGCTTCCGCAGCTACCGCGACGCCGGGACCGAACTCGGCCGCATGGCGCGGGCCGTGCGCGGGGCTCCCCAGCCAGCGACACAAGCGGCCGCGCCGTCCCGGCCCGCGCAACCGCGCGCCGAGACCGAGAACCGCTGAATCCGCCGGGCCCGCCGAACCCGCCGGCAGGCCACGCGCCAACACGCCCGCGCGGCGCGCCCGGTGCCGCCCGCCCGCGCGGCCCATCGTGATCAACCCGCCAGCCGAGCGCGCTCGGCGGCCCGGCCGTCGAATACGTACAGCGAGAACCGCATCAGCGATTCGCCCGCGAGCACGAACGCCTTGCCTTCCGGTACCAGCCTGAATCCCTTCTTCCGGTAGAGCCGCATCATGGCCGGCGCGGCGACGCCGATCAGCCGCGAGATGCCGCGCGCGCGGGCCGCCTCGATCACGGCCGCGAGCAGCGTCTGCATCGCGTCGCGCCCGTCGCCGGCCTCCGCGGCCGCGCGCTGCGCCACCGCCACGCGCGACAGCTCCCAGACGCGCGGGTCGGGCGCCTCGGGCTGCGCGTCCGGCAGCAGCTTGTGCATCAGGCAGGGCGCCGTGGTCGCGAGCAGGCGCGCGCAGGCCCGCACGTCGCCGTCACGGCTGCGCAGCACCACGTACACGGCGTCGGCGCGATCGAATTCGTCCCATTCGAATTCGTCGTTCGCGGAGACCATCGGCAGGTCCCACTTCAGGTGCTTGACGAACACGCCGTGCCGGAAGCGCCCCAGCTGCGCGAGCAGCGTGGGTTCGAACGATGCACGACTACCGCTGACCGCCTTCATGCCTTGCCTCCCGCAACGTATCGGACAGGCGCTCAAAACTATCGCAACCGTCGGCGTTTGCAACTGGCAAGGTTTCCAGTGGCGCGCATGCGGTGCGGTCGCTACGCGCGCGGCGCCGCGAAATGCTTCGGCATCCCGATGATCCGGATTCCGCTCGCGCCCGGCATCCGGCCGCCGATGCCGGGACGCGGACGAATCCCCGATCCATGAGCGCCCACCGCCGATATGCTCCGGCGCTTTTCCGGGCCATTTTTCACATCATTTTCCAAACCGGTCCGGATTCGATCGCGCGCCCAATCTTTATGTTTTGTTTTACATATATTCACGCGTTGACGCCGAATGCCAAGCATCAAGCGATGACTCGCGGATATCCCGTGTTTTCACCGCGATCCAAGCTGGCGCGCTTCGGACTACACTGCGAACAAGCTGCCCGGTTTCATTCAAGGACGCGTTAAAACATTCCCCATCGGAGACACGGCCTCATATGAAAAATATAACAATTCGCCAACTCAAAACTTTCGAAAGCGTTGCGCGCAATTTGAGTTTTTCGCGCGCGGCCGAGGACCTGCACCTGACCCAGCCCGCCGTCTCCATGCAGATCAAGCAGATGGAGGATCAGGCGGGCGTGTCGCTGTTCCGCCATGCCGGCAAGCGGATCTCGCTGACCGAGGCGGGCCAGCTGCTGTTACGCCACAGTAGGGTGATCCTTGCCGATTTGAAAGCTGCCGAACAATCGCTGGCCACGCTCAGGATCGGCGGCGGCGAGCAGATGCGCGTCGGGCTCATCACTTCCGGCAGCTATTTCTTTCCGCACCTGATCGGTGCGTTCATGCAGGGCGAGACGGGCTTCGAGCTCAACATGACGGTGCGCAGCCGCGACCAGCTGATCGCGCTGCTGCGCAACGACGGCATCGACCTCGCGATCATGGTCCACGCGCCCGACGACGACGCGATCGTCGCCGAGGCCTTCGCGCCGAACCCGTTCGTGCTGGTCGCCTCGCCCGCCCATCCGCTGGCCGGCGCGCAAGACATCCCGTCCGAGCGCATCGCCGGGGAATGCCTGCTGGTCAGGGAGAGCGGCACCGACACGCGCAGCGCCGCCGACGACGCGTTCCGCGGCCGGTCGTTCGCGCCGCGCCTCATGGAGATCGGCTGCGCGGAGGCCATCAAGCAGTCGGTGATGGCCGGCATGGGCATCAGCTTCCTGCCCGCGCAGACCGTTCAGTCGGAACTGCGCGCGGGCTTGCTGGCGATCCTCGACGTGCAGGGCTTTCCGTTGCGGCGCCACTGGTGCGTGGTGCATCGCGCCGACCGGCACCTGCCGCCGGCCGCGCTGCGCTTCCGGCAGTTCCTCCTGGCCGAGGGCGGCGCGCGGCTCGCGCATTTCACGGGAATCGACAAGGTACATACGGGCATGGATCTTCAGCGCCAGTCGCTCGCTGCTCCGTCTGCTCGACCGCTGGTCGCCGGCAGCGCCGGGCTCGACGTGGCGCTGCGCACGCGTGCGCTGCTACGCGACGACGGCCTGCCAGATCAGCATCGCGTTCAGGACCACGATCACGCCGGTGGCGACGCCGGCGGCGACGAGCAGCTTGCGGCCCGCCGCAAATCGACCCATCACTGAGCGGCGCGACGACAGCACCACCAGCGCGACGAGCGGCACCGGCAGGATCAGGCTCAGCACGATCTGGCTGTCGATCATGGCGCGCATCGGGTTGCAGGTCAGGCAGACGATCACCGCGGGCACCATCGTGACGAGGCGGCGCACCATCACCGGCGTGCGGAAGCCGACGAAGCCCTGCATGATCGACTGGCCGGCCATGGTCCCCACCACCGAGCTGGAGATGCCCGAGGCCAGCAGCGAGACCAGGAACAGCGCGGCCGCGCCGGCGCCGAGCACCGGGGTCAGCGTGTGATAGGCGGCCGTGATGTCGGAGATGCCGGGCGCGTGCTTGCGGAACACCGAGGCCGACATCGCCACCATCGCCAGGTTCACGAAGCCGGCGAAGCCGAGCGCGATCATCACCTCGCGGTTCGAGAAGCGCACCAGGCGGCGGCGCTGGTAGTCGTTGCGGGCCGGCGCGCGATTCTGCGTGAGGCCCGAGTGCAGATAGATGGTGTGCGGCATGATGGTGGCGCCGACGATGCCCACGGCCAGCATCAACGCGTCGTTGCCGTGCAGATGCGGCACGAAGGTGTGGAAGATCGCGGCATGCCAGTCGGGCGGCGCGATCACGAGCTCGCACAGGTAGCTCAGGCCGATCACCGTGATCAGCGCGGCGATCACGATCTCGAGCGGGCGGAAGCCGCGCTTGTCGAGCGACAGGATGCCGACCGTGACCACGCCCGTGATCGCGAGCCCCCAGCCGATCGCGAGATGGAACAGCAGCGCGATGCCCATCGCGGCGCCCATGAACTCGGCCAGGTCGGTGGCCATCGCCGCGATCTCGGAGCCGATCCACATGCCGATCACGAGCGGCTTCGGGAATTCGTCGCGGCAGACTTCCGCGAGGCTGCGCCCGGTGACGATGCCGAGCTTGGCCGACATCGCCTGGAACAGCATCGCCACCAGCGACGAAAGCAGCACCACCCACAGCAGTTCGTAGCCGTAGGTCGAGCCGGCCTGGATGTTGGTGGCGAAGTTGCCCGGGTCCATGTAGCCGACCGAGGCGATCACCGCCGGCCCCGCGAACGACAGCAGCGCGCGCACGCCACGGCGCCTGTTGTCGAGCACCTCGCGCATCGCCGTCACGGTGTCGGTGGTCGCCGCGCCGGACAGGGCGTAGCCGGCGGTTCGTTTGATTGCCATCAGCATGATGAGCGCCTCTTCCCGGGGTGGCCGGGGTGTCGATAAAAGGTCCCGCCTCCGCCGCGCCGTCATTGCGCGGCAGTCTCGAATCCGGTGGCGCACCGTGCGGCGGGTTCGGGCCGAACCCGCGCGCAGGCGACGCCGCCGTCACTGCACCGCGTCCACGCTCAGGCGATCACGTCGCGACGACGCTTCAGGTTGTGGATCGCGTCGAGCGTCTCGTCGTCCACGCGCAGATGTTCGCGCAGCAGCTGGCGCGGCACGCTGGCGAGCCACTGCGAGAGCGTGACCTCCGAGAAGTGGTCCGACTTGAAGATCTCGAGGAACACCAGATCCTCCTTGCCGGTGTTCTTGATGTAGTGGCCGAGGTTCTTCTCGACGTAGCCGACGTCGCCGGGGCTGAAGTCGACGGTCTGCGCGGCCGGCCCGGTGTTGAACACCGTCATGCGGCCGTTGCCCTTGATGAAGTACTGCCACTCGTCGTTGTCCGGGTGCCAGTGCAGCTCGCGCAGGCCGCCCGGCTTGACCGTCACGAGCGCCGCGGCCACCGTCTTCGAGACCGGGAAGTTGTGGCTGTCGACGATCCGCACCTCGCCGCCCGAGGTCGAGAGGGTCGGCGCCATCGCGCTCATGCGGAACACGAACGGATGATCGGGGCGGCCGTCCGGCGACGCCGCGTAGGCCTGGTCGGCGGCGAGCGGGCCGGCCTTGGCGCCCTGGTAGATCCACAGCTGCTCGAGCGGGATCTCCTTGAACTTCTCGGCCGGCACGCCGAAGTTCTGCGCGAGGATGTCCGGCGGCGTGTGCGCGAGCCAGTCGGACACCATCAGCGTGTTGAATTCGCCGGCCGCGCCGTTGTCGAACGCCAGCACGAATTCGCCGCCGTTGTCGCCCAGCCCCTGCAGCGAGTGCGGCAGGCCCGGCGGGAAATACCAGATGTCGCCGCTCTGCACGTCGGCCACCTCGGCGCGGCCCTTGGTGTCGATGGTGGTGATGCGCACCTGGCCGCTGACCATGATCGCCCACTCGGCCTGCTGGTGCCAGTGCAGCTCGCGCACGCCGCCCGGCCCGAGCCGCATGTTCACGCCGGCGATGTCCTTCGACACCGGGAACGCCTTGGTGGTCACCTCGCGCGCCCAGCCGCCCGCCTGGATGCGCTTGTGCGCGAGGTTGAACGAGGCCCACGGGATCGGCATGCCGCCGACGTCGGTGGCGGGCGGGTTGTTGAACGACGGCAGCACGTCGCGCAACTGCGGGTTCTGCGGCCCCGGCTCGGAAATCGCGATCGGCGTCGAATTGATGGCGCCCTGCGCCGGCGTGTCGGGATTGCCGAACTCGGCCGCCTTCGCGGCGGCCGCCGCCCCCAGTGCCACCGCACCGGCGGCCGCGCCGACCAGGACGCTACGACGTTTCAAATCGGTCATGCTCTGTTCTCCTGAATATATCGCTTTGATGGCTCCGGCCGTCGCGGCGCATCTCGGCTCATACCTCGGCACGCGACGCGGAACACCGGCGGAGGCGGCGGGGCGCCGTGCCGACGTGAGCCGCCGCGTCCTGCACGAACGGCCCACCTCGGCAGCGGCGCCCGCCATCCGCTCCGTGACGCCAATACTAGGGAGCCGCGCCGCCGATGAACAATCACGATTTGTTGGCAAATCCATCAGCAGCTTTGATGGATGGCCGCCGCGATTGCGCTTAGGATCGGCGCACGCGCTGGTGCTTCGGGCCGGCGCCCGACGCGCTGACCGGCGCATTCACCAATCACGCAAGGAGTGGATCATGGGTAGCCTCAGCATCACGCACTGGCTGATCGTTCTGGCAATCGTCTCGCTCGTGTTCGGGACGAAGAAGATCCGCAGCCTCGGCTCGGACCTCGGCGGCGCCATCAAGGGTTTCAAGGAAGGCATGCAGGACGGCGACGCGCCGGAGGGGGCCGCGCCGGCCGCCGCCGACGCGAAGGCCGGGACGACGCTCGACGCGCAGACGGGCCGGCCGGTTTCGCAGTGAGACTGCGCGCCCGCGCGAGCCGCCGCTCGCGTGCGCCGCGCGCGACGGCACGGCCGGGCCGCGCGCGCGGCCGCATCCGGACCAAACCGGGCGTGATCCGGGCCGTGATGCCGATCGCCCACGGCCGGCCTCCCGAGTGCGCTCCGGGCCACACCTCACGCCGCCCCTCCGGGCCGCCTCCACCCGGCCGCGCCGCCTCCCGCCCCGCGCCGTCACCACCGCGCGGCCTCGCGCGCCCGCCCCGCGCGCGCCGGGCCTTGACCGCCACGGCCCCGCGTCGCCGGATTTCCAAGGCAGCCGCGCGCGCGTGACGTAAAATAGCGCTTTTCTTCCGTCTCCCCCCTTTTCTGATATGACGCTCGCCTCCACGCCCGACATCATCGCCGAGCTGAAAGCCGGCCGGATGGTGATCCTCGTCGACGAAGAAGATCGCGAAAACGAAGGCGATCTGGTCATCGCGGCCGAATTCGTCACGCCGGAAGCGATCAACTTCATGGCGCGCTACGGCCGCGGCCTGATTTGTCTGACCCTCACGCAGGAACGCTGCAAGACGCTGAACCTGCCGCTCATGACCTACCGCAACGGCACGCAGTACGGCACCGCGTTCACGGTCAGCATCGAGGCGGCCGAGGGCGTGACCACCGGCATCTCGGCGGCCGACCGCGCCCACACGATCGCCACGGCCGTCAAGCGCGACGCGCGCGCCGACGAGATCGTCCAGCCCGGCCACGTGTTCCCGATCATGGCGCAGCCGGGCGGCGTGCTGGTGCGCGCCGGCCACACCGAGGCCGGTTGCGATCTCACGGCGCTCGCGGGCCTCACGCCGGCCGCGGTGATCTGCGAGGTCATCAAGGACGACGGCTCGATGGCGCGCCTGCCCGACCTGATCGCGTTCAGCCAGGAACACGGCATCAAGATCGGCACGATTGCCGACCTGATCCACTACCGCAGCCGCACCGAATCGATCGTCGAGCGCGTGGCCGAGCGCACCATGCAGACCGCGCACGGCGCGTTCCAGGCCGTGCTCTACCGCGACAAGCCCACCGGCTCGCCGCACATCGCGCTGGTGCGCGGCACGCCCACGCCCGATCGCGAGACGCCGGTGCGCGTCCACGAGCCGCTCTCGGTGCTCGACCTGCTCGAAACCGGCAGCTCGACGCACTCGTGGACGCTCGACGCGGCCATGAAGGAAATCGCCGAGCGCGATCTCGGCGCGATCGTGCTGCTGAACTGCGGCGACACGAAGGAGCATCTCGTCGACGTGTTCCGCGCGTTCGACGAGGAGGAAAAGGCCGCGGTGCTCAAGCGCCGCCCGGTCGACTTCAAGACGTTCGGCATCGGCGCGCAGATCCTGCGCGACGTCGGCGTCGGCAAGATGCAGGTCCTCGCGAACCCGCGCAAGCTCGGCAGCATGTCGGGCTGGGGTCTCGAGGCGACGGGCTTCGTGCCGATGCCGGGCGGCGCCGCCTCCGCGGTCTGACCGGCTGCCCGGCGCTCATCCGCTCACCATTTGGCTGCCGCTCCTTACTTACGCTGAATCCAACCACGGAACGAACATGGAAATCGGACAATATCAACCGAATCTCGAAGGCGAGGGCCTGCGTATCGGCATCGTGCAGTCGCGCTTCAACGAGCCGGTCTGCAACGGCCTCGCGGACGCCTGCGTCGAGGAACTCGAACGCCTCGGCGTGGCCGGCGAGGACGTGCTCCTCGTGACGGTGCCCGGCGCGCTGGAAATCCCGCTCGCGCTGCAAAAGCTCGCGGAAAGCAACCAGTTCGACGCGCTGATCGCGCTCGGCGCCGTGATCCGCGGCGAAACCTACCATTTCGAACTCGTCTCGAACGAGAGCGGCGCCGGCATCTCGCGCATCGCGCTCGACTTCAACACGCCGGTCGCGAACGCGGTGCTGACCACCGAGAACGACGAGCAGGCCATCGCGCGCATGACCGAGAAGGGTCGCGACGCGGCCCGCACGGCCGTGGAGATGGCCAACCTCACGATGACGCTCGACCAGCTCAACGAGGATGAGGACGAGGAAGACGAGGACGAAGACGACGAAGAGGAACGCGCATGAAGAAGAGCGCACGCCGACAATCGCGCGAACTGGCGACGCAAGGCCTGTATCAGTGGCTGCTGTCGAACGCGTCCACCGGCGAGATCGACGCGCAGTTGCGCGGCGCGCAGGGTTACGACAAGGCCGATCGTGAGCTGCTGGAGACGATCCTGTACGGCGTGATCCGCGAACACGTGGATCTCGCCGCCGTGCTCACGCCTTGCCTCGATCGCCCGATCGAGCAGCTCTCGCCGGTCGAGCGCGCGGTGCTGCTGATCGCCACGTTCGAACTCAAGCACCAGATCGAGACGCCGTACCGCGTCGTGATCAACGAGGCGGTCGAGCTGACCAAGACGTTTGGCGGCTCCGACGGCTATAAATACGTGAACGGCGTGGCCGACAAGCTCGCCCTCAAGCTGCGCCCCGACGAGGCCGCCGCCCGCCGCAACGCGTGATCCACGCGGGCGCCGCGCGGCGCCCGCGCTTTTTTCCTTTCCGGCCCCGGACATGAATACTGCCGTCGAATCGCTGATCCGGCTGGCTTCGCGCGTCGACGCGATCCAGCCGTTCTACGTGATGGAAATCGTCAAGCAGGCCGCGCTGCTCGAACAGGAGGGGCGCGACGTGATCCACATGAGCATCGGCGAGCCCGATTTCACGGCCCCCGAGCCGGTGGTCGAGGCCGCCGCCGCCGCGATGCGGCGCGGCGTGACGCAATACACGAGCGCGCTCGGCATCAGGCCGCTGCGCGAGGCGATCGCCGCGCACTACGCACGGGCCTACGGGCTCACGATCGCGCCCGAGCGGATCGTCGTCACGGCCGGCGCGTCGGCCGCGCTGCTGCTGGCCTGCCTCGCGCTGGTCGGCCGCGACGACGAAGTGCTGATGCCCGACCCGTCCTACCCGTGCAACCGGCATTTCGTGGCGGCCGCCGAAGGCCGGCCGGTGCTGGTGCCGAGCGGCCCCGAGGCGCGCTTCCAGCTTACCGCCGCGGACGTCTGCGCGCGCTGGGGCGAGCGCACGCGCGGCGTGCTGCTGGCCTCGCCGTCCAATCCGACCGGCACCTCGCTCGCGCCCGACGAACTCGGCCGCATCCTGGCCGCCGTGCGCGCACGCGGCGGCTTCGCGATCATCGACGAGATCTACCAAGGGCTCAGCTACGACGGCCCGCCCGCCTCCGCACTGTCGTTCGACGACGACGTGATCACCGTCAACAGCTTCTCGAAGTACTTCAACATGACCGGCTGGCGACTCGGCTGGCTGGTGGTCCCGCCGGCGCTGGTCGGCACCTTCGAGAAGCTCGCGCAGAACCTGTTCATCTGCGCGTCCGCGCTGGCCCAGCACGCGGCGCTCGCCTGCTTCGAGCCGGCCACGCTGGCCGTCTACGAGGCGCGCCGCCTCGAATTCATGCGCCGCCGCGATTACATCGTGCCCGCGCTCGAATCGCTCGGCTTCGAGGTGCCCGTGATGCCCGACGGCGCGTTCTACGTCTATGCGCGCTGCGGCGGCGTCGCCCATCCGGCCGCCGGCGACAGCGCGAAGCTCGTCGACGCGATGCTGCAGGACGCCGGCGTGGTGCTGGTGCCGGGCATGGACTTCGGCCTGCACGCGCCGCGCGAGTACATCCGGCTATCCTACGCCACCGCCTACGAACGGCTCGAGGAAGCGGTCGCGCGGCTCGGCGCGATGTTCGGCCGCTAATAACCACCTTTTCCGCCCGCGCCGGCCGCATGCCGGGGGCCGGTGCCGCACTCAAATACGCGGCACCAAAAAGAACAGGGCACCCGAGGGTGCCCTGTCTGCATTGTTCGTTCCGTGACGACCTGATCGGCCCGCCCGATCAGGTCCCGACTTCCGCCGCGCCGTCGTGCTTGACGCCGCCCGTGTCGGCGCTCGCGTCGGCTTGCGGCGAGGTCTTCGCGTCGGCCGGCACGGTCGCCTTGATCGTGATCGGGTGCGCGCCGTCGAGCGTCGCCTGCACGCGCTTCTGGCCCGCGGCCGGCGAGCCCGACGCGGTGGTCACCGGCGTCGGCAGCTGCGGCGCGTAGATCGACACGTTGCGGCCGCGCGCGACGTCGCGCAGCCGGCCGCGCTCGGCCAGCACCTTCGCGCTGTAGCCGCCGTCGTCGGTGCCCGTCACGCCGTTGTAGAGGCGCAGGCCGCCCGGCAGCGAGCCGCCGCGCGCGATGCAGTCCTTCAGCACCAGCGCGCCGACCTGGATGTTGACCACCGGGCGCAGCGCCGCGTTGGTGCCGCCCGCGTATTCGAACTTGTCGGAATGGATCTTCGACATCACCTGCATCAGCCCTTGCGCGCCGACGCCGCTTTCCGCGTAGGGATTGAAGCCCGATTCGATCGCCATCACCGACAGCAGCAGCATCGGATCGAGGCCGATGTCGTGGCCGGTCTGGAACGCTGCCTTCACGAGCTGGCCGACCGGCTCCTGCGCGACGTGGTAGCGGCGCGCGAGATAGGTGGCCACGAGCGCCTGCTCGCGGTTCGAGAACACGCGGTCGTCGCGTGCGTCGGCCGCGACGCGCTGGGCCGGGATCAGCTTCGCGAGCGTGACCGGCGACTGGCCGTTGCGGATCGCGTCGTCGGCCGCGGCGACGTCGCCGGTGGCCGTGCCGGACGACGGCGAATAGGACACCGGCGAGACCGGCGAGGTCTGGCCGTCGGCATCGACGTCGTCATCGGTGTTGCCGGGGCCGAACGCGGGCAGCGGGTGCCCGGACAGCAGCCGCGCCGGCCCCGCCTTGACGGCGGCCGACAGCACGGGCATCAGTTTTGCGGCCAGCGTGCCGCGGGCGTTCGGCAGCATCCAGAGCGCGAACGCGACGACGACGGCCAGGCCGCCGACGACGCTGAAAAGATGGTGGCTGACACGCGTCCCCCGGCGGAGCACTTCACGCAACAACTGCGCATGCCGTTCGGAGGGACGCCACGATAACCAAGCGTTCATTCAGATCTCCCATGAACATGACTCGTGCGGCTCGCTCGACTCGGTAGCGAGAAGGACGCGTGGCCGCGGAATCAGGACGTTGCGCACCCGGATCGGGCGGCGACGTCGGAGAAACGGTATGTGTACCGTTCGGGGCCACGGCGGCTTGAGGTCAGTGCCCGGCGGGCAGACTGACGCGCGGTGGCTCCCACGCAAAAAACCAGCGTCGCGAAGGCGCTGGCTCGGACGACAACTACCGTCATGTGCCGTACAGGTCGCGGCGGACGGCGACGCGAAGCGTCTGGAAGACCGGAGACTGGTTGTCAGCCAGGGGGTCCGGCGAACAATGTGAGCGGATTCTAGGGAGGGTTTTATAGATCGTCAACACTATAAAGTCCCGAAATCATAACAAAAAGTAATCATTTATTACGACGCGGCGCGAAAAGCCGCGCACCGTCTGGCTTTCATGCGCGTTGAACAAATTTGCGGATCGCGCTGCCCGGAGCCACCCCGGGTAAAATCGGTGCTCGATTTCCGGCGCCTCGCGCCGCCATCGCGCCCGATTTCCGAGCGCCGGCAATACTCTGATGAAATACAAAGACTTACGCGATTTTTCTCAGCGCCTCGAGGGTCTCGGCGAACTGCGGCGGGTCACCCAGCCCGTGTCGCCCGTGCTCGAAATGACCGAGCTGTGCGATCGGGTACTGCGCGCCGGCGGCCCGGCCCTGCTGTTCGACGCGCCCGACGGCTATCGGTTTCCGGTGCTCGGCAACCTGTTCGGCACGCCGCGGCGCGTGGCGCTCGGCATGGGCGTGGACGCCGACGCGGCCGACGACGCCACGGCGCTGACCTCGCTGCGCGACGTCGGCCGCCTGCTGTCGGCGCTGAAGGAGCCCGATCCGCCGAAGCGCCTCGCCGACGCCGGCAAGCTGCTGTCGCTCGCCAAGGCCGTGTGGGACATGGCGCCGAAGACGGTGTCCGCGCCGCCGTGCCAGGAGATCGTCTGGGAGGGCGACGACGTCGACCTGCACAAGCTGCCGATCCAGACCTGCTGGCCCGGCGACGCCGGCCCGCTGCTGACCTGGGGGCTCACCGTCACGCGCGGCCCGAACAAGACGCGCCAGAACCTCGGCATCTACCGCCAGCAGTTGATCGGCCGCAACAAGCTGATCATGCGCTGGCTCGCGCATCGCGGCGGCGCGCTCGATTTCCGCGAATTCGCGCTCGCCAATCCCGGCAAGCCTTATCCGGTGGCCGTGGTGCTCGGCGCCGACCCGGCCACCACGCTCGGCGCCGTCGCGCCGGTGCCCGACACGCTGTCCGAGTACCAGTTCGCCGGGCTGCTGCGCGGCGCGCGCACCGAACTCGCGAAGTGCCTGACGCCGGGCGTGGACGGGTTGCAGGTGCCGGCGCGCGCCGAAATCGTGCTCGAGGGCTTCATCCACCCGCAGACCGGCACGCCGGGGCCCGCGCCCGCCGGCGCGCCGCCGCGGCCCGCCGGCACGCGCGGCACGGCCGCCTACGAACACGCGCTCGAAGGCCCGTATGGCGACCACACCGGCTACTACAACGAGCAGGAGTGGTTCCCCGTGTTCACCGTCGAGCGCATCACGATGCGCCGCGACGCGATCTACCACTCGACCTACACCGGCAAGCCGCCCGACGAGCCCGCCGTGCTCGGCGTCGCGCTCAACGAAGTGTTCGTGCCGCTGCTGCAGAAGCAGTTCGCCGAGATCACCGACTTCTATCTGCCGCCCGAGGGCTGCAGCTACCGGATGGCGATCGTGCAGATGAAGAAAAGCTACGCGGGTCACTCGAAGCGCGTGATGTTCGGCGTCTGGAGCTTCCTGCGGCAGTTCATGTATACGAAGTTCATCGTGGTGGTGGACGAGGACGTGAACATCCGCGACTGGAAGGAGGTGATCTGGGCGATCACCACGCGCGTCGATCCGGTGCGCGACACCGTGCTGGTCGACAACACGCCGATCGACTACCTCGATTTCGCCTCGCCCGTGGCCGGCCTCGGCTCGAAGATGGGCATCGACGCCACCAACAAGTGGCCCGGCGAGACGCAGCGCGAATGGGGGCGCCCGATCGAGATGGAGGCAGCCGTGAAGGCGCGCGTCGATACGCTCTGGAACGAGATCGGGCTCGGCTGAACGCGCCGCGACCCAATACTGGCGGGCGCTGATGCGTTGATTCATGCTGGCCGGTTGGCGGGAGGGCCGCACGCTCGTCGCGGCACGCGCGGTTTCACCCGGTTACGAATTGCCCCCGCCCCGGCGGCGTGCGTCCTGGCTCGAGCCCGGCCCGCTCACGCGCTCCGTCTCCTTCCCTTCCCGCCCAAAAAGCAGACGGCGCGACACGGTTTCCCGTGCCGCGCCGCGATAGGGCGCGCCGGCTTGCCGGTGATTACCAGCGGCGGCCGTAGTAGCCGTGGCCGTAATAGCCGTGATGGTGCCAGTACGGGCGGCCGTAGTAGCCGCCGACGACGACCGGGGGCGGGCCATAGTAGGCAGGCGCCGGCGCATAGACGACGGGCGGCGGCGGCGCGTAGACGACGGGCGGCGGCGCGGCATAGACCGGATAGGCCGGCGCGATCGGCAGGCCGATGCCGACGCCGATCGAAACATGGGCCTGGGCAGCGCTCGCGACCCCGAGGCCGAGCGCGGCGGCAGCGATGAGCGGAATGAGCTTTTTCACTTCGGTTCTCCTGGCGGCACTTCGTCGGCGGGCCACATGGACAGCGACGGATGCCTTGCTGTATGGGTTCAATGTAGCGAAATCCCTTCCCGCGAACCATCCACATTTGTTGCAAATTGCAATTGCAGCTTGCCCCATGGACGCGCCCGGCGCGGCCTTTCACGGGGCGGGACGGCCCGCCCGAGCCGCCGGCCGGACCTCGGCCTTGCGATCAATCAAGCGAATCGGTCAGCTTTTCCGATAGTTAATCCTGAAGCAGCGGCGGGACAGGTAATGATTGATTACAAATTCCGCGCGAAGTTGCCGCCGTCGCCCGGCGATTTCGTCGGGTTTTGTATCGGGTCGGCGGATAGTGCGCCAAATACGGGATACTGACGGCTGACCGATTCGTCCCGTGCCGCACCGCCATGACTGCAATGTCGCTTCCGTCCGTTCCCCGTCTCGGCTTCATCGGCGCCGGCCGGCTCGCCCGCTGTCTCGCGCGCCGGTTCGCGCAGGCCGGCTTTCCGGTGGTGGCGATCGCGAGCCGCTCGGCGGCGTCCGCGCAGGCGCTCGCCGCCCCGATCGACGGCTGCCTGGCCGTCGCGAACGCGCAGGCCGTCGTCGATGCCGCCGATCTGATCTTCGTGACCGTCTCCGACGACGGCATCGGCCCGGTGGCCGCGTCGCTGCGCTTCGATCCGGCGCGCGCGCCGGCGCAGGCGCTCGTCCACTGCAGCGGCGCGTCGAGCGTCGAGTTGCTGGCGCCCGCGCGCGCGCAGCTGGCGCAGACGGGCGGCTTCCACCCGCTCTACCTGTTTGGCGGCGCCGACGCCGACCTGACCCGCATCGAGGGCTGTTCGGTCACGATCGAGGCCGACGGCACGCTGCGCCCCGTGCTCGATGCGCTCGCCGCCGCGCTCGGCTGCCATCCGCTGGCGATTCCGCCCGGCGGCCGGATGCTCTATCACGCGGCCGCGCACTACGCGGCGAGCTTCGCGCTGTGCGGCCTGGCCGAAGCCGTCGCGCTGTGGCGCCAACTCGGCATGAACGAGGCCGACGCGCTGCGCGCGCTGCTGCCGATGCTGTCCGGCACCATCGAGACCGCGCGCGACAAGGGGCTCGCCAACGCGCTGGCGGGGCCGGTATCGCGCGGCGACGCCGGCATCGTCGAGCGGCAGCTCGCGCTGCTCGACGAACTCGGCGACGATCATGCCGTGCTCTACGCGCTGATGACGCGCCGCGCCGTGGGCCTAGCCAGGCGACGCGCGGTGCCGCCCGCCGGTCTCGACGCGCTGGCCGGCAGCGTCGACGCGCTGCTCGCTTCGCACCTGGCCCGGCCTGCCCCCGCGCGCCGCGAGCCGTGATAAGGTGACGCCCGATGCAGGCCACCTTCGCACGGCGGCCGCACGCTACCCGACTGTCATACTAAGGATTTCAACGATGCTCGGCGAAATCGCCCGCTTTCTGCTCAACACCCTGTTCACGCTGTTCGGCGCCGCCCTGCTGCTGCGCGCCTGGATGCAGGCGGTGCGCGTCCCGCCCTACAACCCCGTCACGCAGGCCGTGCTGCAGGCCACCAACTGGATCGTGCTGCCGCTGCGCCGCGTGATCACCGGCACGCGCGGCATCGACTGGGCCAGCGTGGTGGCCGCGTTGCTCACCGCGTTCATCTACGTGCTGCTGATGATGTCGCTGGCCGGCATCGACGCGCTGTCGATCCTGCCCACGCTCGTGATCGTCGCGCTGCTAACGCTCGTGAAATGGGCGCTGAACCTGGTGCTGTGGATGACGATCCTGATGGCGCTGCTGTCGTGGCTCAATCCGCGCTCGCCGGCCATGGAGATCCTGTTCCCGCTGACCGCGCCGCTGCTCAATCCGCTGCGGCGCGTGCTGCCGAGCCTCGGCGGCATGGATCTCTCGCCGATCCTGCTGTTCGTGATCGTGCAGGTGCTGATCATGGTCGTCACGCGTGCGGCGATCTCGATGACGCTGTTTACGCTCTGAATTCGCTTTGAATTCACGCTGAACGGCCGACGCCGGGCGGCTGGCGCCTCGCCGCCCGGACTCTCCCGGATTTTGCGGCGGCGGCCGGCATCGCCTACGCGGCTACGCGGTGCCAGCTCGCGATGTCGATGTCACGCCGGCAGCAGCAACGCGCGAGCCGTCAGGATGCCGAGCAGCGTGAGCGTGAACGAGCCGATCAGATGCACGAACGCGACGATCGCCGCCCAGCCCAGCCGCCCGTCCACGACGTGCTGCATCACCTCGGCCGAATAGGTCGAGAAGGTGGTGAGCCCGCCCATGAATCCGGTGATCACGAACAGCCGCCACTCGGGCGGCAGGCCCGTCTTCGTGTTGAACACGACGATCGCGATGCCGATCAGATAACCCCCGACCAGGTTCGAGGCGAGCGTGCCGAGCGGAAGCTGCGGCACGACCATGTTCAGCGTGAGACTCAAGCCCCAGCGCAACAGCGCGCCGAGGCCGGCGCCAATGAAGATCGCGGCGATCGAAAATAACAAGAAGGCTCCTGGATAAGGGATGGGCGCAGGCCGGCCGGCGCCTCCGGGCGCGAGGGCGGGGCGGCACGGCATCGGTCGCGTTACTTTAGGCGCTGCGGGCCGGGTAAGGCAATGTCCGGGCAACGAGCGCGATCGCGATGCTGGCCGTGGCACCACCAGTCACTTTTATCAGGCTCGGCCCCACGGAACTTGCACGACGACAAGTCCGAAACGGCATCGAGCGCTTATTGTGGATGGGTTGTCGCAGTGCCGCTGCGGCGGCAATCCCTCATGCCGTGGTTCGACCGTCAGGTCAGGCGCGTGGCCGCACGCAGCCGGCAGCCGGGCCGGCATGCCCTCCCCTTATCCGTGCCCCCTATGCTCATCCTGATCATTACCGCGCTGCTGCCCGTGTACGTCGGACTTCTGCTGGGCTATTTCGCCGGCCGCCGCAAGCTGGTCGACAACCTCAACGTCAAGAGCCTGAACGTGCTGCTGATGCAGTTCGCGCTGCCGCTCACGCTGTTCATCTCGATCGCGCGCACGCCCCACGACGTGATCGTGCAGAACGGGCGGCTCGCGCTCGTCATCGCGCTCGGGCTGCTGATCGTCTACCTGCCCGTGTTCTTCCATCAGCGCCGCGCCTGCGGGCAGGACCTCGGCACGGCCTCGGTCCAGACGCTGACCACCGCGTTTCCGAATTTCGCGTCGATCGGCCTGCCGCTGCTGACGCCGTTCTGGGGCGCCGAGGCCGGGCTGCCGGTGGCGATCTGCATCGCGGTCGGCTCGGTGACGATCTCGCCGCTGACGCTCGCGTTCCTCGACATGCATGTGTCGGCCGAGAGCCGGCCCGATTCACCCGGTTCCGCGCTAGGCAAGTTCCTCGTCGCGCTCCGGCATTCGGTGCAGAAGCCGATCTTCGTCGGCCCGCTGCTCGGGTTGATCGTGGCGCTGTCCGGCCTGCGCGTGCCGCCGATCGTCGGCACCGCGCTCGCGCCGATGACCGCCGCCACCGCGGGCGTCGGGCTCTTTCTGACCGGGCTGATGCTGTCGGCCCAGCCGATCCGCATCGGCGGCAACGTCGTGCTGGGCACGGTGATCAAGAACCTGGTGCAGCCGGCGATCGTCTGGGCGCTGGCCACGCTGTTCGGACTGCCGCCCGTCATCAAGGCCGAAGCCGTGCTGCTGACGGCGATCCCGGCCGGCTTCTTCGGCCTGGTGTTCGGCGCCAGCGCGAACGTGCGGCCGGCGGTGTCGGGGACGACGCTGGTGGTGTCGTCGCTCGCGAGCATCGTCACGCTGTCGGTGGCGATTTATCTGTTTGCGCCGGTTCGGTGAGGGGGCTGGCGGAGTGAAACGCCCCGGATCGGGGCGTTTCCACACGCATGGCGATTGCCTTGGTCATGACGATTTTTGTTCGAAGACGCCGCGCGGCCGGAAGTAGCTGAACGGTTCGACGTTCGCAATGAAGTCAACCTTGGAGTTGTGAACGTAGCGGGAAAAGAAATTGACGATGCTGTCGGGAGCGTTCGTCAGCCACGCATCGAGCCGCCATTGCTCGGGCTTGAACGAGTAGAAAAATACCCGCTCTTCGGCGGTGCCGCGATTAGTTACGACGATATCGCGATGCGTCTTCAATGCCTCCGCATAGGCTGGCGCCTCGAGGTCGATCGTGCCCCACATGGCGTGCTTGATCGAACTGCTGTTGAACGACGCCTGGCCGGCCAATGGCCGTTTTTTTCGTGAAAGCGTTCCGTTGCTTTCGTAGTACGACTTCATGTGGCACCGCATATCGGCTTCGACCGAGGTTCCCGCCGGATTTGCCGCGCTCATGTAGGCTTGATAGTTCTTCTGTGTTTCGGGCTTCACGGTGAAGCGATCGAAGATAGGAGCAAGGGTGCGCTTGATGTCCGCCATCGACAGCAGGCGCACGCCCGCCTTCAGCGCTTCCTGGTGCATGTCGTTCATCGGAATACGAGCATAGTTCCCGTCCAGGTTCTGCTCGTTGGGTCCATATCCCCCGCCGATGTCGGAATGCACACCGGGATAAACCTTTTCGGTCCAACCGGCCTTGTACTTGCCGCCTTCGCGAATCAAATCCACCGGAAACGAATAACGAAGCTCGTTGGCGGCGACGTAATGCACGCAGCGCTCGACACAGGCAGGGATGCGCAGGTCCCGCTGTTCCAACGGAAGCGTGATGTTGTGTGCGGGCATCCCGAACGATGCCACCGTATCGAATACGCCCAGGAACGTGAAACGGACCGGAAAGCCATTCAATGCCAGCGAGCCGTCCGCCTGCTTCCTGCATTGCCCGACCAGCATGTTCACGAATGCACGGGAAAGCGCCGCGCCGCGGGAGAAGCCTATGACAGAGATGTTGATGACCTTGATAAGGCGATGAGCCCCGATTGCCTTGTTCAAATCGTTCAGGCTGGCATCCTTGTTCTTCTCGACGTATTGCTTGACCTCGCCGCCCATCTTCTTCGCGTTGTTGACCACCGCCTGGCGCAACGCCTGATTCATGCGGTCTTCGCCATCGAGCAGACGACGGTCTCCGCCCGCGCCGAACGCCCCGCCGAGAGCATGGTCCTCCAGCCACACATCGGGCTTGTCGACCCAGGACACCTCGCCGTTGAAGGGGGTGCCGACGCCGCTGATGTAGAACCGGTAGATCCCTTTCGATGGATCGTTCATCGCGGCATCAAACAACCTCGCGACGTTGCTCCATCGTTGCCCGGCTGCATCCGCGTCGCGGTTGTTCCCGGTACCGTCGAAGAAGAAAGCCAGATGAAGAACGTCGGAACAATCCTGTTTTGCCGTCGGAGGCGTCTTCGGTACGTCGCGCGTAGCGGCCGATATGATTTGCGTCGTCGAAGAGGACTGTGGCTGCGACGACATCATTTTTTATCCTCCGGTTCCGGCCGCTCGTCGACGTATTCCTTGGATGCTTCGGCAAAAGCCGTTCCATTGGGATACACATGCATGGTGAGAACCTTGGAATTGTCCGGCAATGCCTGCAAAACGGCAGTTGCATGAATTCTCTCGCCCAATCTCGGCATTCCTTCAGAACCCCCGAGAGAATATTCGATCGTTATCGGGCCAGGCTTGACCTTGATACAACAAACAACCGACCCACCCGCGCCGCCAGGGTGATAGCCCATATAAGCACCCCCTGCATATTGACCATTGACGGCAACGTCATAGATCGCGCGCGGCCAGTAGTTGTAGATCGATACATCCAGGTTCATGGTTCTCTCCGAGCAGGCCGCCAGCGGCAGCAACGACATCAGGCCAACGAGCAGACGGCAGGCCGCTGCATGGAATGCAATTCCGGGTCTCGTTTTCATTTCGCCATTCGGTAGTAGATCGTCAATGCGCCGCGTCGATTGCCGGGATATCGCTCGGAAATTTTTTCATGAATTCATCAAAGCTCATGGCCTTGCTCCTGACCTGCTCCAGTAAAACGGCAACTTCCGGCAGTGTGTCAAACGCATCGCCATAAGCCAGCGCGACGCAGCAATAGTTGACGAGGTCGCCGGTCCCTTCCAGTCCATATTTTCGGGCATTCAGGATCTGCGAGTACACGAATGCGTACTGCGCCGATTCCGGTATCCGCGCCAGCAGGCCCGGTAGGTTGAGCCTGATGTAGTACAGGATGCTGTCCGGCACGCTGGCCTCGACCAGCGCATCGACCTGACGTTGGTCGAGGTTCAGGGGCAAACGCATATCCGGCCTCGACGCAGCAGCGCCGCCGTTCCAGTCGAGGGATCGAAGATGGCCGGCACGGTCCCAGTACCACCATGCGAGGACAGGGCCGAGGAATGCCTGTCGTTGCCCGGCCGCCAGCACCGGGCCGCGGACAGGCAGCGTATCGTCTCCGTGCGCACCGGCCAGGACTGCGAGAATAGCCGGGTCCCAGAAGGCAAGCGCCATGATGGTCCGGTCCGGCAGCACGACATCGACAAACGAACTCAAGTGCCTCGCGAGCATCTCCAGCGGCAGGGCGGAAATCAGCAGCGTCGCGCATGGAACCTTTGACGCATGACGATCCAGCCATGCTCCCGCGCGATGAAAATTCGCCTCATCGATCTCGATCAGATGCGGGGCGACGGCGATCACGTCAGCCGCGCCGTCAAGCAGACATACGGCGCGCGCGGAATCGAATTGCAATGCGCCCGGCAAGGTTCTGTCCTGAGCGGGATCCGCCAGGACATAAGCCTGGGCGCTCAGCGAGCGTGCCATTGCGAATACGGCCGAGGCTTCCGTCATTTCACGACCTTTTCCTTGTCGACAAACGCCGCTCGGGTCGCCGCCCTGCGCCGCAGGCATTCAGCGCATGCCGAGCGCGGTGCGCGTACCTGACCGCGCACCGTCTTCCACACGGGCTCAGCCACGACATGCATCTGCACGCTTGAAGCAACCTCCGGGGCCACAGAAACGAAAGGCATGTCATACCCCCTTCGTGATCAGCGCGGCTCGGGACTCAGCGCGTCTCAACAGGCACTCGACGCAGATCGACTGCGGCAAGCCTGGAAGCGGATACGGCAAGCTCGCGGGACCAGCGAACGCGTGCCGGGCTCCCTTGATATCGATCGTTCCCGGAGCGTGAATATCGATGTTGCCATCCTTGATCCGGATATAGGCACCGCCCGAGGTGAGCAGGATCTCCTGCCTGGCGGCGACCTCGATACTCGCGGTGGCCGACAGGATCTTGAGCGCTTTCTGGGCCGTGATTTCGATGTTATCCGAATGCGCCTGGATCTCCACTTTGCCCTTCGCCGCGAACCACTTCATCCCCGCGTTCTGCACGAACAGGCTGAGTTTCTCCGCGACGCTCGCCATCAGCGACTTCCCGCTGACGAGGAACATGCCCTGGCCGCTCACCAGATTCGTTTGTCCATCGCTCGATACATGCAAGGAGTCCTGCGTCGACAATGCGATACCGGACGGACCCGCCATCAGCATGACCGGTGCCTTGAACGCATTCGCGCTGCCTGTTCCGCCGCCTGCGGTTCTGCCACCCGCCGTTGCGCCTCGCGCGCTATTCCGAGTCGCATCGGCAAAAGCCTCGAGTGCCGTGCGCCCTTCCTCCAGGCTTTCCGCCTGGTGCGTCCGGCTCGCCCCCGACATCGCCTCGACCATGCTCCCGGCATCGACGAGTTGCTGCCGTGCCTGGCCAACGTCGAGCTGCTCGCTGTTGGCCGGTTTGGCATGCGTCGTCACGTAGAGGCCCAGGCTTGCACGAATTGCACCGTAGGCGTCGGTCCTCAAGTCAAAGCCGGAGCCCAGATAAGCGCCGCGCGTATTCCCGTTCTGATCGATCAGATACCCAAGATGCAGCAGGCTGTTGGCGCTGCTGCTCATCAACTGGACGCGATTCTGGCCGGTCGCGTCGTCCATCACCATCTGGTTGTAGCCGCTGCCGCCGTACTCCTTGGAGCGGTGCCCCGACAGGATGCCGTTGCCGTGCCACCGGGGTTTGACCTTGCCGTTGTACACGCGATGCAGCACGATCGGCCGGTCGCAGTCGCCGCCCAGATAGCCGATCAGCACCTCCTCGCCGACGCGTGGCATATGCACGCCGCCGTAGCCGCCGCCCGTGTCCGATTGCACGACACGCACCCAGCACGACGCCCCCGCGTCCCCTGTGTTCTGCCGATCCCAGACGAACCTCACCTTCACCCGGTTCAGTTCATCCGTATAGACCTCCTCATCCGGCGGACCGACGACGATCGCCGTCTCCAGATGCATCTCCGGCTTGCCGTGTTCGAACCGGCTGCGATACGGCACCGCGGTGCGCTGCGCTTCCACCTCGGCCAGATAGAAACCCGCCGAACCGTCAACGTGAGCCACCGATCCGCCCGAATACCCGGCCTTCGCCCGCGTCAGCGCGGCCTGCAGGCTGTGCGGAAAACGGACCTCGTGATTCGACAGCGGCAGATTGTTCTCGATGTAGCGCCGGACCTTGATCGCCGCGAATTCGCGTTGCCCGGCCGGATCGCGATCATGCTCCGGATGACCGCTCAATTCGAACCGCAGACCCGCATCGATACCCCGCACGCCACCCGCCGCGAAAAAACGCTTCGCCCGCGACTCCCATTCTTCCAGGCGCATTCTGGAAAGATGGTCTCCACGATCCTGAACGCCGTAGGTGTACGCGCCCGTGTATTCGTAAACCTCCGCTTGCTCGGGCAAACTTCCCTGGCCCGCCATCGTCGGCAGCGAAGTCCCTTTCGGATTGGCAGCCGATGACGGTGCCTTGTAGTCGAACGTGCGGGTCGTATGCACCACACTCTGCAAGGTCCGCGAGCCGGCCCACTGCGTCAACGCATCCGTTTCGCTGCCGGTGCCGGACCGGGAAAACACGACGGGATTGACCGATATCTCGTCGAGCGAATGAACGTCGTCGGTCACGACCAGCGAATGCGACCTGCCGTCCTTTCCCTGGCGCCAGAAGCCGAACAGCCCTTCCTGTTCCATCAGGCGATGCACGAAATTCCAGTCCGATTCGCTCTGTCGGCAATACGAGCGCGGCGGCAAGGGCTTCGACAGCGCAAACTGGAACTGCCCGTTCGCTTGCGGATGCGCATTGAAGACATCCGTGAGGATGGCGTCGGCGCCCTGATCCTGCCAATACCGCATGTCGCGGCGAAATCGAAGGAAATGCATCCACGAGGCGAAGGCCAGCTGATAACTGGTCTGGCTGCCTTCGGCACCGAGCCGGCGAGCCGTATGGATATAGCCGTTGATCGGCAGATAGGACTTGTCCGCCTGCTGTATCCACAGCGTCATGGGCTGAGCCATCAGCGTTTTCAGCTCGATGTCGTTCGCGGTCGATACCATGTCGAGCGTGACGCCGAAGTCCCGGCCAAGCTCGGAACAGGTCACGGCGCGGCGGGGGACGAGCGCGTTATCAGGCAACGATGGGATGTCCGTCTTCAGGAGGCGATCCTGCTGAATCAGCCCGCCTCGAAGCGCCTGACTCCAATCGGTCGAGTTCATGTGCTACCCGGTTCTCGTTTATGGCAAGCCCCGCGGGGCTTTCTCTCAGGGGGTACGGCCGCCCTTCGCCAACTTGGCGCGGACGGGACCGGGATCGTCGCGGTCATTTTCCGGGTGCCGGGAAGCGGTAATGATCCGCAGCCGACAATTGCCGCAACGAACCAGGCATTGAAGCTCGCCGCCATGATATGGCAATCGGCGGCCGGTGAATGCAGGCTATTAGCGCATGAGAATTTCAGAAGGCTTTAGACAAAACATTCCGTGCTTTCTTCCGGCAAGCGCCGCATGCGAATACTCGAGGCGCGATTCGCCGGTCACCAGATCATGCTCGCCCACGACCGATTTTTCAATCGCCAGAGTGGCATGCACCGTCTTGCAATAAAAGAAATTCGAATGAAAGAATAAGAAAATCGATATGCACGTCCCTTGAAATCAGCGCGATCGGCGACGATATCCGGAAGTCACGAATTGTTGGAAAAATGGCATCAAAGCTGTCCGGAATTGACAATTCCCCGTCGGCGCGCGATTGCAGTTCGACTGCATGAAAACGAAGACGGCCAGCGGCACGGCAAACTTGAACCGCTTGAACGACGGCTGCACCGTGGGCCCGGAAGCGGCATGCGTGCCAACACGATCCTTCGGCATCGGGCTCATGTCGCACTTGCCCTCCCTACTTACATCCCTGTACAATCACGCGTTCTGCGGGCGTCGTATAATGGCCATTACCTCAGCTTCCCAAGCTGATGACGTGGGTTCGATTCCCATCGCCCGCTCCACCTCGGCAGTCCATCAAGGTTCGGATCTCTCCGCAGTCCGTCGTCCCTCCCGCCGTCCCCGCATTCCCTTCGTTTCGCAGAATCCGTCGCCGCCGTCTAAGCGCTCGTCCCCTCGCGTCCCGCCATCCTCCGAATCCCCTGCGGCGGATGCCCGAGAATCCGGATGAACGCACGCCGCATCCGCTCCGGATCACCGAAGCCGACGCTGGCGGCAATCATCTCGATCGGCTCCACGCCCTGCTCGACGCGTGGCCGCGCCACCTCCACCCGCAGGCGCTCGACCGCCTTCGCCGGCGTTTCCCCGGTCTCCGCGAGAAACAGGCGCCCGAACTGCCGCGGGCTCAGGCACGCCACCGACGCGAGCAATTCGGTAGACATCGCCTCGTCCAGATGTTCGCGCATGTAGCTCAGCACCTCGCGCATCCGGTCCGACGACGGCGCCATGTCCGCCATCGCCGAGAACTGCGACTGGCCGCCCGGCCGCCGGTGATAGACCACCAGCATGCGCGCCACCGCGTGCGAGACCGTGCTGCCCAGATCCGCCTCGATCAATGCCAGCGCCAGGTCGATCCCGGCCGTGATGCCGGCGGAAGTCCAGATGCCGCCGTCATGCGTGAAGATCCGGTCGGGCTCGACCCTGACCTGCGGAAACTGCCGCTGCAGCGCCGTCGCGTGCTTCCAGTGCGTGGTGGCGCGCCGCCCGTCCAGCAGGCCGGCGGCGGCGAGGATGAACGCGCCGGTGCAGACGCTCGCGATGCGGCGCGTCCCCCTGCGCGCGGCGCGCGTCAACTGCGCCGACATCAGCGGCAGCGTGGCGGGATGGCCGGACACGTCCCCGCCCACCACGACGAGCGTGTCATACGGCGCGGCCCGGATCCGGCGCGTCGCCACCTCGAGCCCCGACGAACTGACGATGCCGCCGCCATCGGGCGACACCACATGGCAACGATAGGCGCCGGCGCCGCCGGACTTGCCGGCGACGTCGAAGGCGGCCAGCGGCCCGCTCAGGTCGAGGATCTGGAAGCCGTTGAAAACCAGAAAGGCGATGTCCCGGCTGGCGGCGCCCGGGTGGGTGACGGCGTTGCGCATGATGCTCCACGAATGCTTGCCGCCGACCGATGGCCACCAATGACCACCGCTCGGACTTCCGGCGCGACACGCCAATGATGGCGCCTGAATCGCCCGTCGTGAAGCGCCGTTTCCCTCAATAATCGACAATCCAAGTCAATGGCGAAAAACGAGGGAAGTTCGTCCTTTCGCCATTCCCGCGCGATGGCGACAATGCCCTGCCCGACGATCTCTCTGGAGCAGCAAGCAATGGCATTCCGCGATTCGCCCCGCCACGCCCGGCCCCGGTGGCGCGCAACATGACGACCCGACCCGAACCCGCGCCGCCCCCGCCGCTGCCACCGGCTGCACCCGCGCGCCGCTCCAACGCATTCGTGCTGGCCGTCGCGCAGGGCCTCTTCACCGCGGCGATCGCCATCGACCTCACGCTGACGGGCCTGACCGGCTACCAGCTCGCGCCCGACAAGTCGCTGGCCACGCTGCCGTTCGCGACGATCACGGTGTCGGGCGCCGTCGCGACGCTGTTCGCCTCGCTGTTGATGCAGCGCATCGGGCGCCGTCGCGGCTTCGTGATCGGCGCCGCGACCTGCGCGCTGGGCGGCGCGATTTCGGTCTGGGCGGTGTGGCACGCGGCGTTCTGGCTGTTCTGCCTCGGCACGGCGGCGGTCGGCGTGTTCCAGGCATTCGCCCAGTACTACCGGCTCGCCGCCGCGGATTCGGTGGAAGGCGACGACAAGGCGCGCGCGATCTCGCTGGTGCTGGCGGGCGGCGTGATCGCCGCGATTCTCGGGCCGATGCTGGCGGCCTGGAGCAAGACGCTGCTGCCGGCGCTGTTCGCGGGCTCCTACCTGATGGTGGCCATCCTCGGCGTGGCCTCGGCGCTGTTGCTGGCCGTCGGCTATCGCGATACGCCGCCCGCCAGCGCCGCGCCCGGCGCCGATGCGCCGGCGCGCGCCCTGCGAACCGTGTTCCGCCAGCCGATTTCGCTCGCGGCGCTGGCCAACAACGTGATCGGCGGGATGGTGATGATGTTCGTGATGACGGCCGCGCCGCTCGCGGCGGTGGCCTGCCACCATTCGATCGACGACGGCGCCGGCATCATCCAGTGGCATCTGGTCGGCATGTACGGCCCGTCGTTCTTCGCGGGCCGCCTGATCAAGCGCTTCGGCATGCCGGCGGTGCTGTTCGCGGGCATGGCCCTGAGCGCGGCGGCGGCCGTGATCGCCTCGCTCTCGGCCACGCTGCCGGCGTTCTACGTCGCGCTGCTGAGCCTCGGGATCGGCTGGAACTTCATGTACGTGGGCGGCACCACGCTGCTGGCTTCGTCGCACACACCGTCCGAGCGCGCCCGCGTGCAGGGCACGGCCGAACTGGTCCGCTATCTGTTCACGGCGCTCGCCACGCTCGGCGCGGGGCCGGTGCTCGAACGCTTCGGCTGGGTCGACCTGAATCTCGTCACGTTCCCGCTGCTGGCGGTCGCCGCCGCGATGACGCTGGCCTGGGTGCGGACGCAGCGCGGCACGCGCGCCGCGGGGACAACGAAATCGGCCTGAGTACGGCGCGCCGCGGCGGCTGCGACAGCGGCCCCAATCTGGACAAGCCCCCCCGTCCGTGCTACCTTACATGCCCTTTTTCGGCCACGCCGTCGTGATCCGAAGCTCGCGCGAAGCCGCCTCACCGAAGGCGGCTTTTTCGTAACGAGCCGCTATCGAACGGTAGCGGGCCGCCGTCCGGCCCGCGAACGCAGCACCGGCGCGCGATTCGCCCACACTGACCACCATGATTCACGATTCCGACCCAACCGGCCTGCCGCCGTCCGACGCCGCCGACGATGCCCGCGAGCCCGGCCACGACGCCGCCGGCGCGCCGTCCGACGACACGAACCCGCTCCACCTGCGCCGCATCCGCAGCTTCGTGACGCGCGCCGGGCGCGTGTCCACGGGGCAGCGCCGCGCGCTCGACGCGTTCGGCCCGCGCTACGTGGTGCCCTACGCGCCGGAGCCGCCGGACTGGGCGGCGGTGTTCGGCCGCGAGGCGCCGCGCATCCTCGAGATCGGTTTCGGCATGGGCGCCTCGACGGCCGAGATCGCCGCGCATCGCCGCGACGACGATTTCCTCGGCGTGGAGGTCCACGAGCCGGGCGTGGGCGCGCTGCTGAAGCTGATCGGCGAGCAGGACCTGAGCAACATCCGCATCATCCAGCACGACGCGGTCGAGGTGCTCGAGAACATGCTCGCACCCGACAGCCTCGACGGCGTCCACATCTTCTTCCCCGATCCGTGGCACAAGGCGCGTCATCACAAGCGCCGCCTGATCCAGCCGCCGTTCGTGGCGCAGCTCGTGTCGCGGCTCAAGCCCGGCGCCTACCTGCACTGCGCGACCGACTGGCAGAACTACGCCGAGCAGATGCTCGACGTGCTCGGCGCCGAGCCGCGGCTCGAAAACACCACCGACGGCTACGCGCCGCGCCCCGACTATCGCCCCATCACGAAGTTCGAGCGGCGCGGCCTGCGGCTCGGGCACGGCGTCTGGGATCTGGTGTTCCGCAAGCGCGCGGGCTGAGCCCGGGCCGCGCCGAACGCGCGAACGCCCAAATGCAAAAGCGGCAACGCATCGATCGCGATGCGTTGCCGCTTTTTTCATGGCGGCGGCCCCCATCGGCCGCCGCCGCTCAACTCCAGTTCAGCCAGCCGCTGTAGCCCACCAGCAGCACGACGAGCCCGAACACGATCCGGTACCACGCGAACACGGTGAAATCGTGCGAGGCCACGTAGCGCAGCAGCCAGCGCACGCAGGCGAACGCGCTCACGAACGCGGCCGCGAGCCCGATCGCGAACAGCCCGATCGAATCGGCCGAGAACGCATGCCAGTCCTTCACGGTTTCGTAGAGCGTCGCGCCGAAGATGATCGGGATCGCAAGGAAGAACGAGAATTCGGTGGCGACGCGCCGGTCGAGCCCGGCCAGCATGCCGCCGATGATGGTGGCGCCGGAGCGCGACACGCCCGGGATCAGCGCGCAGCATTGCGCGAGGCCGACCTTCAGCGCGTCGAGCGGGGTCAGCGCGTCGATCGACGTCACGCGCGCCGGCTCGCGGCGCTCGCGCTGGCGCGCCTCGGCCCAAAGGATCACGGCGCCGCCCGCGACCAGCGCGAACGCGACCGGCACCGGCGAGAACAGCACGCGCTTGATGGCCTTCTCCAGCAGCAGCGCGAGCACGATGGCGGGCAGCGTGGCGATCACGACGTTGAGCGCGAAGCGCCGCGCCTCGGGCCGCGACGGCAGCCCCGCCACCACGGCGCCGATGCGGCGCCGGTATTCCCAGCAGACGGCCAGGATCGCGCCGAACTGGATCACCACGTCGAAGGTTTTCGCCTGATCGGCATCGAAATCGAGAAAGCTGCCGGCGACGATCAGGTGGCCGGTGCTCGACACGGGCAGAAATTCGGTCAAGCCCTCGACCACGCCGAGTATCAGCGCCTTGCAGATCAGTATCCAGTCCATCGGTGGCCCGTTCGTCAGAGTTGCGGGAAACGGGGCCGCCGTCCGGTACCGTGATCCGGCGTGCGGCCCGCCCGGCCGCGCGCCGGATCCGTCACTTCTCGACGATCTCGACGCGTATGCCGTTTGTAAGGATCGTGATTGTACCGGGTTCGTAGCTTACGCCGGCGAATTGCAGCTGCTCGGGCTTGAACGTGTAGATCGGGTAGTTGGTCAGCAACTGCGTGGCGAGCAGCCCGGCGGCCTGGCCGACCTGCGCCGTATAGGCCTGGGCGTCGCCGTCGAGATTGACGCTGTCGACGGCCGGCGCACGCAGCACCACCGACAGGCTCGCCGGATCGTAAGCAAGCTGTGCGGAAACGGTAAACGTGCCGCTCACGGGCTCGCGCAGGAACGGGCTCGCGAAGCGCGCGTCGAGCTGCACGGCGATCCGGTTCTGCTCGGGCAGCATGCCCACGGCCGGGTTCGCGAGCGCGACCTCGAACACCTGCGAGACGGTGTGCTGGTACGGGAATTTGCGCGCCACGGCCCGCTGCACGTCCGATTTCGAGAACGTGTAGTGGTTCGGGATGAACGGGAAAGTCGGCGTCGCGCCGCAGGCGGCCAGCGACACCGATACGCCGAGGGCCGCGAGCGCGGCAAGCGCGAGGCGGCGCCGGCCGCGCGTCCGGGAAAACGTCATGCGGATTCTCCTGCTGCTGGCGAGCCGGGGCGTGTCGCGGTCTCGAGCCGGGTCAGCCACGCGAGCGCCTCGCCGCGCGAGCCGCCGCACATCTCGTCGTCGGGCTGCAGGCCCGAGCAGCAGGCGGGCCGCTCGGGCTGCCCGAAGATCGCGCAGCGCAGATCGTCGCCGAGCTGCGCGCAGCGCTCGCCCGCGGGCTTGCCCGCCGGCATGCCGGGGATCGGGCTCGAGATCGACGGCGCGATGCAGCAGGCGCCGCAACCTTCGCGGCAGGCATGGGCGGCGGCGCGCGCGGGCGCTGCGGGATCGGGGTGGACTGCCGGGTTCACGTCACTGGCTCATACTGGGTCAAACGGGCAGCGGAGCCATTGCCCCGCCGCGCGAACCCGCATTGTGCCATCTCAAACTTCAGCGAGATCGGACGGCCTCGGTCGCGCGCCGCGCCACTAGACTGAACCGCGTCGCCCGTCGCCTGTCGATTCCAATCATGACGTCCTGCTCCCCATCCTCATTGTTCCGGCCTGATTTGCTCGCGAAGTACGCGGTCAACGGCCCGCGCTACACGTCGTACCCGACCGCGCTGCAGTTCGACGAGGCGTTCGATCCCGACCACTACGCGCGCGCGGCGGCCGACCCCGGCGCGGCAGCCAGCGAGCTGTCGCTGTACGTCCACATCCCGTTCTGCGCGACGGCCTGCTTCTACTGCGGCTGCAACCGGATCGCAACCAACAACCGCGCGCACGCGGCGCCGTATCTCGAACGGCTCAAGCGCGAGCTGGCGCTGCAGGCCGGGCGCTTCGACCCGGACCGCGTGATCACGCAGCTGCACTGGGGCGGCGGCACGCCGACCTTCCTGTCCGACGCGCAGACGGCCGAACTGATGGCCGCCACGCGCGCCTGCTTTCCGATCGCGCCCGACGACGAGGCCGAGATCTCGATCGAGATCGACCCGCGCACGGCCGTGCCGGCCACGCTCGCGCATCTGCGCATGCAGGGCTTCAACCGCCTGAGCCTCGGCGTGCAGGACGTCGATGCCGAGGTGCAGCGCTCGATCAACCGGGTCCAGCCGATCGAGCGCACCGCCAGCCTGATCTCGGCGGCGCGGCTGGTCGGCTATCGCTCGGTCAGCGTCGACCTGATCTACGGGCTGCCGAAGCAGAGCGTGGCCACCTTCGCGCGCACGCTCGACACCGTGATCGAACTCGCGCCGGACCGGATTTCCGTGTTCGGCTACGCGCACCTGCCGACGCTGTTCAAGATGCAGCGCCGCATCGACGACGCGCAGCTGCCGCCGCCGGCCGAGCGCGTCGCGCTGCTCGGCCTCGCCATCGAGATGCTGACGCAGGCCGGCTACGTCTACATCGGCATGGATCATTTCGCGCGGCCCGGCGACGAACTGGTCGCCGCGCAGCGCAACGGCACGCTGCAGCGCAACTTCCAGGGCTACAGCACGCGCGCCGACACCGACCTGATCGGCGTGGGCGTGTCGTCGATCGGCAAGGTCGGCGACGTCTACGCGCAGAACGCGAAGGACCTGGCCGGCTGGAGCGCGGCGCTCGACGCGGGCCGGCTGCCGATCGTGCGCGGCGTGCGGCTGTCGGTGGACGACCGGCTGCGCCGCGACGTGATCATGCGGCTCATGTGCAACCTGACGCTGCCGTTCGCCGAACTCGAAGCCGCCTACGGGATCCGCTTCGCCGAACGCTTCGCGCCCGAACTCGCCGCGCTCGGTGAATTCGAGCGCGACGGGCTGCTCACGATCGAACGCGACCGCCTGACGATCCATTCGGCCGGGCGCCTGTTCGTGCGCAACATCGCGATGACGTTCGACGCCTACCTGTCGAACGCCGGTGCCGGGCGCTGCTCGCGCACCGTCTGAGGCCGGCGCGACGCCCGACGCGGCACGGGCAGGCGCGGCGCCCCGCCATCTGCGCTACAGTGACGGTTTCCCCCGCCGCTCTTTGCTCCACCACGATGCGCACGACCAAAGCGACCCTCGCGGTCGAACGCCTGAAGACCCGTACCGGCAACACGCGCTACGCCGCCGTCAGCATGCCGGGCGACCTGTTCTACCTGACCGACCGCTCGAGCGGCACCGCCGAGAAGCTCTGCGCGCCGCTGCCGCCCGACGAGTTCGTCGCGTTCGTCAACGCCATCGCGCCGCCGGCACCGCGCAAGGCGAGCAAACTCGACGTGGCGTTCGAGGAAAAGATCCGCAACGCCAAACGCTGACGCCCCGCAGCGCGGCCGCCCTGTTCCGGCGCTGAAATTGGCCGTCGTTTGGTACAATCGCCGCGTTAATCTCCCCGCTGACGGCCGCCTCGCGGCATGACCACCATGAACATCGAAAATGCGCGCTTCAACATGATCGAACAGCAGATCCGGCCGTGGGACGTGCTGGATCAGGAGGTCCTGAGCCTGCTGTCGGTCGTCAAGCGCGAACAGTACGTGCCCGCCGTATACCGCGATCTCGCGTTCGCCGACCTCGAACTGCCCCTGCCCGGCGGCCAGAAGATGCTGGCGCCGCGCGTCGAGGCGCGCATGCTGCAGGAACTCGCGGTGAAGAAGCACGAGAGCATCCTCGAAATCGGCGCCGGCTCCGGCTACATGGCGGCGCTGCTCGCCCATCGCGGCCAGCACGTGGTGACGGTCGACATCGATCCCGAGCTCGTGCAGTTCGCGGCCGACAACCTGCGCAACAACGGCGTGACGAACGCCGAGGTGGTGCTCGGCGACGCCGCGCGCGGCCTGCCCGAGAAAGGCCCCTACGACGTGATCTGCGTGTCGGGCGGCCTGCCGGTGGTGCCGCAGGAACTGCTCGAACAGCTGAAGGTGGGCGGCCGGCTCGCGGCCTTCGTCGGCTCGCGTCCGGTCATGAAGGCGCAGATCATCACGCGCATCGACGACAAGCAGTTCCGCGTCGCCGACGTGTTCGAAACCTACATCGACCACCTCGTCAACGCGATGGAGCCGTCGCGCTTCCGTTTCTGATTCCCGCTTACCGCTCACGCCCATGCCGATGCAGATCCTGACCGCTCCCGCGCTGGCCGCCTGGCTCGCCGATTCGTCGCGCCCCGCGCCTGTCGTGCTCGACGTGCGCGAACCGTGGGAGGTCGCGACCGCGAGCCTCGCCGGCAGCGTGTCGATCCCGATGCAGCAGATCCCCGCGCGCAGCGAGGAACTCGACGACGAGGCCGAGATCGTCTGCGTCTGCCATCACGGCATGCGCAGCGCGCAGGTCGCAATGTTCCTCGAATCGCGCGGCTTCACGAAGCTCTACAACCTGCAGGGCGGCATCGACGCCTGGTCGCGCGACGTCGACCCGTCCGTGCCGCGCTACTGATTCCGCGCCGTTGCGCCGCGCCGCGGCGCCCCGCCCGGTAGTCGATCCCGCGACGCCGCGGCCCTGACCGGCCGCGGCGTCGGCGTTTTCGGGCCACGCTTAGCAGGCCGGGCC
This sequence comes from Burkholderia plantarii, assembly GCF_001411805.1. NCBI lineage: Bacteria > Pseudomonadati > Pseudomonadota > Betaproteobacteria > Burkholderiales > Burkholderiaceae > Burkholderia > Burkholderia plantarii. The sequence continues at coordinate 866,002 of NZ_CP007212.1, read as the reverse complement.
GCACTTCCCGCCTCGCCGTCATGTCGAGCGCCCCGCGCCGCGTTCGCGTGCAGCGTTTTCCGGGCGCCATGCCGGCCGCCCATGTCCCCCGTCCCGTTCTCCCCCGCCGTCCCACCGCCGGCTCGACGACGCATCGCGGTGCGCGCCATGCACGCGAACGTGCGCGCCGCGCGGGCCGTGCCGCGCCGCATGACCCCGCATCGTGCATCGCGGCCCGATGCACCAGGTTCGCCCGCGCCGCTGCACCGCGACGGCCCACCCGAGCCGCCCGCCTCGTCGCGGCACCGTCGCCTCCCCCTCCAAACCACGCCGGCACGGGGTTTGCCCGCCTCTGGCACATGCCTTGCGTGGTCCCTCCCCGACAGCGCCGGCCGGCGCACACATGCCAACACGTCAAGGGGAAATCGATGAAGCGTCGCAGTCTGTTGAAGGTCGGTTCGATGGCGGGTGCCCTCACGCTCGCGGGGCGCGTTCCGTTCGCACGCGCCGCGGAAGGCACGGGTCCGATCAAGGTCGGCATCCTGCATTCGCTGTCGGGCACGATGGCGATCTCCGAGACCTCGCTGAAGGACACCGCGCTGATGACCATCGCGCAGATCAACCAGGCCGGCGGCGTGATGGGGCGCAAGCTCGAACCCGTGGTGGTCGATCCCGCCTCGAACTGGCCGCTGTTCGCCGAGAAGGCCCGCGGCCTCCTCACCCAGGACAAGGTCGCCGTCGTGTTCGGCTGCTGGACCTCGGTGTCGCGCAAGTCCGTGCTGCCCGTGTTCGAGGAACTCAACGGCCTGCTGTTCTACCCCGTCCAGTACGAAGGCGAGGAAATGTCGCGCAACGTGTTCTACACCGGCGCCGCGCCGAACCAGCAGGCGATCCCCGCCACCGAATACCTGATGAGCGCCGAGGGCGGCGCCGCCAAGCGCTTCTTCCTGCTCGGCACCGACTACGTCTACCCCCGCACCACCAACAAGATCCTGCGCGCGTTCCTGAAGTCCAAGGGCGTGCAGGACGCCGACATCCAGGAGGTCTACACCCCCTTCGGCCACAGCGACTACCAGACCATCGTCTCGAACATCCGCACCTTCTCGCAGGGCGGCAAGACCTGCGTGATCTCCACCATCAACGGCGACTCCAACGTGCCGTTCTACAAGGAACTCGGCAACCAGGGCCTCAAGGCCACCGACGTGCCGGTGGTGGCGTTCTCGGTCGGCGAGGAGGAACTGCGCGGCATCGACACCAAGCCGCTGGTCGGCAACCTCGCCGCCTGGAACTACTTCATGTCGCTGCGCAACCCCGAGAACACCAGGTTCAAGGCGATGTTCGCGGACTGGGTGAAGAAGAACAACCTGCCCGGCGGCGCCAAGCGCGTCACCAACGACCCGATGGAGGCCACCTATGTCGGTATCCACATGTGGAAGCAGGCCGTCGAGAAAGCCAAAAGCGTTGACGTCGACAAGGTGCGCACGGCGATGGTCGGCCAGAAGTTCAACGCGCCGTCGGGCTTCGTGCTGGAGATGGACGGCAACCACCATCTGCACAAGCCGGTCATGATCGGCGAGATCCGCGCCGACGGGCAGTTCAACGTGGTCTGGCGCACCAAGACCACGATCCGCGCGCAGCCGTGGAGCCCGTACATCCCGGGTAACGCCGGCAAGCCCGACGTGGTCAGCTCGATCGGCGATTTCCTGCGCCGCCGCCGCGCCGCCGCGCTCGCGTAAAGCACCGCCCCCGGGACCGGCGGCGCGCTTCATGTCCATGCCGCGCGCCGCCGGTCCCGCGATGTCCTCGCTCGACGGATCCCTCCCATGACCCTGCGCTCCTTCACGCGCGTGCTGCTGGTTTGCGCGGCATGCGCCCTCGGCAGCCCCGCCGCCTTCGCGCTTCAGGCCGCCGACACGGCCGCGCTGGCCGGCGACGACTTCGACGCGAAACTCGCCGCCATCGATCACCTCGCCGCGGCCGGCGACGCGCCGTCGGTCGCGCTGCTGCACGCGCTCGCCGACGGCACCGCGCTCGCCACCGACAGCGGCGCGCTGCTGCTGCAGGCCGACGACGGCAGCACCCGCGACGCGCTCTCGGGCGCCGTGGTGCCGCCCGGCGACGCCCAGCCCGTCACGCTCAACAACCTGCTGCGCAGCAAGGTCGCCAGCGCGCTGTCCGGCCTCGACCTCGCCTCGCCCGATCTCGCCACGCGCACGGCCGCCGTCGATGCGCTGCTGAAGAATCCCGACGCCTCGGAAAAACCGCTGATCGACCGTGCCCGCGCGAAGGAAACCGACCCGACGCTCAAGCGCCGGCTCGACGCGCTGTGGGCGATCGCCGCGCTGCACGACGCCGATCCGGCCAGGCGCCTCGAGGCGGTGCAGCTGGTGGCCGCGCGCCACGACCTCGACATGATCGAGCAGCTGCGCCCGCTGGTGGCGAAGCAGGCCAACGGCGCCTACGCCGAACCCGACGCACGCGTGCGCGAGGCCGCCCGGCAGGGGCTCGACGCGCTGCATGCGCTGCAGGAGCGCGGCGAGATCGCCAGCACGCTGTTCGCGGGGCTCTCGCTTGGCAGCGTGCTGCTGCTCGCCGCGCTGGGCCTGGCCATCACCTACGGCCTGATCGGCGTGATCAACATGGCGCACGGCGAATTCCTGATGATCGGCGCCTACGCCACCTACGTGGTGCAGACGCTGTTCCAGCGCTACGCGCCGGGCGCCTTCGACTGGTATCCGCTGGTGGCCGTGCCGGCCTCGTTCGCGGCCGCGGCCCTGGTCGGCATCGTGCTCGAGCGCACCGTGCTGCGCCATCTCTACGGCCGCCCGCTCGAAACGCTGCTCGCCACCTTCGGCGTGAGCCTGATCCTGATCCAGGCCACCCGCATGATCTTCGGCGCGCAGAACGTGCAGGTGGCCAACCCCGCCTGGATGAGCGGCGGCGTGACGGTGATGCAGAACCTGATCCTGCCGTACAACCGGATCGTGATCCTCGCGTTCTCGCTCGCGGTGGTGGCCGTCGCCTGGGGCGTGCTGACCAGGACGCGGCTCGGCCTGTTCGTGCGCGCGGTCACGCAGAACCGCCGGATGGCCGCCTGCGTCGGCGTGAAAACGGCGCGCGTCGATTCCTACGCGTTCGCGTTCGGCGCCGGCATCGCCGGGCTCGGCGGCTGCGCGCTCTCGCAGATCGGCAACGTCGGGCCCGACCTCGGCCAGAACTACATCATCGATTCGTTCATGGCGGTGGTGCTCGGCGGCGTCGGCCAGATCGCCGGCACGGTGGTGGGCGGCTTCGGCCTGGGCCTCGTCAGCAAGGCGATCGAGCCGTTCTGGGGCGCCGTGCTCGCCAAGATCGCCGTGCTCGTGATGATCGTGCTGTTCATCCAGAAACGCCCGCAGGGCATGTTCGCCCTGAAGGGCCGCAGCGCGGAGGCTTGACGCGATGACCTCGATCACCTCTTCCTCCCTGACGCCGGCCACGGTGCCCACGCCCTCGCCCGCCGGCGCGCCCGGCTTCGCGCTCGGCCTGCCGCCGCGCGCGCCGCTGCTCTCGCGCCGCGCCTGGCTCGCGCTCGTCGCGCTGTGCCTCGCGATCGGCATCGGCGTGCCGCTCGCCGCGCTGGTCGCGCCCGAGACGAGCGCGTTCCACCTCTCGGCCTACGCGATGACGATCGCCGGCAAGTTCATGTGCTACGCGATCGGCGCGCTCGCGCTCGACCTCGTCTGGGGCTACTGCGGGATCCTCAGCCTCGGCCACGGCCTGTTCTTCGCGCTCGGCGGCTACGCGATCGGCATGTACCTGATGCGCGAGATCGGCCACGACGGCGTGTACGGCAGCAACCTGCCCGACTTCATGGTGTTCCTGAACTGGAAGCAGCTGCCGTGGTACTGGAGCGGCTCCGATCATCTGGGCGTCGCGCTCGCGCTGGTGGTGCTCGCGCCCGCCGCGGTCGCCTGGGTGTTCGGCTTCTTCACGTTCCGCTCGCGCGTGAAGGGCGTGTACCTGTCGATCATCACGCAGGCCATGACGTTCGCCGCGATGCTGCTGTTCTACCGCAACGAGACCGGCTTCGGCGGCAACAACGGCTTCACCGACTTCAAGCGCATCGCCGGCTTCGGCATCACCACGCCCGGCACGCGCACGGTGTTGCTGCTGCTGACGTTCGCCACGCTGGTGCTCGCGTTCGTCGCCGCGCGCGCGATCGTCACCTCGAAGCTCGGCCGCGTGGTGACCGCCGTGCGCGACGGCGAAACGCGCCTGATGTTTCTCGGCTACAGCCCGCTCGCCTACAAGCTGTTCGTGTGGACCGTGTCGGCCGTGCTGTGCGGCATCGCCGGCGCCCTCTACGTGCCGCAGGTCGGCATCATCAATCCCGGCGAGATGTCGCCCGGCAACTCGATCGAGATGGCGATCTGGGTGGCCGTGGGCGGGCGCGGCACGCTGATCGGGCCGATCCTCGGCGCGTTCGCCGTGAACGGCGCCAAGAGCTTCTTCACCGCCTACTTCGCCGAATACTGGCTGTTCTTCCTCGGCCTGATCTTCGTGCTGGTGCCGCTGCTGATGCCGCGCGGCATCGTCGGGCTGGTCGAGGCCCTGCTGAAACGCGGAGCGAGCCGATGAGCGACCACGACACGACCCTGACCGTGAGCGGCGTGGCCTCGATGGGGCGCGTGGTCGAGCCGGGCACGATCGACACCTCGCACGGCACGATCCTCTATCTGGAGGACATCGAGGTCAGCTTCGACGGCTTTCGCGCGCTCAGGAAGCTGTCGCTGGCGATCGACGCGGGCGAGCTGCGCTGCGTGATCGGCCCGAACGGCGCCGGCAAGACCACCATGATGGACGTGATCACCGGCAAGACCCGGCCCGACTCGGGCAAGGTGTTCCTCGGCCAGACCATCGACCTCGCGCGGATGAACGAGCCCGAAATCGCGCGCATCGGCATCGGCCGCAAGTTCCAGAAGCCGACCGTGTTCGAGGCGCACCCGGTGTGGGAGAACCTCGAACTGGCGATGAAGGCCGACAAGGGCTGGCTCGCCTCGCTGCGCGCGCGGCTCGATCGCGCGGCGCAGGCCCGCATCGAGGAAACGCTCGAACTGATCAAGCTCGAGGACAGCGCCTATCGGCTCGCGGGTGAACTCTCGCACGGCCAGAAGCAGCGGCTCGAGATCGGCATGCTGCTGATGCAGCAGCCCGCGCTGCTGCTGCTCGACGAACCGGCCGCCGGCATGACCGACCACGAGACGATGGAACTCGCGCAGTTGCTCAACACGCTGCGCGGCACCTGCTCGATGATGGTGGTGGAGCACGACATGGAGTTCGTCGCGGCGCTCGCGGGCGAGACCGGCCGCGTGACCGTGATGGCCGAAGGCGCGGTGCTCGCGCAAGGCACGCTCGATCAGGTCAAGCGCGACGAGGCCGTGATCGAGTCGTACCTCGGACGCTGAAGGACACACCATGCTGAAGATCGAATCGCTGAACCAGTACTACGGCGGCAGTCACATCCTGCGCGACGTGAACCTGAGCGCCGAGGCCGGCAAGCTGACCGTGCTGCTCGGGCGCAACGGCGTGGGCAAGACCACGCTGCTGCGCTGCCTGATGGGGGTGGTGGCGGCCAGGCGCGGCACCATCGCGTGGCAGGGCCGCGCGCTCGACGCGCTCGCGCCGCACGCGCGCGTGGCCGCCGGCCTCGCCTACGTGCCGCAGGGCCGCGATATCTTTCCGCGCCTGACGGTGGAGGAAAACCTGCTGGTGGGCGCGGCCAGCCGCAAGGCGCCGTCGAAGGTGCCGGAGCGGATCTACGAACTGTTTCCGGTGCTCAAGGACATGCGCGCGCGGCGCGGCGGCGACCTGTCGGGCGGCCAGCAGCAGCAGCTGGCGATCGGCCGCGCGCTGATGAGCGAGCCGCAGTTGCTGATCCTCGACGAGCCGACCGAGGGCATCCAGCCGTCGATCATCCAGGACATCGGCCGCACGCTGCGGCAGCTCGTTGACGAGACGGGGATGACGGTGCTGCTGGTGGAGCAGTACTACGATTTCGCGCGCTCGATCACCGACCATTACTGGGTGATGAGCCGCGGCGAGATCGTGGCGGGCGGCGCGGGCAGCGAGATGGAACGGAACGGCGTGCGCGAGTTGATCGCGGTGTGAAGGGCGCGGGGAGGAAGGAAGGGCAGCCGGCGCGGACCGCTTGGCGGCCGCGCCGGAGTGCGAGGCAGGATGCCTCAGGCGACGGTCTGGATGACCTCGAAGCCCTCGAACTCGGGATGACCGAGATAGAGCGGACGATTGGCGCCGCCCGCGTTGCGGTGCGCCGCGCGGAACGCCTCGGATTGAGTCCAGGCCGTGAAGGCGGCCTCGTCGGCCCAGATCGTGTGGCTCGCGTAGAGCACGTGATCGTCGCGCACGGGGCCGCGCAGCAGATGGAACTCGACGAACCCCGGCACCTGCTTGAGCTGCGAGTCGCGCTCCAGCCAGACCTGTTCGAAATCCTTCTCGGAACCCAATGCCACCTTGAAACGATTCATTGCGATATACATACGCTCGATTCCTGTTGGCCGGCGATTCGCGCGGCGGTTGACGACGCCCTCGGGCGGACCGCGAAAGTGTACCGTGCCGTCCGGCGCGACGTGCGCGACAGCCGGCCACCGCCGCGCGTGAGGTAGCATGACGGCCTGCGGCATGCCGCGCGGCGCCCGATCCACCCGATCCACCTCGAGCCTCGTCGGTCCGCCCGCCGCGCCGTCCGATGCCCCGATTCACCGCCTGACCACCCGACGCTTCCCCAGTTCGATGTCCGCCCACGATCCGCACGCCCGCCCCGCCTCCGATGCCCCCGCCGCCCCCGACGCGTCCGGCACGCCCGCCCCGGCCTCGCCGGCCGCGAAGAAATCGTGGCGCGCGATGCTCGAACTCGGCTTCGAGCGGCAGCAGGCGCGCACGGCGCTCGTGCATCGCCGCCACGACGGCCCGCTGCGGATCCAGCGCCCGCTGTACCCGGAAGGCGACGCGGTCTGCCACGCCGTGATCGTGCATCCGCCCGGCGGCGTGGCAGGCGGCGACCGGCTCGACATCGCGGTGCGCGTGGGCGCCGGCTCGCGGGCGGTGATCACGACGCCGGGCGCGACCAAGTGGTACAAGTCGAACGGGCTCGACGCGCGGCAGCGCATCGCGATCGAGGTCGGCGACGGCGCGACGCTCGACTGGCTGCCGCAGAACAACCTGTTCTTCGATGCCGCGCAGGCCTCGCTCGAGTTCTCGCTCACGCTCGGCGAGCACGCCAGCGTGCTCGGCTGGGACGCCTCGCAGCTCGGCCGCCAGGCGGCCGGCGAGACCTGGTCGCTGGGCCGGATCGCGTCCTACGCGCGCATCGGCACGGCGGCCGGCGAGCCGCTCTGGATCGAGCGCGCCCACCTCGGCGCCAGCGAACCGCTGCGCGTCACCGCGCAGGGCCTCGCCGGCTTCCCCGTCTACGGCACGCTCTGGGCGATCGGCGACGCCTGCACCGAGGCGCTCGCCGAATCGCTCGCGCCGGCGCTGCCGTTCGACGCCACGCTGCGCGCCGGCGCCACCTGCGTCGCGCCGCGCGTGATCCTGATCCGCGCGCTGTCGGCCTCGATGGAACCGCTGCAGCAGCTGTTCGTCTCGCTCTGGATGCAGCTGCGCCCGATCGTGCATGGCATCGAGGCCCGCCCGCTGCGACTCTGGCAGACCTGAGCGCTCTGCGCACCCGCACGGTGCGAACGCGCGGCACGCCCCGGTCGCCGCGCACCAGGACAGTGAAAATCCGCCCGATATCGGCCGCTGCAACGCACTGCCACATGGCACACGGCTTGCATTCTGAAACGTTCCGACGCGATGCGCGATCACGATGCTACGATCGATGGCCGTGTGCCCCATGCACGAACGAATTATTACGTCAAGCTAAATATCGGGCTTTCATGAAGCTGACTCCACGAGAAAAAGACAAGCTGCTGATCTTCACCGCCGCGCTGCTCGCCGAGCGCCGCCGCGCGCGCGGCCTGAAGCTCAACTACCCGGAGACGGTCGCGTTCATCACGGCGGCGCTGATGGAGGCCGCGCGCGACGGCAGGACCGTGGCCGAGGTGATGCACTACGGCACCACGCTGCTCACGCGCGAGGACGTGATGGACGGCATACCCGAGATGATCCCCGACATCCAGGTCGAGGCGACCTTCCCCGACGGCACCAAGCTCGTCACCGTCCACCACCCGATTCCGTGAGGCCGCGATGATTCCCGGTGAAATCCTCGTCGACGACGGCGAACACGAACTGAACGCGGGCCGCGCCACCATCACGCTGGCGGTGGCCAACACCGGCGACCGGCCGGTGCAGGTCGGCTCGCACTACCACTTCCATGAAGTCAACGACGCGCTGTCGTTCGATCGCGCGGCCGCGCGCGGCTACCGGCTCAACATCGCCTCGGGCACCGCGGTGCGTTTCGAGCCGGGCCAGGCGCGCACCGTCGAGCTGGTCGAACTGGCCGGCGACCGCGTCGTCTACGGCTTCCAGGGCAAGGTGATGGGCGCGCTCTGAGCGCCCCGCCGCCGCTTCCATTCGTTCCGCACACGGCGCCCGCGGGCGCCCCGGGAATCCACACCATGACACTACGCTTGAGCCGCCGCGCCTACGCGGAAATGTTCGGCCCGACCACCGGCGACCGCATCCGCCTCGCCGACACCGACCTGCTGATCGAGGTCGAGCGCGACTGCACGATCTACGGCGAGGAAGTGAAATTCGGCGGCGGCAAGGTGATCCGCGACGGCATGGGCCAGTCGCAGCGCGTGGCCGCCGAGGTGGCCGACACCGTCGTGACCAACGCGGTGATCCTCGACCATTGGGGCATCGTGAAGGCCGACATCGCCATCAAGGACGGCCGCATCGCCGCGATCGGCAAGGCCGGCAACCCCGACATCCAGCCCGGCGTGACGATCGCGATCGGCGCGGCCACCGAGGTGATCGCCGGCGAAGGCAGGATCGTCACGGCGGGCGGCATCGACACGCACATCCATTTCATCAGCCCGCAGCAGATCGACGAGGCGCTCGCCTCCGGCGTGACCACCATGATCGGCGGCGGTACCGGGCCGGCCGCCGGCACCAATGCCACCACCTGCACGCCGGGGCCGTGGCACCTCGAACGGATGCTGCAGGCCGCCGACGGCTGGCCGATCAACATCGGCTTTCTCGGCAAGGGCAACGTGAGCCTGCCCAAGCCGGCCGAGGAGCAGATCGCCGCCGGCGCGATCGGCCTCAAGCTGCACGAGGACTGGGGCTCGACGCCGGCCGCGATCGACAACTGCCTCACCGTGGCGGACGCCACCGACACGCAGGTGGCGATTCACACCGACACGCTCAACGAGGGCGGCTTCGTCGAATCGACGGTGGCCGCGTTCAAGGGCCGCACGATCCACACCTATCACACCGAGGGCGCGGGCGGCGGCCATGCGCCCGACATCCTGAAGGTCTGCTCGGAGCTGAACGTGCTGCCCTCGTCGACCAACCCGACGCGGCCGTTCACGATCAACACGCTCGACGAACACCTCGACATGCTGATGGTCTGCCATCACCTCGACGCGTCGATCGCCGAGGATCTCGCGTTCGCCGAATCGCGGATCCGCCGCGAGACGATCGCGGCCGAGGACATCCTGCACGATCTCGGCGCGCTGTCGATGATGTCGTCCGACTCGCAGGCGATGGGCCGCGTGGGCGAGGTGATCATCCGCGCGTGGCAGACCGCGCACAAGATGAAGGTGCAGCGCGGCGCGCTGCCCGAGGACGGCGCGCGCAACGACAATTTCCGCGCCAAGCGCTACGTCGCGAAGTACACCATCAACCCGGCGCTCACGCACGGCATCGCGCACGAGGTCGGCTCGATCGAGCCCGGCAAGTGGGCCGACCTGGTGCTGTGGGAGCCGGCGTTCTTCGGCGTGAAGCCGGCCATGATCCTGAAGGGCGGGATGATCGCGGTGGCCCAGATGGGCGACCCGAACGCGTCGATCCCGACGCCGCAGCCGGTCCACTTCCGCGACATGTTCGCCACGCGCGGCGGCGCGCTCGGGCGCACCTCGCTGACCTTCGTCTCGCAGCTCGCGGCCGACGCCGGCGTGGCGGCGCGCTACGGGCTCGCCAAGCGCGTCGTGGCGGTCCGAAACTGCCGCAGCGTGACGAAGGCCGACATGATCCACAATGCGTGGCGGCCGAGCATCAGCGTCGATCCCGAGACCTACGACGTGGTGGCCAACGGCCAGCTGCTGACCTGCGAACCCGCCACCGTGCTGCCGATGGCGCAGCGTTACTTCCTGTTCTGACCATTCCATGCGCACGCTCGACAAACGCATCGCCCCCCACGTCAGGCTCGCCGCGTCGCTGGTGGGGCGCGCGCCGACCCTCACGCTCGCCTACGACGCACGCTGCAGGAGCCGCTTCGCGGCCACGCTCGACTCCGGCGAGGAACTCGGCGTGGTGCTGCCGCGCGGCACCGTGCTCGCCGACGGCGACGTGCTGGTGGCCGACGACGGCGGCCTGGTGCGGATCGTCGCCGCCGCCGAGGCGGTGCTGCTGGTGCGCGCGCCCGACGCGCTGACCTTCACGCGCGCCGCCTACCATCTCGGCAACCGGCACACGCCGGTCGAGATCGGCACGCAGACGCTCAAGCTCGAATACGATCCGGTGCTGGCCGACATGCTGACGCGGCTCGGCGCACGCGTCGAACGCGTCGAGGCGCCGTTCCAGCCCGAGGCCGGCGCCTATGGCGGCGGCCACCGGCACGGCCACGACGCGACCTTCGCCGAGGACTACGCGCTCGCGCAGCAGGTGTACGGCGAGCATCACGGGCACGCGCATTCGCACGACGGGCATGGCCACGATCATGGCCACGAGCACGGGCATTCGCACACGCATGATCACGGGCATTCGCACGGCGGCCATGGCCACGGGCACGACGATCACGCACATGGCCACTCGCATGCGCATGCCCACTCGCACGGCGACCCCTCACACGCGCACTCGCACGACGGCCACGCCTGCAGCCACGATCACGATCATCAACACGACGAGCCCGGCGCAGACGGCCATCGCCACGGCCCCGGCTGCACGCACCGGCACGGCCATGGACACGACTGAACTCGTCGCGCTGCTGCATCTGGCCTCGCCGGCGCTGCCGATCGGCGCGTTCAGCTATTCGCAGGGCTTCGAGGCCGCGCTCGACGCGAACCTGATCCACGACGCCGACAGCGCGCGCGACTGGATCGCGAGCGGCCTCGCCGACGTGCTCGCGGCGGGCGAGCTGCCGTTCCTCGCGCACCAGCTCGAACGCTGGCGCCGCCACGAGCCGGCCACGCTGGCCGAGGCCAACGCCGAATTCATCGCGAGCCGCGAATCGGCCGAGCTGCGCCGCGAGACCGAGCAGATGGGCTGGTCGCTCGCGCAGCTGTGCGGCGCGCTGGAATGGGGCGACGCCGCGCGCCGCGCCACGCTCGCCGCGCTGCGGCCGGTCGCGCTGCCCACCGCCTACGCGTTCGCGGCGGCCGCGCACGACGCGGCGCCCGAGGCCACGCTCGCCGCCTACGCATTCGGCTGGGTCGAGAACCAGGCCGCCGCGGCGCTGAAGGCGGTGCCGCTCGGCCAGCTCGCCGGCCAGAAGATGCTGGTCTCGCTGCGCGGCACGATCGCCGCCGCGGTGCGCCGGGCGCTCGCCACGCCGCCCGAGGCCATCAACACCTTCGCCCCGCTGCTCGGCATCCTGTCGGCGCGGCACGAAACCCAGTACTCACGACTGTTCCGCTCATGACCATCTCCTCCCCCTCCTCCCGCCGCACCAGGAAGCTGCCGCCGCTGCGCGTCGGCATCGGCGGCCCGGTCGGCTCCGGCAAGACCACGCTGCTCGAAATGCTCTGCAAGGCGATGCGCGAACGCTACGACCTCGTCGCGATCACCAACGACATCTACACCAAGGAAGACCAGCGCCTGCTGACGGTGGCCGGCGCGCTGCCCGAGGAACGCATCATGGGCGTGGAGACGGGCGGCTGCCCGCACACGGCGATCCGCGAGGACGCGTCGATCAACCTCGAGGCCGTCGACCGCATGCTGGGGCGCTTTCCCGACGCCGACATCGTCTTCATCGAATCGGGCGGCGACAACCTCGCGGCCACCTTCAGCCCGGAGCTGTCGGACCTGACGCTCTACGTGATCGACGTGGCCGGCGGCGAGAAGATCCCGCGCAAGGGTGGCCCCGGCATCACCAAGTCGGACCTGCTCGTGATCAACAAGACCGACCTCGCGCCGCTGGTCGGCGCGAACCTCGACGTGATGGCCTCCGACACGCGCAAGATGCGCGGCGAGCGGCCCTACGTGATGACGAACCTGAAGGCGCTCGACGGCGTCGCCGAGGTGGTCGCGTTCATCGAGAAGAAGGGATTGCTGGCGGCCTGACGGCCCGGAGGGAAGCGCGGCGGCCCGGGCCGCCGGCGGGGGAGCGCCGCGAAAGCCGCTGCGCGTGTCGGACCCGGGCCCGGATTCAGGCCGGCTCGGGCTCGCCGCTGCCGCCGCCGTCGCTCGCGTCGCCCTCGCCGTGATGACCCGGCACGGCCGCGCCGCCGGGCGGCAGCAGCGCGGTCAGCACGTCGACGGTGCGCGCGGTCGCGCCGCGATGGCGTGCCGCGAACGCGGCGCCGGCCGCGCCCATCGCGGTGCGCCGCGCCGGGTCGGCGAACAGCGCGTCGAGCACCGTCGCCAGTTCGTCCGGGTCCCGCACCTGCGCGGCGGCGCCGGCCGCCACCGCGTCGGCGGTGGCCTGCGTGAAGTTGAAGACGTGCGGCCCGATCAGCACCGGCACGCCCACCGCGCAGGCCTCGATCAGGTTCTGGCCGCCGAGCGGCAGCAGGCTGCCGCCGACGAACGCCACGTCGGCAGCCGCGTAGTAGGCGCCGAGCTCGCCCATCGAGTCGCCGAGCAGCACCGCCACGCCGGCCTCGAGCGGCGCGGCCGTGCCGCCCGCCGCCGCGGCCACGCCGGGCGCCCAGCGCGTCGAGCGCCGTTCGAGCGCGAGCCCCTCGCGCGCGGCCAGCGCGGCCACCTCGTCGAAGCGCTGCGGATGGCGCGGCACCAGGATCAGCAGCGCACCGGGCGTCTTCAGCGCCGCGAACGCGCGCAGCACCAGCGCCTCCTCGCCCTCGCGCGTGCTGGCCGCCACCCACACGGGCCGGCGGCCGATCGCCTCGCGCCAAGCGCGACCGCGCGCGGCCAGCTCGGGCGGCGTACTCATGTCGAACTTCAGGTTGCCGAGCACCACCACGTTGCGCGCGCCGAGCGCCATCAGCCGCTCGGCGTCGGACGGGCTCTGCGCGAGCACGCGCGAGAAGCCGCCGAACACCTCGCGCGCCGCCGGGCCGAACTTCGCGGCGCGCCGGAACGAGCGCGCCGACATCCGCGCGTTGGTCAGCACCAGCGGCACCGCGGCGCGCCGACATTCGTCGATCAGCGTCGGCCAGACCTCGGTCTCCATCACGAGCCCGAGCGCGGGCCGCCAGGCGCGCAGGAAGCGGCGCACCAGATGCGGCATGTCATACGGGAGATAGGCGCGCAGCACGCGCGTGCCGAACAGTTGCTCGCCGGTGGCGCGCCCGCTCGGCGTCATGTGCGTGACGAGCAGCTTCGCGTCGGGCCGCGCGGCCAGCAGCGCCTCGACGAGCGGCTGCGCGGCACGCGTCTCGCCGACCGACACCGCGTGGACCCAGATCAGCGGCGCGCCGTCGTCGGGGCTGCGCGCGGCGCGCATCGCCGGCGCGAGATGGCCGAAGCGCTCGCCGATATGCTCGCGATAGCCGTGCTCGCGGCGCGACCGCCAGAACAGCCGCAGCACCGCGGCGGGCGCGACGATCCACCAAAGCGCGCGATACACCGCTCTCAACATGAGGACATCATCGTGATTTCCGTTCGGTTCGCCGCGTTCAGACGAGCGCGCGCTGCTGCAGGCGTTCGAGGATGCCGAGCGGCGCGCATTCGGGCCGCGCCATCGCCTTGACCGGCAGGAAGAAGGTTTGCTCCATCATGAACTGGCCCGACATCACCGCGTGCGAAGTCTGGTCCGAGAAACAGATCCAGACGCAGCCGGACGGGAACGGCATGGTCTGCTGCGGGCTCGTGCGCTGGTAGTCGAGGTCGGCCTTCATCGCGTCGTGCAGATGCAGCATCAGGTGATCGTAGGCGCTGCGCCTCGACTTCGTCACGTGCAGCAGGTCGAGCAGCCAGGCCGAGCCGGGCAGCTGCGGGCGGATGCCGGGCAGGAAGCGTCTGGCGACGTCCTCGAACGGCTCGCCCACGCGCCACACGCGCGGCACGCCGGCCGGGTTGACGTTGGCGAACACGCGCAGGATCCGCTCGCCGTAGTTCGGCCGCGACGGGAACGCGTCCACGTGCAGCCGGCTGTCGTCCTTGCGCCACGAGGTCTCGCGCGTCTCGACCTGGCGCAGGCGCAGGCTGGTCGGCGCCATCCGCAGCTTGCCGCGATACTCGGGAAAGAGGCCGTCCACCAGCGTGCCGGCCTGCTGCTTGAAGCGCGCCACCAGCGCGCGCACGGCCGACTGCGTGACCGCGTCGCCCTGCACGCCGGCCACCGCGCTGCCGTCCGGCGCGAGGCTGATGTTCTTGCGCTTCGGATCGGCCAGCGCCGGATCGAGCAACGCTTCCTCGCCGCCGTCGATCGCGAAACGCAGGTTCGGGAAATACAGCACGCGGCCGGTCTCGAGCGCGGCGAGCAGCTGCTCGCGCGGCACGGCCAGCTGCTCGCCGCGCCAGTCGGCCGAGGCGATTTCGAGGATCTGGGATTCGGTCATGAACACACCGTTACAGGAGGCCGAACGACGCGAGCGCGCCCTTCACCTGGGACAGCGAGGGCGGCGCGCCGGCCGTGCCGAGATTGACGACGTTCGGCGACCAGTAGCCGCCCGTGCGCCATGCGGTCGCGAAATTGTACAGCTCGACGGTGGGCCGCTTGAGCGCCGCCGCGATGTGGACGAGGCCCGTATCGACGCCGACGGTGGCGGCCGCGCCGTCGATCAGCCCGACCACGGCCGGCAGCGACAGCTTCGGCGGCACGATCGCGGCCGCGCCGAACTCCTTCGCGAGACGTTCGCTCGTCACGCGCTCCGCGTCGCTGCCCCACGGCAGCACCAGCGACGCGCCGCGCCGCACGAGCGCCTGGCCGAGTTCGATCCAGGCGGCGTCGGGCCACTGCTTGTCGGCGCGCGAAGTCGCATGGACGAACACGACGTAGGGTACTGGAAGATTGAGCTGGAACGAGGCAAGCGCGCGCGCTGCCTGATGCGTGTCAAGACCGAAATCGAGTTCGTCGGCAGGCGTCGGCGCGGGCTCGCCGAGCGCCGCGGCCACCAGCTCGCGCGTGCGCTCGACCACGTGCGTGCGCGGCGCGATCGGCACGCGGCGGCGGTAGAAGAAGCGCGCCGGCCATTCGTAGCCGGCGCCGTCGGTGCGGTTGCCGAGCCCGACCAGCGGGCCGCGCGCCCAGCTCGCCACCCACGCGCTCTTGATGAGGCCCTGGCAGTCGATCACGAGGTCGTAGCGCTCGCCCGCGATGCGCCGGCGAAACGCGGCGATCTCGCGCCAGGTGCGCGCGCTGCCGAGCGACTTGCGCCAGCGCCGCAGCGAGAACGGCAGCACGCCGTGTACGCCGCGCACGAGCTTGACCAGATCGACGAAGCTTTCCTCGACCAGCCAGTCGATCTGCGCGTCCGGATGGTGCCGGTGAATGTCGGCGATGGCCGGCATGTTGTGGACGACGTCGCCGAGCGACGACACGCGCACGATCAGAATTTTTTGCACGCTGGAAAAATACGGCGAGAGGCCGGTACGGACCGAAAGACGCGATTTTATCGCGTCGGCCGGCTTTGTCCCGGATTTTGTCCCGTGGAGGCAGGACACGGCGCAGGCAGCGGGCGCCGTGCGGGAGGAATGGCGGGGGGCGGACCGCGGCGGCCGGGCCGCCGGCCATGGCGGACCACGGCGCCCCGTCGCGGGCAGGCGCCGGCGCCCCGAACGGCGCGCCGACGCGCGGGCCCGCCGCGTCAGAACGGCAGCTTGGCGTCGGGCTTGGCGGCCGTCAGCGCGCGGCGGAAATCGTCCTGGATCCGCGCGAGCGCCTCGGCGGTGTTCGCCTCGAAGCGCAGCACCACCACCGGCGTGGTGTTCGACGAGCGCGCGAGGCCGAAGCCGTCCGGGTACTCGACGCGCAGCCCGTCGATCGTGACGACCTCGTCGGCGCCGTCGAACTTCGCGTTCGCGCGCAGCTTCTCGATCAGCGCGACGTTCTCGCCTTCCTCGAGCTTCAGCTGCAGCTCCGGCGTCGATTCCGCGTTCGGCAGGCCGTTCAGCAGCGCGCTCGGATCGGCCACGCGCGCGAGGATCTCGAGCAGGCGCGCGCCGGTGTAGAGGCCGTCGTCGAAGCCGTACCAGCGGTCCTTGAAGAACACGTGGCCGCTCATCTCGCCGGCCAGCGGCGCGCCGGTCTCGCGCAGCTTGGCCTTCACGAGCGAGTGGCCGGTCTTCCACATCAGCGGCTCGCCGCCCTTGTCGCGAATCCACTGCGCGAGGTTGCGCGTGCATTTGACGTCGTAGATGATCTGCGCGCCCGGGTTGCGCGACAGCACTTCCTCGGCGAACAGCATCATCTGGCGGTCCGGATAGATGATCTGGCCGTCCTTGGTAACCACGCCGAGGCGGTCGCCGTCGCCGTCGAACGCGAAGCCGATCTCGGCGTCGGTTTCCTTCAGCGCACGGATCACGTCCTGCAGGTTCTCGGGGTGCGCCGGGTCCGGATGGTGGTTCGGGAAGTGGCCGTCGATCTCGGTGAACAGCTCGACCAGTTCGCAGCCGAGCGCTTTGAAAAGGCGCGGCGCGAGTTCGCCCGCCACGCCGTTGCCGGTGTCGACCACGATCTTGAGCGGGCGCGCCAGCTTGATGTCGCCGACGATGCGCTGCAGGTAGGCCTCGGCCACGTCGTGCTGCTCGTAGCTGCCGCTGCCCTCGGTGAAGTCGGCGGCCACGATGCGGCGGTACAGCGCCTGGATCTGCTCGCCGTAGATCGCCGCGCCGCGCAGCACCATCTTGAAACCGTTGTAGTCGGGCGGGTTGTGGCTGCCGGTCACGACGATGCACGAATCGACGCGGCGCTCGCCGGCCGCGAGCGGCAGCGGCACGCTGGCGGCGAAATAGCCGACCGGGGTCGGCACCATGCCGACGTCGACCACGTCCACGCCCGCCGCGCGCAGCCCGTCGGCGAGCGCGCCGATCAGCTCCGGCCCGGACAGCCGGCCGTCGCGCGCCACCACCACGGCGTCGCCGCCCTGGGCGCGCACCTCGCTGCCGAAAGCCCGACCGATCGAGCGGGCAGTCTCGGCATCGAGCGTCTTGCCGATCACACCGCGAATGTCGTATGCCTTGAAGATGGACTGGGAAATCATCGATTCACTCTCTGTCGTGCATGGAAAAAGGTGACACTCCCGCGCGCCGGTGGCACGTTACCGCCCGCCTGCGCCCCGCCGATGTCGGGTTCGAACCCGAACAACTTATAATCGATCGTTTGGACCGGACCGGTCACCCGACCGTGATCCGCGAGCCGCCCATTCTAATGCGTGGATGTTTCAGCGCAGCAAATTAGAAATTCGGCGGCGCCGGCCGACGCGGCCTCGTACCCATTTTCATCCGGTTTTTTTCATGCTGAAGCTTTCGCGCATCGCCAACCCCGATGTCGCTCGCGCCGCCGCCAACCTGGTCTGGCTCGGCCTCGAGCGCCTCACGCAGATCGGCGTGGCGATCGTGATCAGCGGCCTGCTCGCGCGCGCGCTCGGCCCCGACGCGTTCGGCAAGTGGCAGTACGCGAACACGCTGCTGCTGGTACTGGCGCCGCTGACCTGGGTGTGCGGCGCCGAGATCCTGGTGCCGACCATCGTCCAGCGCCCGCCCGGGCAGCTCGGCGCCGTGCTCGGCAGCGCGTTCGCGCTGCGCATCTCGGTGTCGGCTGCCGCGCTCGCGCTGACTTGGGCCGGCATCGCCATGCACTGGGTCGATCCGCTGGTGGGCGCGATGCTGGCCGGGCTCGCGGTGACGATGGTGCTGCGCGAGCCGTTCGTCGGCGTCATCAACGCCTGGCTGCAGAGCATGACCTACAGCAAGCCGCAGCTGATCGCCAGCATGGTCGCCGCGCTCGGCAAGGCGGTACTGGTCTGGCTGCTGGTGCGCGCCGCCGCGACGCCGGCCAGCTACGGCTGGCTGTGGGCGCTCGAGGCCGGCGCGATCGCGCTCGCGCTGATGCTCTATTACCGGCAGCGCCACGGCGGCCGGCTCGGCTGGCGCGTCGAGGCACCGCTGTTCCGCCATTTCGCCTCGGCGGGCACCGTGTTCTGGATCGGGCTCGTCTGCATGTACCTGTTCCTGAAACTCGACCGGCTGATGCTCGAACGCCACGTGTCGTTCGCCGAACTGGGCCGCTACGCGGCGGCGCAGCAACTGAACGAGAACTGGATCACGCTCGCGCTGCTGCTCGCGCAGACCATCGCGCCCGCGTTCGTCTACCGCGTGAGCGAGGTGGCCCGGCTGCGCCGCAACGTCTGGCGGCTGATGGCGATGACCAGCGCGCTGATGATCGCCGGCGCGGCGGTGCTCGACCTGCTCGCGCCGCTCATCATCGGCCGCGTGTTCGGCCCGGGCTTCGCGCAGTCGGTGTCGATCTTCCGCTGGGCCGTCTGGCTCTCGGTGCCGGCCGGGATCGAGGCGATCGGCAACCTGGTGGTGCTCAAATACCAGGCGAAATTCGTGCTGCTCGCGAAATGGCTGCTCGCGCTGGCCGTGGCGGCGCTCGCCAACACCTTCGCGATCCCGGCGCTCGGCCTGTACGGCGCGCTGGTCGGCCTCGCCGCCGGCTATCTCGCGGCCGCCTCGGTCAACTTCTACTACATTCGCCAGAGCCTGCGCCCATGACGCCCTCTCCCGCTTCCGCCGGCGCGCTCGACGACGTCGCGGTGCTGATCCCCGCCTACAACGGCCACGACGACCTCGAACGCACGCTCGACTCGCTCGACGAACCGGCCCCCGTGCGGGTGCTGGTGGTGGACGACGGCAGCACGCCGCCGATCGCGCCGCGCCCGCGCGCGGGCCTGACCGTCGAGGTGCTGCGCATGCCGCGCAACGGCGGCATCGAGCGCGCGCTCGCGGCCGGCATCGACGCGCTCGCGGCGCGCGGCGTGCGCTATGCCGCGCGCCTCGACGCGGGCGATCTGGCCGTGCCGCACCGGCTCGTGAAGCAACGCGCGTTCCTGGCGGCGCACCCGCGCGTGGCCTGCGTCGGCACCTGGGCGCAGGTGGTCGCGCGCGATGGCCGGCCGCTCTTCATGCTGACGCCGCCCGCCGATCCGGCGCGGCTGCGCCGCACGCGCTTCCTGCGCTCGCCGCTCGTGCATCCGTCGGTGATGCTCGATATTGCCCGGGTCGTGGAGGTCGGCAACTATCGGATCAAATATCCGGCCGCCGAGGATCTGGACATTTTTTTGCGCTTAATGGAACGCTACGATTGCGCGAACCTGCCCGAACTCGGCCTATATTACGAACTGAACGAAGGCGGCATCAGCGCCACGAAGCGCCGCCGCCAGATCCGCTCGACGCTCGCGCTGGTGCTGCGTTATTTCGACGTGGGCAACCCGTGTGACTGGGGCGGCCTCGCGAAATACCTTCTGCATCTCGTCACGCCGTATGCGCTGCTGCACCGGCTCAAGCGCCGCTCGTTCGCGCCGCGCCCGCCCGCCTGACGCGCCGGTCCCGTTTCCCTCTCACTACTGCCCCATGAGTCCTGTTTCCGCGCTGCGCATCGTCCTCGTCTGCAACACCGCCTGGGCGATCCACACCTACCGCCACGGCCTGATCCGCATGCTGGTGGCGAGCGGCGCCGAGGTGGTGGTGCTCGCGCCGCGCGATCGCACCGTCGAGCCGCTCGTCGCGATGGGCTGCCGCTATGTCGAGCTGCCGGTGGCCTCGAAGGGCACCGATCCGCTCGAGGATCTGCGGATGCTGGCCGCGATGCGCCGCCACTATCGCGAGTTGCGCCCGCAACTGGTGTTCCACTACACGATCAAGCCGAACATCTACGGCTCGATCGCGGCCTGGCTCGCGCGCGTGCCGTCGGTGGCCGTCACCACCGGGCTCGGCTACGTGTTCATCCGCGAGAGCCGCGCGGCCTCGATCGCGAAGCAACTCTACCGCTTCGCGTTCCGCTTCCCGCGCGAGGTCTGGTTCCTCAACCGCGACGACCTGGCGACCTTCGAGGCCTCGCGCCTGCTCGCGCATCCCGAGCGCGCGCGGCTGCTGCACGGCGAAGGCGTCGACATCGAACAGTTCGCGGCCACGCCGCTGCCCGAGCGCGCGACCTTCACGTTCGTGCTGATCGGCCGGCTGCTGTGGGACAAGGGCGTGCGCGAGTTCGTCGACGCGGCGCGCGCGCTGCGCCCGCGCTATTCGCAGGCGCGCTTCGCGCTGCTCGGGCCGGTGGACGTCGACAATCCGAGCGCGGTGTCGAAGCGCTACGTCGACGAATGGGTGCGCGACGGCCTGATCACGTATCTTGGCGAGGCGCACGACGTGCGCCCGCATATCGAGGCGGCCGACTGCGTGGTGCTGCCGTCGTATCGCGAAGGCGTGCCGCGCACGCTGATGGAAGCCTCCGCGATGTGCCGCCCGATCGTCGCCACCGACGTGCCCGGCTGCCGCGACGTGGTGGCCGACGGCGAGACAGGCCTGCTCTGCCTCGCGCGCGACAGCGCGAGCCTGGCGGAAAAGATGGCGGCGATGCTGGAGATGCCGGCCCAGGCGCGCCGCGCGATGGGGCAGCGCGGCCGCGAGAAAGTGTTGCGCGAGTTCGACGAGGCGAACGTCGTCGAACGCTATCGAGAAACCATCCGTGCGCTGACGGGCACGGCACTCTGACGGAGGTCAACCATGAGTGACAAAGGCACCATCCTCGTGACGGGCGGTGCGGGCTTCATCGGCTCGCATACGGCTGTCGAACTGCTCGGTCACGGCTATGACGTCGTGATCGTCGACAACCTGGTCAACAGCAAGCGCGTGGCCGTCGACCGGATCACCGAGATCGCGGGCCGCGCGCCCGCATTCCACCCGATCGACGCGCGCGACGAGGCCGCGCTCGACAAGGTGTTCGACGCGCACCCGATCACGGCCGCGATCCACTTCGCGGCGCTCAAGGCGGTGGGCGAGTCGGTGGCCAAGCCGATCGACTACTACCGCAACAACCTCGACAGCCTGTTCTCGCTGCTCGCGGTGATGCGCGCGCGCGAGGTCAGGCAGGTAGTGTTCAGTTCGTCGGCGACCGTCTACGGCGTGCCCGAGCGCTCGCCGATCGACGAATCGTTCCCGCTCTCGGCCACCAACCCCTACGGCCAGACCAAGCTGATGGCCGAGCAGATCCTGCGCGACCTCGAGATCTCCGACCCGTCGTGGCGGATCGCGACGCTGCGCTACTTCAACCCGGTCGGCGCGCACGAAAGCGGCCTGATCGGCGAGGACCCGGCCGGCCTGCCGAACAACCTGATGCCCTACGTCGCGCAGGTCGCGGTGGGCAAGCTCGAACGCCTGCGCGTGTTCGGCAACGACTACCCGACGCCCGACGGCACCGGCGTGCGCGACTACATCCACGTGGTCGACCTGGCGCGCGGCCACCTCGCCGCGCTCGACGCGCTGCGGCAGCGCGATGCGAGCTTCACGGTGAACCTCGGCACCGGGCGCGGCTACAGCGTGCTCGACATCGTGCGCGCGTTCGAGGCCGCGAGCGGGCGCAAGGTGCCCTACGAGATCGTCGCGCGCCGGCCCGGCGACGTCGCCGAGTGCTATGCGGACCCGGCCCGCGCGGCCGAGCTGATCGGCTGGCGCGCCGAGTACGGCATCGAGCGCATGTGTGCCGACCACTGGCGCTGGCAGGAGAAGAACCCGCGCGGCTTCGCCTGACCCACGCGGGCGGCGCGGCCGGTCCGGACGGAATCGGTCGCGCCGCCCGCGCGCCGGGCCGCCGCGCCTCGCCCCCGCCGGCCCTCGCCGGCCCTCGCCAGTCTCCGCAATTCCCCGCAAGTCCTTGTCCCACAAGGGAAACGCGAGCCGGCCGCGCTTTCGGGGCCGGCCGGGCGTCCTGTATAATCCGCTGTCCCGTTTCCGGCTCGTCGGCCGGCCCCGCTCGCCCTCCGGCCCGTCCATGCTCAGTTTCGCCGTCGCGTTCCTCGCCTCCCTGTTCGTCACGCTGCTCATCATCCGCTATGCGCATCTGCACGAGAAATTCTCGATCGACAGCGACCTGGCCGGGGTGCAGAAATTCCATGTTCGCCCGGTGCCGCGCGTCGGCGGCCTCGGCATCGTCGCGGGCCTGCTGGCCGGCTGCGTGCCGCTCGCGCTGCGCTATCCGACGGTGGCCGGCAGCATCGCCGGGCTCGCCGCCTGCGGCCTACCCGCGTTCGCCTCGGGACTCGTCGAGGACCTGACGAAGAAGGTTTCGCCGCGCGCGCGCCTGATCTGCACCATGGCCGCCGCCGCGATCGCGTTCGCGCTGGTCGGCGTGGCGATCACGCGCATCAGCGTGCCGCCGCTCGATTTCCTGCTCAGCTACACGGCAATCTCGGCCGTGGTCACGGTGCTGGCCGTGGCCGCGCTCGCCAACGCCGTCAACATCATCGACGGCTTCAACGGCCTGGCCTCGATGGTCGCGTTCATGATGTTCGCCTCGCTCGCCTACGTCGCGTTCCAGGTGTCCGATCCGACCGTGCTGTCGGCCTCGCTCGTGATGATGGGCGCGATCATGGGCTTCTTCATCTGGAACTTCCCGGCCGGGCTGATCTTCCTCGGCGACGGCGGCGCCTACTTCATCGGCTTCATGCTCGGCGAGCTCTCGATCCTGCTCGTGATGCAGCACCGCGAGGTGTCGGCCTGGTATCCGGTGCTGCTGTTCATGTACCCGATCTTCGAGACCTGCTTCTCGATCTACCGGAAGAAATTCGTGCGCGGCATCTCGCCCGGCATCCCCGACGGCGTCCACCTGCACATGCTCGTCTACAAGCGGCTGATGCGCTGGGCCGTCGGCACGCGCGCCGCGCACGACCTGACGCGCCGCAATTCGCTGACCTCGCCCTACCTGTGGCTGCTCTGCCTCGTGGCCGTGATCCCGGCCACGCTGTTCTGGCGGCACACGGTCCACCTGTTCGCGTTCGTGCTGGTGTTCGCGTTCACCTACGTGTGGCTCTACGTCAGCATCGTGCGTTTTCGCGTGCCACGCTGGCTGGTGGTCCGCAAGCAGCGCGCGCGCCGTCACCACTGAGGCACGGGGGCCGCGCGGCCGTCATGGCGTGCGTTCGCCGTGCGGTTTGGTGTCGTGATCGACCATGAAAAAAAGCGCTCATTCGAGCGCCTTTCGTTGGTGTGTCGTCGCCTCGAGCGACCTCAGCCGGCCTGCTGCGCGCCGCCGCCGGCGATGCTCTGCAGCGTCGGGCCGCAGGCCGGCTGGTATTCCGGCACCCAGCGGCGCAGGTCGCGGCGCACCTCGTCGTCGCCAAGCACGCGATGCTGCATCAGCCAGGGCAGCAGCTCGTCGAGCAGGTGGTCGGGCACCTCGCGCGCCTTCGCGGTGCGCAGCTTCGGATGCGGCGTGCGGGTGGTGGTCTCGTCGTCGGCGAGCAGTTCCTCGTAGAGCTTCTCGCCGGGCCGCAGGCCCGTGAACTCGATGCGGATCTGCTGCTCGTCGAAGCCGTAGAGGCGGATCAGGTCGCGCGCCAGGTCGACGATGCGCACCGGCTCGCCCATGTCGAGGATGAAGATCTCGCCGCCCCGCCCCATGCTCGACGCCTGCAGCACCAGCTGCGAGGCCTCGGGAATCGTCATGAAGAAGCGCGTGATCTCGGGGTGCGTGACGGTAACCGGGCCGCCCTTGGCGATCTGCTGCTGGAACTTCGGGATCACGCTGCCGGCGCTGCCGAGCACATTGCCGAAGCGCACCGTCTCGAACTGCGTGTTCGGGCTGGTCTGCTGCAGCGCCTGGCAGGCCATCTCGGCGAGCCGCTTGCTCGCGCCCATCACGTTGGTCGGGTTGACGGCCTTGTCGGTCGAGATCAGCACGAAGTGGCGCACGCCATGCCGGATCGCCGCGCGCGCCACGCGGTAGGTGCCGAGCACGTTGTTGCGCAGCGCCTGCCACGCGTTGAGCTCCTCCATCAGCGGCACGTGCTTGTAGGCCGCCGCGTGGAACACGATGTGCGGCGCGTGGCTCGCCATCACGTGGTCGAGCAGCAGCGAATCCTTGGCGTCGCCGATGATCGGCACCACGCGGCTGTCGCCGAAGCGCTCGCGCAGGTCCTCGGTGAGCCGGTAGATCGCGAACTCGGACAGGTCGAACGCGATCAGCTGGGCGGGCGAGAAGCGCAGGATCTGGCGGCACAGCTCGGAGCCGATCGAACCGCCCGCGCCCGTCACCATCACCACGCGATCGTGCAGCAGCGCGTCGACGTGCGCCGTGTCGATCGTCACCTCCTCGCGGCCGAGCAGGTCCTCGAGGTCGATCTGGCGGACCTGCGAGAGGATGCCCTGGCCCGGCATGGTGGTCAGCGACGGCAGCACCAACGCGTTCACGCCGGCGCGCACGCACAGCGTAGCGACGCGGCGCTGCACTTCCACCGAGGCCGCCGGCATCGCGATGATCACGTGCTCGGCCTTCATCGCCTCGGCCCAGCGCGGCAGTTCGGAAATCGGGCCGAGCACTTTATAGCCGTAGACCTCGCGGCCGCGCTTGGCCGGCTCGTCGTCGAGCAGCCCCACCAGCCGCCATTCGCCCGAGCGGGACAGCTCGCGCGCGAGGCTCGCGCCGGCGCCGCCGGCGCCGAGCACCAGCACCGGCTTGCCCTGGCCGACGAGGCCGCCGTAGCGATAGAACTCCTTGGTCGCGCGGTACAGCGCGCGCGCGCCGCCCATCACGAGGAACAGCAGCATCGGCGAGAGCAGCAGCACCGAGCGCGGGATGATCGGCGCGGGCTGGAACATCACCGCGCAGGCCATCACGATGCCGCCGCCGCCCACCACCGCCTTCGAGATCCGCAGCAGATCGGGCAGGCTCGCGAACACCCAGAGCCCGCGGTAGAGGCCGAGGGCGCGGAACAGCACGGCGTAGACGGGCAGCACCCAGGCGAGCGCGAGCAGGCCGCCGTGGAGGAAATCGGGGGGCACGCTACCGTTGAAGCGGATCAGATAGGAAAAGAGCCACGTGGTGGCGACCGCCAGCAGGTCGAACAGGAACGCGCTCAGCGAAAGCCACGATGCTTTGCGTCGCAACATCGACACGGCACCTCAGAAATTGTTGTTGGCGTTATCCAGCACCCGGCGCCAGCGCAGATCGATGATCAAGCCGGTGCATGCAATCACGCAATACCATCCGACAAACAGGATCCACTGGATCAGGGGACTGCAGGTCAGTGCTCTCAGGGCGATGATTATGCCGACAAGCATCGCGGCATACCAGTAAAGCGCGGTCCGGCGATGATTCGTGCCCGAGCGGATCATGCGCTGATAATAATGCTCGCGGTGCGCCTGCCAGAACTTATCACTGCGTAACAAACGTCTCAATAATGTTACAGATGCATCCGCGATAAAGGGTGCAAACACCATGGCCGGAAACCAGATCGGCCAGACAGCCTCGCGCCAGCCCCAATATCCGAGCGCCCCGGCGAGAAAACCGAGCGGAATCGAGCCGGCATCGCCAAGGAACAGTCGTGCCGGATGGAAATTGAGCAGCAGGAAGCCCGCGGCCGCGCCGGCGACGCTCGCCGATGCCAAGGCGAGATCCGCTGCCGCGCCCGGCCCGGCAGCGAACGAGGCGGCCGCATAGGCTCCGAAACCGAACAGCGCCATGCCGCCGGCCAGGCCATCCGCGCCGTCCATGAAGTTGTACAGGTTGATCAGCCAGACCATCAGGAACCCGATGGCAACCAGCCACCAGGGCGCGGCGGCCGGATAGACGACCAGCAACACCGCCACCGCGCCCAGATGGGCGGCAAAGCGAACCCGCGCGGGCAGGCCGCGCCGATCGTCGATCTGCGAGAGCGCCGCCAGCGCCGCCGCCGCCAGCGCAATCAGGGCGAGACGCGGCGCAAGCGCCAGGATTCCCACGACCACCACCGGCACGATGCCCCAGCCGCCGACGCGCGGAATCGGGCGAGTATGCAGCGAGCGCGCGTTCGGAATGTCGGTGGCGAGCCGCCATGCCCATCCGGTGCTCAGCAGCAGGCGCAGGATCGCCGTGGACATCACGGCGGCCAGGACTGCAACCAGCACCACCTGCCACGCGAAGGGCAACGCAAGAAGCATGTCTGTCATGTCCGATGATTTCGTGAGCGGTACCAGTCAACCGTCGCGGCGAGCCCCTGTCGGGTCGTGCAGGGCGGCTGCCAGCCAAGTTCCCGCCGGATCCGGCGCGTATCGAGTTGCAGGCTGCCGGCCAGGCGATCGACCTGAGCGGCGCGCCCGGTCAAGCGGCCGATCGCGCGCAGCAGGCCGACCGGAAACGGCACGAGGCGCGCCGGGCGACCCAGTTCCACGGCCACCATGCGCAGCAGCTCGGCCACCGTCGGCGCGTCGTCGTCCGCGACGTGAAAGCATCCCGTCGCCCGGGGGTCGGTCGCGCAGCAGCGCAGCGCATCCGCCAGGTTGTCGACGTAGACGAGGCTCCGGCGCGCGCGAACCGAGCCGAGCGGCAACGGCACGCCACGCGCCACGGCGTCGAGCATGCGAAGGAAATTGGCGCGAACGCCGGGTCCATAGACGAGCGGCGGACGCACGATCACCACCTCGATCCCGCTGTCCTTGCCCCATTGCTGCAACGCGAGTTCGGCATCGCGCTTCGAACGCCCGTAGGGATCGAGCGGTCTCGCCGGCGTGTCCTCGGACAGCGGCGTCCCGTCATCGCCTTCGGCAAGCGCCTTCACGCTGCTCACGAACACGAAACGCCGTGCTCCGCGGCGGCGCGCGGCCTCCGCGACGCGCAGCGTTCCCGTCAGATTGGTCGCCCGGAACGCCAGCTCGGGATCGGCGGCGCTGTCGTTCATCACATGCACGCGGGCCGCGAGATGGATCACGCAGTCGACCTCGGGCAGGTCTGCCTCGGCGAGCCCGTCGAAGTCGATGCCGTCGAAGCACCGCTCGCTGACCCCGTCAACGCAGGCGCCCGGGCGCCTGACCAGCCCCGTCACCGCATGGCCTCCGGCCAGCAAGGCGCGGCAGGTGGCGCGGCCGACGAAGCCGTTTGCTCCGGTCACGAGAATCCTGTTCATCGCCACTTCCAGCCGAAACGATGGTAGAACCGGAAGGCCGAGGCCAGGAACATCCGGATATGGGCGAAGCCCTTGCGTGAAGCACCGCCGCCGTGATGGATGATCCGCACCGAGGGGACATACGCGATCGACGCAAGCCGGCCGGCGCGGACACTGAGGTCGTAGTCCTCGAAATAGAGGAAGTAGCGCGGATCGAAGCCCCCGAGCCGACGCAGCAGGTCGGTACGGAACAGCATGAAGCAGCCGCTGACGATGGGCGGCTCCCAGACGATGTCCGTGTCGTTGATTTGGTCACGCATCTCGTAGCGTGCGAGACGGCGCGCGAACAGCCTGCGCAGCGAACCCGGCAGGAAGCCGCGCACGAACAGGTCGAGCAAGGCGGGATAACGACGGCACAGGTACTGGAGCCGCAGTTCGCCGTCATAGGTTCGCGGCGCGAGCAGGCCGACCTGCGGATGCGCGTCGAGGAACTCGGCAGCCCGCACCAGGGTATCGGGATCGAGATCGACGTCGGGATTGAGCACCAGGTGACAGTGGCCGCGCGCGCGCTCGATCGCGAGATTATGGCCGCGCCCGTAACCGAGATTGCCGTGCCCCGAGAGCAGGGTACAGGCGACGCCGGCGCGCTCGAGCGCCGCGATCGGCTCGGCCAGGTCTGGCAGCCCGCCATTGTCGACGAGATAGAGTTCGATCCCGCCGCCGCGCTCCGACTGCCAGACGCGGCAGGCTTCGAGCAGATGCGCGAGCGTGCTTGCGATGGTCGCGCGCTCGGGATGGTAGGTCACGATCGAGACCGACCAGCGCTCATCGCCGGATGGCGGAACCGGATGCAATGCGGGAGTGAAGGATTCGGATGCCAAGTGTGGGTGACGTATTCAAATGATGGCCGGCGCTATCGCATTCGACAGCAGGCCGCGGCAACGCCCGGCCGGACCGGCGCGGACGCCGGGCTTCGGCCCGCCGCATCGGTTTGGCCCTGCCGGGATGCGAAACCTCGCATCGCGCGGCCAGCCGCCGTTTTTGGGCTCCTGCACGCGCCGCTCGCCGGGCCGCGGCCACGCGATGACGCAGCGCCATGATAGCCGACGTCCACCTGCCGGCCGTCAAGTCACGCGCATGCTCGCGCGGTTCGACGCCTCGGTTCGAACGGGGCCCGCGGAAGACATTCGGCGATCGCGCGCAGGCAGGCGACGCGAAACGCAGCCGGGCCGGCACCGCATCGGTCAGGCGCGCCGTGTTGCGCGATCTGATCAACATCAACCGGAGCGCGCGTCAATGTTCCGCGAGATCGTCCATCACGAGCGCCAGCGCGCGGCGCCAGTCGAGCCGAGTCAGCCCGAAACGCCGATCGAAACGGCCGTTGTCGAGCACCGACCATGCCGGACGGCGTGCCGGCGTCGGGTAGGCCTCCGAATCGATCGCCTCGATGGTGCGTACCTTGATCGCGTCACCGCGGGTTGCGCGAGCCGAATCGACGATCGTGGAGGCAAAGCCGTGCCAGGAAGTCTGATCGGCAGCCGTCATGTGGAACAGGCCCGATTCGAAATGACCTGCCGAACGCTCGCGCATTGCTTGCGCGGCGGCATGCGCGGTCAGTTCGGCGATCATCCGCGCCGAAGTCGGGGTACCGATCTGGTCGGCCACCACCCGCATGGTTTCGCGCTCTCCCGCCAGTCGCAGCATCGTGCGCAGGAAGTTTCGACCGCGCACGCCATAGACCCAGGTGGTGCGAAACGTCAGCCAGTCGCCGCCGGCCGCCGCGATCGCCTGCTCGCCGGCCAGCTTGGTGCGGCCGTAGGCATTGACGGGCGAGGTCGGATCGCTCTCCGTGTAGGGACGATCGGCCGTGCCGTCGAATACGTAGTCGGTCGAATAGTGAACCAGCAGTGCGCCGGCCTTGCGGGCCGCCTCGGCCAGCACGCCGACCGATTCGCCGTTCACGCGCAGCGCGAGCGCCTCCTCCTCCTCGGCCCGATCGACCGCCGTGTAGGCCGCGGCATTGACGATCAGGCCGGGCCGGACCTCGGCCACCAGCGGCGCGAGCGTCTCGGGCCGCGACAAATCGGCGGTCTCGCGATCGCAGGCGACCACCTCGCCGAGCGGCGCGAGCGCGCGGGCCAGTTCCCAGCCGACCTGGCCGTTGCGGCCGGTGACGAGCACCCTCATGCGTACACCTCGGCGTCGGCGAGCAGGACGCCGGCCGCATCCTTCGCGGCCAGCACCGGCTCGCCGTCGAGCGGCCACTCGATGCCGATCACCGGATCGTTCCAGAGGAGGCTTCGCTCGAACTCGGGATACCAGTAATCGGTGGTCTTGTAGAGGAATTCGGCCGATTCGCTGACGGCGACGAAGCCGTGCGCGAAACCGGGCGGCACCCAAAGCTGGCGCTTGTTCTCGGCCGACAGGATCACGCCGACCCACTTGCCGAAGTTCGGCGACGCGCGGCGGATGTCGACCGCGACGTCGAACACCTCGCCCGCGATCACGCGCACCAGCTTGCCCTGCGCATGCTCGATCTGGTAGTGCAGGCCCCGCAGCACGCCGCGCGCCGAACGCGAATGGTTGTCCTGGACGAACACCGCCTGCGGGTCGACCTTCTCGGCGAATTCGCGGCCGTTGAAGCTTTCGTAGAAGAAACCGCGGTCGTCGCCGAACACTTTCGGCTCGACGATCCTCACCTCGGGAAGCGCGGTTGGAGTTACCTGGATTGCCATGCCACCTGGTCCGTCAAGAGATTCTTCAGATACTGCCCGTAGGCGTTCTTCGCGAGCGGCTGCGCCAGCTTCAGCACCTGCTCGGCGTCGATCCAGCCGTGCCGGTACGCGATTTCCTCGGGGCACGCCACCACCAGCCCCTGACGCTTCTGCAACGTGGCGATGAAGGTCGCGGCCTCGATCAGCGAATCGTGCGTGCCGGTGTCGAGCCACGCGTAGCCGCGGCCCATGATCTCGACGTCGAGCTGGCCGGCCTGCAGGTAGCGCGAGTTCACGTCGGTGATCTCGAGCTCGCCGCGCGCGGACGGCTTGATGTCGGCGGCGATGTCGCACACCTGCCGGTCGTAGAAATAGAGCCCGGTGACCGCGTAGTTCGAGCGCGGCTTGGCGGGCTTCTCCTCGATCGACAGCGCATGGAACGCGCTATCGAACTCGACCACGCCGTAGCGCTCCGGATCCTGCACGTGATAGGCGAACACGGTCGCACCGTCCTCGCGCGCGTTCGCGCTCGCGAGCTGCCGGACCAGATCGTGGCCGTAGAAGATGTTGTCGCCGAGGATCAGCGTCGACGGATCGTTGCCGATGAATTCGCGGCCGATGATGAATGCCTGCGCGAGCCCGTCCGGCGACGGCTGCACCGCGTAGGCGAGGTTCATGCCCCACTGCGCGCCGTCGCCGAGCATCGCCTCGAAGCGCGGCGTGTCCTGCGGCGTCGAGATGATCAGCACGTCGCGAATCCCCGCGATCATCAGCGTCGCCAGCGGGTAGTAGATCATCGGCTTGTCGTACACCGGCAGCAGCTGCTTCGACACCGCGTGCGTGATCGGGTACAGACGCGTGCCGGAACCGCCGGCCAGGATGATGCCCTTGCGTGTCATCTCGCCTCCGTCACGCGCGCTGCGCGTAGTTCATCTCGACCCAGTTGCGATACTCGCCCGAGGCGACCTCGGCGGCCCAGGGCTGGTTGTCGAGGTACCAGCGCACGGTTTTTTCCATGCCGGTCTCGAACGTCTCGGCCGGCTTCCAGCCGAGCTCGCGCTCGAGCTTGCGCGCGTCGATCGCGTAGCGGCGATCGTGGCCGGGGCGATCGGTGACGAACGTCACCTGCTCGCGATACGAGCCGGCAGCCTTCGGCCGGTGCGTGTCGAGCAAATCGCACAGCACATGCACCACGTCGAGGTTCTTCTTCTCGTTCCAGCCGCCCACGTTGTAGGTCTCGCCGGGCACGCCGCCTGCCAGCACCTCGCGGATCGCCGAGCAGTGGTCGCCCACGTAGAGCCAGTCGCGCACGTTCTGGCCGTCGCCGTACACGGGCAGCGGCTTGCCGGCGAGCGCGTTGGCGATCATCAGCGGGATCAGCTTCTCGGGGAACTGGTAGGGGCCGTAGTTGTTCGAGCAGTTGGTGGTCAGCACCGGCAGCCCGTAGGTGTGGAAGTAGGCGCGCACCAGATGGTCGGAACCGGCCTTGGTGGCCGAATAGGGGCTGTTCGGCGCGTACGGCGTGGTTTCGGAGAACTGCGGGTCGCTCGCCGACAGCGAACCGAACACCTCGTCGGTCGAGACGTGCAGGAAGCGGAACGCAGCCTTCGCGTCGGCCTCGAGCGTGTTCCAGTACTGGCGCGCCGCCTCGAGCAGCGTGAAGGTGCCGACCACGTTGGTCTGCACGAAATCGGCCGGCCCGTGAATCGAGCGGTCCACATGGCTTTCCGCCGCGAAATGCAGGATCGCGCGCGGGCGATGCTCGGCCAGCAGCGCGTCGATCGCCGCACGATCGCAGATATCGACGCGGGCGAATACGTGCGCCGGATTATCCTGAAGCGATTTCAGCGTGCCGAGATTGCCCGCATACGTCAGCTTGTCGACATTCAGCACTGCCTCGTCGGATTGCGCGAGCCAGTCCAGCACGAAATTGGCGCCGATAAAACCGGCACCGCCCGTCACCAATATCATGGGATCCCTTTTGTCGAAATACGATCCATACGCGCCGCGTTGTCGACTGGCGCCACGGCTTCCCGGAATGTGCGCCCGCGAATCGCGAATGTTCTGTTGTTCTGCAGCCCGGCAGGCCGATCGGACTGCCTTGCAGCCTTGTCGCACCTCGCCCCGCAAGCGCGCAATTATAAGGCCAGTCCCCCCTGAAAGGCGGGCTTCTAACAACTTGCAACAGCTTGACAAATGACGAAAGGCATGATGTTTCGCACCCGTTTTTCTCAAAAAAGAGACAATTCGCGGGATATTTTCTCTCGCCAATCGCGCAAGGAAGTCCGGATTAACCTGTGTTACCGTGTGCCGCAGTTCGTCAAGCAATGTCAAATCATCACGTCACGCCCATGACCCTAGCATCCGGCACGGCCGTTCCCATCGCGTTCGGCGACCTCCAGGGTTGTCACGCGCCGTTGCGCCAGTTGCTGTCACGCCTGTCCCCGTCAGCCGACCGGCCGCTCTGGTTCGCGGGGGATCTGGTCAACCGCGGCCCCGCCTCGCTTGCCACGCTGCGTGAGGTGATCGCGCTCGGCGAGCGCCGGGTGGCCGTGCTCGGCAATCACGACCTGCACCTGCTGGCGGTCTCGGCCGGCATCCGGCAGCTCAAGCCCGGCGACACGATCGGCGAGATCCTCGACGCACCCGACGCGGAGGATCTGCTCGACTGGGTCCGCCACCGGCCGTTCGTTCACTTCGAGGGGGGCAAGCTGATGCTGCATGCGGGCCTGCTGCCGCAATGGGACGTGACGCTCGTGCTCGAACTCGCCGACGAACTGCAGCGCGCGCTGCGCGCGCCGGACTGGCGCGACACGCTGCGAAAGCTCTACGGCAACGAGCCGAACCAGTGGCGGGACGGCCTGACGAAGGCCGAGCGCCTGCGCGTGGCGTTCAACGCACTCACGCGGCTGCGCTTCTGCACGCCGGACGGCGCGATGGAGTTCCGCGCCAACGGCGGCCCCGGCGCTGCGCCGGACGGCTATCTGCCGTGGTTCGAGGCGCCCGGCCGGCGCAGCGCCGAGGTGACCGTCGTGTTCGGTCACTGGGCCGCGCTCGGGCTGATGCTGCGCGACAACCTGGTCGCGCTCGATTCCGGATGCGTGTGGGGAAACCAGCTGTCGGCCGTCGAACTCGCCGACGACCCGGCCGCGCGCCGCGTCACGCAGGTGTCCTGCGAGGGCTGCGGCGCCGGCGGGGACTGAACGGCCGGCACGTTTCTGTTGCGTTGCCGCAACGCGTTCAATTGCATCGAACTATCGGCGGCCGGGGTCGGACCACGACGCCCAAAGAGCGATCGGGGCTCGCCCGTGAAGGCGAAGCGCCCCGCCCTCGCGGCCGTCAGGCGTCGCGGCGCGCGGCCGGCTCCGCCTCGACGCCGGTCGGCGCGGCTTCATGCGCCGCCGCCCCGCCCGGCTGCCCCGCGAGTTCGTCGACGGCAAGCCGCGCGAGCGCCTCGGCCGTCGGCTGGCCCGCGTTGCCCTGCATCTCGGCCAGCGCGGCGCAGACCGCCTCGCGCGCGCGCGCCGAGAGCTCGCGCCGGTCACCGGCCTCGATCGGCGCGCCGACGTAGAGGTGCGCGACCAGCGGCGCGTCACGCAGTACGCGCCCGAGCGAGGTGCCCAGCGACATCTTGCCGGTGTAGGCGGGCGCCACCGACTGCCGCCCCTGCGCGTCCTCGTACATGATGCAGAGCGGCTGAACCGGGCGCCCCGCCTCGACCGCAGCCTGGAACATGTTCGAATGGAACGGCAGCACATCGAGCCCGTTCGAGGTGGTGCCCTCGGGAAACACGCACATCAGCTCGCCGCCGTTCAGACGTTCGGCCAGCTCGTGCATGATCCGCTTGGCCTCGCTGCGCTTCTCGCGCTGCAGGAAGATGGTGCCGAGCTTCTCGGCGAGCCAGCCCACCACCGGCCACTGGCGCACCTCGGCCTTCGAGACGAACGGCGTGGGCCGCCACGCGTTGATCACGTAGATGTCGAGCCACGAGACGTGGTTGCCGATCACGAGCGCGCCGGCATCGAGCCGCGCCTCGTCGTGATGGACGACGAGCCGCATCCCGCAGAGCCGCAGCATCTTCACGGTCCAGCGGCGCGTCAGTTCCTGCCGCCGCGCCGGCGTGGCCCGGCCGAAATGCAGGGCGATGGTCGCCATCCCGCGCAACAGATGCAGGATCAGGCGCAGCTTGCGCAACAGGTTCACGATGCGCTCCCGCTCAGCGACGCTCGAACGCGAGCTGGCCGGCGACGATCGTCGCGCGCACCTGCGCGGGCAGTTCGTAGCCGAGGAACGGCGAGTTGTGGCCCTGGCTCTTCAGCGCGCGCGGCTCGACCTGCCAGTGCGCGGCCGGATCGAACACCACCAGGTCGGCCACCGCGTCCGGCACGAGACGCCCGGCCGGCAGCTTCAGCACGTCGGCCGGGGCCGAGGTGATGTGGCTCAGCGCCCGCGCGAGCGGCAGCTTCGCTTCGTTGGCCCACTTCACCGTCAGCGACAGCAGCAGCTCGAGGCCGGTGGCGCCCGGCGTCGCCTCGGCGAACGGCAGCAGCTTCTCGTCGTCGTCGACCGGCGTGTGGTCGGAGCAGATTGCGTCGATCGTGCCGTCGGCCACCCCGGCGCGGATCGCCTCGCGATCACGCTCGGCGCGCAGCGGCGGATCGAGCCGGTACTGCGCGTCGAAGTAGCCGATATCGACGTCGGTCAGGTGCAGGTGGTTCGCGCTGACGTCGCAGCTCACCGCCAGCCCCTCGGCCTTCGCCTCGCGCACCAGCGCGATGCCGGCCGCCGACGACAGTCGCATTACATGCACGCGCGCGCCCGTCACGCGCATCAGCTCGAACAGCGTGTGCAGCGCGATGGTTTCGGCCGACACCGGCACGCCCGACAGCCCGAGCCGCGACGCGACCGGGCCGCTCGCGGCCACCCCGCCCCTGGAGAGGAACGCGTCGAGCGGGCGCAGCCAGACCGTGAAGCCATAGGTGCTCGCGTATTGCAGCGCGCGCAGCAGCACCTGCGTGTCGCGGATCGGCACGTTGGCCTGCGTGAAGCCGATGCAGCCCGACTCGGTCAGCTCGACCATCTCGGTGATCACCTCGCCGCCGAGCCCCACCGTCAGCGCGCCGAGCGGATAGACGTGCGCCTGGTGCAGCTTGCTCGCGCGGAACTTGAGCATCTCGACCAGGCCCGGCTCGTCGAGCACGGGATCGGTGTCGGGCGGACAGACGAGGCTCGTCACGCCGCCGGCCACGGCCGCGGCCATCTCGGACTCGAGCGTGGCGCGGTGCTCGTTGCCGGGCTCGCGCAGCCGCGCCGAGAGATCGACGAGACCGGGCGCGACCACCAGCCCGGTGGCGTCGATCGTCTTCGCCGCGTGGAAATCGGCCGGCGCCGCGCCGATCGCGGCGACCTTGCCGGCCGCGAGGTAGACGTCGGCCTGTTGCTGCGTGCCGGCGGCCGGATCGACCAGCGTGCCGCCCTTGATATGAATCTTCATGCGCTGCCTGTGAATGCGTTGGATGCGTGGAATTCGATGGCCGGACGGCGGCGCCCGCCGCGCTGCGCGGCTCGTGGCGCCGGCCCGCGGCCGCAATCAGTCGCTGTTGCCGGCGACGATCCCCATCACGGCCATGCGCACCGCGATGCCGAACGTGACCTGGTTCAGGATCACCGACTGCGGGCCGTCGGCCACCTGCGAGTCGATCTCGACGCCGCGGTTCATCGGCCCCGGGTGCATCACGATCGCGTCGGGCGCGGCCAGCGCGAGCCGCTCGGGCGTGAGCCCCCAGCTCTTGAAATACTCCTGCGCCGAGGGCAGCAGCGCGCCGCTCATGCGCTCGTTCTGCAGGCGCAGCATGATGATCACGTCGACGCCCTTCAGGCCTTCGTCGAGATTGTGGAAGACCTTGACGCCCATCTGCTCGAGCCCGCCCGGCAGCAGCGTGCGCGGCCCGATCGCGCGCACCTCGGGCACCCCGAGCGTGGTCAGCGCATGGATGTCCGAGCGCGCCACGCGCGAGTGCAGGATGTCGCCGACGATCGCCACGCGCAGCTTCGTGAAGTCGCGCTTGTAGTGGCGGATCGTGTACATGTCGAGCAGCCCCTGGGTGGGGTGCGCGTGGCGGCCGTCGCCGGCGTTGATCACGTGGACGTGCGGCGCGCAGTGCTCGGCGATCAGGTACGGCGCGCCGCTCGAGGCATGGCGCACCACGAACAGATCGGCATGCATCGCCGAGAGGTTGTTGATGGTGTCGAGCAGCGATTCGCCCTTGCTCGTCGACGACGCGTTGATGTTCAGGTTCAGCACGTCGGCCGACAGGCGCGTGGCGGCGATCTCGAAGGTGGTGCGGGTGCGCGTCGAGTTCTCGAAGAACAGGTTGAACACCGACTTGCCGCGCAGCAGCGGCACCTTCTTCACCTCGCGGTCGGTCACGCTGACGAAGCGGTCCGCGGTGTCGAGGATGTGCGTGACGATCGAGCGCGGCAGGCCCTCGATCGACAGCAGATGCTTGAGCTCGCCGTTCTTGGTGAGCTGCGGGTTGCCCTTCAGGAAGCCGTAGCGAAAGCGCTCGGTGGACGCAGCCGCGGCGGGGGTGCCGGCGCGGCCGGAGGTGTCGGTCGTCATGGTGTGCGTGATTCCAGCGTGTTGCCAGGTAGCTGGCGCCCCGGCACGGCTTCGCGTGCCGCGGGCACCGGATGAGGCGCGCTCAGTGCGAGCTCGCCTCGAGATCGAACGTGAAGCGCAGCGCCGCGTCGCGCGTGAGCACGAGCGTCGCGCCGGCCGGCACGTCGAGCGTGCCGCCGACGAAGCGCGCCGCCACCGGCAGCTCGCGCCCGCCGCGGTCGGCCAGCGTCGCGAGCTCGACGGCGGCGGGACGGCCGTAGTCGTAGAGCTCGTTGAGCGCGGCGCGCACGGTGCGGCCCGTGTAGAGCACGTCGTCGACGAGCAGGATGCGGCGCCCCTCGACCTCGAACGGCAGCGAGGTCGGGCTGGCCTGGCTGTGCAGGCCCTTCTTGGCGTAGTCGTCGCGATGCAGCGCGACGTTGACGACGCCGAAGCCCGACGCGTTCAGGTCGCGCGCGAGGCGCTCAGCGAGCCAGGCGCCGCCGCTGTAAATGCCGGCGATCGCCGGGCCGTCGGGCGCCGCGAACGCGGCTTCGCCCCAGGCGTCGCGAATCCGGGCGAGCAGCGCGCGGTAGAGCGCTTCGGCGTCAATGGAACTCATGATGATCGGGCAACTGGTCGAGATGGGTTTGAAGGATCACGCGGGCGGCCTCGGCATCGATGGCCGCGGCGGCGCCTTTCGCTCTAGCACCGCGCTCGCGCAGCTGGGCGCGCGCCTCGACCGACGAATAGCGCTCGTCGATCCAGCTGACGGGCAGGTTGAAGCGGCCGTTCAGCTGGTTGCCGAAGCGTTTGGCCTGCTGCGTCATCTCGTGCGGCGTACCGTCCGGATGCAGCGGCAGGCCCACCACGAGCGCGTCCGGGCGCCATTCGGCGATCAGCTCGCCGATCGCCTTGAAGCGATGGTCGCGATTCAGGTTGGGAACGATGACGAGCGCGCGGGCCGAGCGCGTGAGCGTATTGCCGACCGCCACGCCGATCCGCTTCTCGCCGTAGTCGAACGCGAGCAGCGTCGCCTCGCGCGCGTTCGAACCGCTCATGCGTGGCCCGCCTCGCCGGAGAGCATCGTCGAGGACACGCCGAGCAGGCCGAGCGCGGCCTCGAAGCGCTCCTCGGCCGGCGTGTCGAACACGATGCGCGGATCGGCCGCCACGGTCAGCCAGCCGTTCTTCGAGATTTCGTCCTCGAGCTGGCCGGCGCCCCAGCCAGCGTGGCCGAGCGTCAGCAGAAAGCGTTTCGGGCCGCTGCCCGACGCGACCGCCTCGAGCACGTCCTTCGAGGTCGTCATCTCGAGCCCGCCCTCGACCGTCATCGACGAACTGTAGGCGCTGCCCTCCACCGGCTCGTGCAGCACGAAGCCGCGCTCGGTCTGCACCGGGCCGCCGAAATAGACGGGGATGTGCAGCAACGGCTCGATCTCGAGCTTGAGGTCGATGCGGTTGAACAGCGATTCGAGGTCGATGTCGGTGGGACGGTTGATGACGAGGCCGAGCGCGCCGCGCTCGCTGTGATCGCAAAGATAGACCACCGTCCCGGAGAACGTCGGATCGGACATGCTGGGCATGGCGATCAGGAACTGGTTGGTGAGATTGATGCGATCGGAACTCTTTGACATGGTTTGAATTTTAGCAAAGACCGCGCGGTAGCGAGCGGCGCCATGTCATCCGGCGCCGCCCGCCGCGAGGGTCGATATGACGGATCACGTCGCACTCTATCACGCGTTCGGGGCCGACCGGCAGGCTCGCCGCGCGGCAACGGCGTCGCGGCTCGCGGTGGCGCCGCGTCACAAAAAGCCCATCATCGGCGATGCGGCCGAATCGGTCGCGAATCGTTCGTCAATCGGCGGAAACGTCCCCAAAATCAATCGATCCGGCCGCACCGCGCGCCGCCCGTCGGAGATCGATGATCGGTGGCGCGCCCGCCACAGGACATAAGGGGGACACGACATCATCCGGGCCGGCGCCCAGGCCGGCCTCAGGCCGCCTCGAGCGCCGTGCCGAGCGCCTCGCGCGCGGCCGCCAGATCGGGCGGCGCCACGCCGGCCGCGATCTTGTAGAGCGCCGCGCGCAGCGCGTCGGAGCCGGCCGCGAGCGCCGCCCCGCCATCGCCGGGCGGATGACCGTGGGTGATGCGGCGCCAGCCGAGCGCGACCGCGTCGGCCAGCAGCGCCGTCTGGCCGAGCCCGAGCGCGGCCGCGGCGGCGCCGACCCGATAGGCCGCGGCCGACGCGCGCCAGGCCTGGGTCGTGCCGGCCGCGGCCGGATCACCCGCCAGCTCCGTCATCGAGGCGTCGGCGGTCTGCAGGAAATCCTCGTAGGCGTGGCCGTTGACGGTGACCACGCCGAGTTGGCGGATCGCCGCGGCATCACGCAGCGCGTCGGCCTCGGCGCGCGCGGCATCGGCCTCCCAGAGCATCTCCGATGCCTGCGAGCCGGCCACGTGCCAGTCCACCGTCAGGCCGTAGTCGTTCAGCAACTCGACCTCGGCCGCATCCTCGGCCGCGGCGCCGTACAGCGCGAGCTCGCGCCAGACCAGCGCGAGCGTCTCGCGCACGAGTGCCACATCGGCCACGCGCGCGCCGTTGGCCTGCTCGCGCAGTTGCAGGTTGCCGCGCGCGAGCCAGCGCCGCAGCTCGGTGCCGGCCGTGCCGCGCAACGTGCGCAGGCAGGCGCGGGCCAGCCGCCAATAATCGTAGGGATCGCTGCCGGCGAGCGCGGCGAGGCAGGCGTCGAGCGCATCGAGCGCAGCCGCGGGCGGCGCGTCGGGCTCGCGCAGCACGATCAGCAGCGCGGCCTCGTAGACGGCGCGCAGATGCGCGAGGCGATCGGCCGGCAGCGCGTCGAGCCGCGCCGGCGGCACCGGGCGGCCGGCCAGCGCGAGCGCGTCGAACGGCACCTCGCGCGCGGCCCGCGCGCGATCGGGCTCGGCCGACGCGCACGCCGCACGGTAATGCGCGTGCAGCACCGGCGAGCAGGCAAGCTCGCGCAGGTTGCGGCGCGCGACGGCCCAGCGGAAATCGCGCAGCGCGTCGCGCCACGGCAAGCCGACCGGATCCGGTGCGCCATCGGTGGAGGTGGCCAGCGACGCGGCGGCCAGCGCCAGCGCATAACGCTGCGCGGCCAGCCAGCCCGCGTCGCGCAAGGCTGCCGCGCCGGTGCGCAGCGCCCGCGCGAGCGCCTCGCCCGACGCCGTGCTGGCCTCGGCCAGCGTCGCCTCGACGAGCAGCACCGCGCCACCGCGGGGATTCGGCAGCGCATCGGGGATCGGCACGGCGGCCGGGAACGTCGTCATGGGCTCGCAACCATCGACGCGAAGACGAAAATGCCGCGCGGCCGGAGCCGTGCGGGATACCGCCGGACCGGCGTCGCGTCAGGCACGCCGGCCCGCGGCCGAAAGGCGGCGCGGATCGGTCAGATCTGAACCATCTCGAAATCTTCCTTGCGCGCGCCGCATTCCGGACAGGTCCAGTTGATCGGCACGTCTTCCCAGCGTGTACCCGGGGCGATGCCCTCGTCCGGCAACCCCGCCTCTTCGTCGTAAATCCAGCCGCAGATCAGGCACATCCAGCTTTTATATTCCATCGTTCGCCGCGCAGGGATAGCGTTGTTTGGGGAGCCGTGATGGTAACGTGCGGAGGGCCGCGCTGCCTAGCTCCGAGATGCGGCAGGGGGACGGTCGGGCCGGGACGGCGCGACCGCTGCGCGCGCATCGATCTCGCGCGGCGTCGCACCCGGCCGCCGCCGGCAGCTGCGAGGGCCCGCGAAGCGCTGCAAACGGCCGCGCGCCTGCGGTCCGGCGGGGCCACCGCGCGCTGTATCTCATTAAAAAAACCGTTTCACGCGCAGCTTTCCCCCGCATAATGACCGGCGAGGCGCACCCGCGTGGTGCGCCGCCCGATCGTTATCTCTTTCCCCGATTTTTCATGTCCAGCAACGCCCCCCCGATCGTCCTCACATTCGGCCTGTCCGATCCCACCGGCGGCTCCGGCCTGCAGGCGGATCTGCTGACGCTGGCGAGCATGGGTTGCCACGGCGTGTCGGTGCTGACGGGCTACACGGTCCGCGATTCGGCGTCCTGCGACGAGGTCACCGGCCTCGATCCCGACACCGTGGTCGCGCAGGCCCGCATGCTGCTCGAGGACATGCCCGTGGCCGCCTTCAAGATCGGCGCGACCGCGCGTGCCGAAGTGGTCAGCGCGATCGCCGAGGTGGTGGCCGACTACGACGGCGTGCCGCTCGTGCTCGCGCCTGACTTCACGCTCGACGACGAACACGTGCTGGCCGCCGACGATCTGCGCGAATCGATCGCGGACCTGCTTGCGCCGCAGACCACGCTGCTGGTGGCCGACCATGCCACGCTGATCGCGCTCGCGCAGCCCGACGGCGACGCGGAGGCCCCGAACCTCGATGCCGCGATCGCGCATCTGCTGTCGCAGGGGTGCGAATACATCCTGGCGACCGAGACCGGCACGCACCGGCTCGTCAACACGCTGTACGGCGAAGAGGGGCAGATCCGCCAGGACCTGTGGGAGCGCACGCCGCATCGGTTGATGGGCGTGACCGACACGCTCGGCACCGCGATCGCGGCGCTGCTCGCGAACGGCCAGGAACCGCCCGAGGCCGTGCGCGAGGCGCAGGAATATCTCTACCAGGCCGCGCGCGACGCGTTTCGGCCCGGCATGGGCGCCTGGGTGCCCGATCGCTTCTTCTGGGCGCGCAGCAACGAGGACGCGCCGGCCGCCCCCGCCGCCCCGGCCACGCCGCCGTTCGGCGCGTCGCGCCACTGACGACGCGCCGCTGAACGGGGCCGGGCGAGACAAGCCCGACCACGCGCGACGGCGCCGCGACCCGAGCCGTAAACGACAAAAAACCCGCAATCACTTGCGGGTTTTTTGTTTGGCAGACGGGACGCGCATCGCTGCGCGCCCGTCGATGCAATCGACCGAAGTCGATTACATGTCCATGCCCATGCCGCCCATGCCGCCCGGCATGCCGCCCGGCATCGGTGCGTCTTCCTTCGGCAGTTCGGCAACGGCAGCGTCCGTCGTCAGCAGCAGGCCGGCGACCGAAGCTGCGTTTTGCAGCGCGGTGCGCGTGACCTTCGTCGGGTCGACCACGCCGGCTTCGACCATGTCGA
This sequence comes from Burkholderia plantarii, assembly GCF_001411805.1. NCBI lineage: Bacteria > Pseudomonadati > Pseudomonadota > Betaproteobacteria > Burkholderiales > Burkholderiaceae > Burkholderia > Burkholderia plantarii. Next base: position 824,183 of record NZ_CP007212.1, on the reverse strand, counting down.
CGTACTCGCCCGTCGCTGCGTTGTAGCCGTAGTTGCCTTGGCCGGCGGCAACTGCCGCGACCACGACGCTCGCCTCTTCGCCACCGTTCGTGACGATCTGGCGCAGCGGCTCTTCCATCGCGCGCAGCACGATCTTGATGCCGGCGTTCTGGTCGGCGTTGACGCCGGTCAGGCCCGCGATCGCGGTGCGTGCGCGGATCAGCGCGACGCCGCCGCCGGCCACGATGCCTTCTTCCACAGCTGCGCGCGTGGCGTGCAGTGCGTCTTCGACACGTGCCTTCTTTTCCTTCATTTCGACTTCGGTCGCGGCGCCAACCTTGATCACCGCCACGCCGCCCGCCAGCTTGGCAACGCGCTCTTGCAGCTTCTCACGGTCGTAGTCCGAGGTCGCTTCCTCGATCTGCGCACGCACTTGCTTGACGCGCGCTTCGATGTTCACGGCTTCGCCAGCGCCGTCGATGATCGTCGTGTTTTCCTTGCCCACTTCGATGCGCTTGGCCTGGCCGAGTTCGGCCAGCGTTGCCTTCTCGAGCGTGAGGCCGGTTTCTTCCGCCACCACTTGACCGCCGGTCAGGATCGCGATGTCTTCCAGCATGGCCTTGCGACGGTCGCCGAAGCCCGGTGCCTTGACGGCGACGGTCTTCAGGATGCCGCGGATGTTGTTCACCACCAGCGTCGCGAGCGCTTCGCCTTCGACGTCTTCGGCGATGATCAGCAGCGGACGGCCGGCCTTCGCGACTTGCTCCAGCACCGGCAGCAGGTCACGGATGTTCGACACCTTCTTGTCGTGCAGCAGCACGAACGGGTTGTCGAGGACGGCGACTTGCTTGTCCGGGTTGTTGATGAAGTACGGCGACAGGTAGCCGCGGTCGAACTGCATGCCTTCGACGACGTCGAGTTCGTCGGCCAGCGACTTGCCGTCTTCGACGGTGATCACGCCTTCCTTGCCGACCTTGTCCATCGCTTCGGCGATGCGGTCACCGATCGACGAATCGCTGTTCGCCGAAATCGAGCCGACCTGGGCGATTTCCTTGTTCGTCGTGCAGGGCTTGCTGATCTTCTTCAGCTCTTCCACTGCCGCGGCGACGGCCTTGTCGATGCCGCGCTTCAGGTCCATCGGGTTCATGCCCGATGCAACGTACTTCATGCCTTCGCGGACGATCGATTGCGCGAGGACGGTTGCCGTCGTCGTGCCGTCGCCTGCGTTGTCGCTGGTCTTGGAAGCGACTTCCTTGACCATTTGCGCGCCCATGTTCTGGAGCTTGTCCTTCAGCTCGATTTCCTTGGCGACCGACACGCCGTCCTTGGTGACCGTCGGGCCGCCGAACGAACGCTCGAGCACCACGTTGCGGCCCTTCGGACCCAGCGTGACCTTCACTGCGTTGGCGAGAATGTTCACGCCTTCAACCATCTTGGAACGGGCGGAATCGCCGAACACGACGTCTTTAGCTGCCATCTTCTAACTCCTTGAATTCTTGGGAATGGATACCGGCGGGAACGCTTAGTTCGCGTTGACCACGGCCATGATGTCTTCTTCGCGCATCACGAGCAGTTCCTGGCCGTCGACCTTGACGGATTGGCCAGCGTACTTGCCGAACAGGACACGGTCGCCAACCTTGACGTCGAGCGCAATCGGAGCGCCCTTGTCGTCACGCTTGCCCGGGCCGATCGCCAGCACTTCGCCTTGATCCGGCTTTTCCGCTGCCGCTTCGGGGATCACGATGCCCGAGGCCGTCTTGGTTTCCTGATCCAGGCGCTTGACGATCACGCGATCGTGCAAAGGACGAAGGTTCATTTTCACTCCTCTCTTGAATGAGACTGAAGAACACTAAGGGATGCCGCCTGGCGATCGCCGGCGGCGAATTGTTAGCACTCTCGTGCAGCGAGTGCTAATTATATGGACGCGGTTTGACAAATTCAAGGACGAGCCAGCACGGTTTTTTCGCGTGCCCCGCCCGCCCCCCGCCGCAGGCCCCCGACGGCCGGAACGCGGCTGCCCGTCAGGGTTTACCTGCCCCCTGCCGGCCCGGAAGCGTGCCGGCTGGCCCGGGAGCGCCGTTCGAGTCGCCCGGGGCGTGACAAGTTCCATCGCCGGCCCGGCAAGCCGGCGGCCCGGTTTCCCGCGCGCCGGCTTCGCTTTCGCCGCGCCGTGCCGGCCCTCCCATGCCCTCGCCACCTGCGCCACCGCGCCGCCTGTCCGGCCGCACCGCTCCGACATTTTCCAAACCGCTGCCCGCCTCGATCGGTCCCTTTTTCGATTGAGCTGCGTCAAGGGCCGCACGGGGATGGCCAATTCCAGGGATATCCATTCCGGTTTCAGCCATTTCGTCTGCGGAAAAAATCATCCAATGACGATTCCGGATCGGCAATTCCCGATCACGAACGCGAATCACGAGCGTTTGCCGGCTCCACGCGGTCGAGGATGCCGATTCACCGTCGCCCGGACGACACCCGCATCGCACCTTCAAAGGACCCCGATATGAAAATCGAATTACCCGAGCGAGAGATCAATGGCGAACTAGGCGGCATTTATTCGGCGCACGTGTCGCAGCATCCGCTGCCGACGCTTCGGATTCCTGACACTTCGACGGCCCCGGCGGTGGCCTACAACCTGATCCACGACGAGTTGCTGCTCGACGGCAACTCGCAACAGAACCTGGCGACGTTCTGCACCACCTGGGTCGAGCCGGAAGTGCAGCAGTTGATGACCGATGCCATCGACAAGAACATGATCGACAAGGACGAGTATCCGCAAACGGCCGAGATCGAGAACCGCTGCGTCACGATGATCGCCGACCTGTGGCACGCGCCCGATCCGCTCGGCACGATCGGCTGCTCCACCACCGGCTCGAGCGAAGCCTGCATGCTGGGCGGCCTCGCGCTGAAATGGAAATGGAAACAGCGCCGCGAGGCGGCCGGGCTTTCGACGGCCAGGCCCAATTTCGTGTGCGGCCCGGTGCAGATCTGCTGGAAGAAGTTCGCGCGCTACTTCGACGTCGAGATCCGCGAGGCGCCACTGCACGGCGACGGCCTCGGCATCACGCCGGCCGACCTGCGCGAGCTGTGCGACGAGAACACCATCGGCGTGGTCGCGACGCTCGGCGTTACCTTCACCGGCATCTACGAGCCGGTCGCGGCGCTCGCCGCCGAGCTCGACGCGATGCAGCGCGAACTCGGGCTCGACATCCCGATCCACGTCGACGCGGCCAGCGGCGGCTTCGTCGCCCCGTTCATCCAGCCCGACCTCGAATGGGACTTCTCGATCGAGCGCGTCAAGTCGATCAACGCGTCCGGGCACAAGTACGGCCTGGCGCCGCTCGGGGTGGGCTGGGCCGTCTGGCGCTCGAAGCAGGAACTGCCGGAAGACCTGATCTTCTACGTCGATTACCTCGGCGGCAACATGGCGACCTTCGCGCTGAACTTCAGCCGTCCGGGCGGCGAAATCATCGCGCAGTACTACAACTTCCTGCGGCTCGGCCGGGAAGGCTACACGGGCATCCAGCAGGCCTGCAGCGACACGGCCCAGTGGCTGGCCGCCGAAGTGGCCAGGCTCGGACCGCTCGAACTCGTCTACGACGGCCGCGGCGGCCTGCCGGCCGTCTGCTATCGCCTGAAGGACGGCATCGACCATCGCTTCACGCTCTACGACCTCTCCGACCGCATGCGCATGCGCGGCTGGCAGATCGCCTCCTATCCGCTGCCGGCCAACCGCCAGGACGTGATCGTGCAACGCGTCCTGATACGCCACGGCATCAGCCGCGACCTGATCAAGATCCTGCTCGATGACCTGCATAAAGCCATTGAATATCTTCAAGGCAACTGAAACGACGTCATCGCGTTGACGTGATATCGCATTGCGACGCCCGTGATTGCGCGCCGATCGGCGCATTCCCTTTTGCAGGTCAATCCCGCCGTCAACCGGGCGTCGCGCTATCCGGATCGCAGTGGAGAGCGAAAATGGTTCACTTCTTTACCTTCCTGAACGGCAATCCTTATATTTTGCTGTTCTTCGTGGTCGCCATCGCGGTATGGGTCGGGCACTGGTCGATCAAAGGCTATGCGCTCGGCGCCGTGGCGGCCTCGATCATCGTCGGCTGCGGCGTCGCCACCCTGGCCTCGCATTACGGCGTGATGCTGCATCTCGACGATTTCACCAAGAGCCTGTTCTATTACCTGTTCATGTACGGGGTGGGGCTGCGCGTCGGGCCGTCGTTCATCAACAGCCTCAAGGACGACGGGCCGAAATTCATCGTCCTGGCGATCCTGTCGTCGGTGCTCGGGCTCGGCATCATCGTGGCGGGCTCTCGCTGGCTGCATCTGCCGGTGGGCGCCGCTGGCGGCATCCTGGCCGGTTCGCAGACCATGTCGGCCGCGATCGGCTCCGCGGAAACCGCGATCACCTCGGGCGTGGTGCCGCTGCCGCCCGGCACCACCCAGGCCGGCGCGACGGCGATGATCGCGCTGTCCTACGGGATCTCGTATATCTGGGGCACCGTCGGCATCATCCTGATCTGCAAGTACCTGCCGCGCTGGTGGGGCGTGGACGCGCGCAAGGCCGCGAAGGAGTACGAAATCGTCCACGGCGTGCCGAACGTGGACGACGCCGAGCTGTACGGCTTCCGGCCGTTCGGCATCCGCGCCTACCGGCTCGTCAACGACAAGCTGCACGGCCTGACGATCGCCGATTTCCGCCGCCGCTTCGGCGAATACCAGATCGTCAACGTCGAGCGCGGCAACGCGCTGCTCGGCGCCGGCGCCGACCTGACGCTGAATGCCGGCGACGTGATCGCGCTCGGCGGCCGGCTCGCCGACCTGACCAGCCACATGGGCCTGATCGGCCCCGAGGTGCCGGACGCGCAGGTGCTCAGCGTGCCGCTCGACGAAGCCGAAGTGGTGGTCACGAGCAAGGGCGCCGGCGAACACACGCTGCGCAATTTCGCCGATACGGCGGTGGCGGGCCAGGTGCAGCTGACGAACATCATCCGCGGCGGCAAGTCAATGCCGGTCGGGCCCGATACGCAGTTGAAGCGCTTCGACGTGCTGCAGATGGTGGGCCTGCGCGACGCGGTGGCGAAAAGCGGCGAGATGCTCGGCATCCTCGCGCACCACAACACCGCCACCGACCTGCTCACGCTGTCGCTCGGCATGATCCTCGGCTTCCTGATCGGCCTGATCCAGATCCCCGCGTTCGGCGCCTCGGTCGGGCTCGGCAACGCGGGCGGGCTGCTCGTGTCGGGGATCATCGTGTCGTCGCTGGTCTCGCGCGTGCGCTTCTTCGGCAACACGCCGAACGCCGCGCGCAACATCCTCGAGGACATGGGGCTGATCTTCTTCGTCGCGATCGTCGGCGTGAACGCCGGCGCGAGCCTGCTCTCGCAGCTCACCGGCGGCACCGCGCTGAAGATCTTCCTGCTCGGCTTCGTCGCCTGCACGGTCCCGCCGTTCATCGTCTGGGCCATCGGCCTGCACCTGTTCCGGATCAATCCGGCGGTGCTGATGGGCGGCGTGGCCGGTGCGCGCAGCCACTCCGGCCCGGCGCGCGAGGCCGCCAAGGAAATCAGCAGCACCGTGCCGTGGATCGGCTTCCCGGTCGGCTACGCGGTGTCCGGCGTGCTGCTCACGGTGTTCGGCTACTTCGCGATGGTGCTCGCGCGCTAGCGGAGCGGGGCCGGCCCGGCACCGTGTTCAGGCGCGTGGCGATGCGTGATCGCGGCTTGATCGCGGCGTAAGCGAAACGCCACCGCCGGCCGGCAACGCGCGATCGCGTCCGGCCGCCCCCGGGCCGGGCGGAACCGGCCGTCCGGCCACGGCCGGACGGACCGGATGGACTGCAGCGGCGTGACGCGACACCTCGCGATCCACGCGCTGCGGATGATGGACCCTCCACAGGATGAACGCCGAAAGAACGCGCCGCCCCCGCGCGCCGCCCGTCGACGGGCGCGTGAAGGCGGCGAGGTTCGGGACGCGTTCCTGCAGCAGACATGACGAATCAATCGCAGCTTCAATCGCAACCTCAAACTCAGCCCCGGAGCGCCGCGCAGGCCACCCTGCCGCGCCGCCGGTTCATCCGGTCGGGCGCCGGCCTCGCCGCGGCCGCGGCGCTGCCGCTCGCCGCGCTGCCGGCCGGCGCGCATGCCGACGCGCCGGGCGCCGCGCCAACCGGCCCGGCCGACCTGAAGCGGCTCGTGACCGAGGCGCACCGGCGCTTCGCGGGCGAGCATGACGGCAAGAACGCCGACTACATTCCGTACCTGGCGGGCGTGCCGTCGCAGCTGTTCGGCATCGCGATCGTGGACCGCCACGGCGGCGTCGCGACGGCCGGCGACGCGAACACGCCGTTCGCGATCGAGTCGATCGCCAAGGTGTTCAACCTCGCGCTCGTGATGGCGGAGCGCGGCGCCGATCGCGTGCGCGACAAGCTCGGCGCGAGCGCCACCGGCCTGCCGTTCAACTCCGTGATGGCGCTCGAACTGCACGGCGGCAAGCCGCTGAGCCCGCTCGTGAACGCCGGCGCGATGGCGACGGTCAGCTTCGTCGCGGCCGGCAGCGCGAGCGAGCGCTGGAGCAAGGTGTTCGCCAACATGAAGCGCTTCGCGGGCGCGGACCTGTCGCTGAACGCCGCCGTCTATCAGTCGGAAGCGGCAACGAATCAGCACAACCGCGCGATCGCCTACCTGCTGCAGAGCGCCGGCTACATGTATTCCGATCCGATCGAGGCCTGCGACGTCTACACCAGGGCCTGCTCCGTCAACCTAACCGCGCGCGACCTGGCGATGATGGGCGGCGTGCTGGCGAACAACGGCGTCCACCCGGTGTCGGGCACGCGCCTGCTGGACGGCCGCGACGTGCCGAAGCTGCTGGCCGAAATGGCGATGGAAGGCATGTACGACACCAGCGGCGACTGGCTCTACGACGTCGGCCTGCCGGCCAAGAGCGGCGTGGGCGGCGGCATCGTGGCGGTGGCGCCGGGCCGGCTCGCGATCGCGGCGTTCTCGCCGCCGCTCGATACCTATGGCAACAGCGTGCGGGCCCAGAAGGCGATCGCCTGGATCGCCGACCAGCTCGGACTCAACGTGCTGCGCGTCGCCTGAGCCTCGCCGTCCCTCCCCAACGCGCGCGGCTTCCGGGCCGCGCGCCGGCACGGCGGGGTCACGCCACCGGTCAGGCGAACCGGCCCGCCGCCCTCGCTCATCGAGCGACACGTTAGCCGGCACCGGCACGGTGCGGGCGTGCCGGGCAGCGCGCCGATCATCTCGCGATCGGCACGCTGCCTGGTGTTTTCAGGTCGCACATGAAGGCACCCGTGATGCGTCTCGCGCACGAAGCGCCGCGCTATCGCCACCGCCCTGTCGGCCGCTCGTCGAGCGTCCGTCAATCGTCGGTCGAGCGCCCGTCGATCCGGCCGTCGCATCGTTCGCGCCGGAAGAAGTGGCCGGGCGTACGGCCAAACACGCTCTTGAACATCGCAATGAACGCGTTGACCGATTCGTAGCCGAGGTCTTCCGAGACGCGCTGGACCGGGGTACCCACGGACAGCTTCTGCAGCGCCACGATCAGCCTCAACTGGCGGCGCCAGCGGCCGAACGTCATGCCGGTCTCGGCGATCACCAGCCGGGACAGGCTGCGTTCGCTCAGCGCGACGCGCGCCGCCCACTGCGCCGCGGTGCGCCGGTTCGCCGGGTCCGCCGCGAGTTCGGTGGCGATCCTGCGCAGGCGAGGATTCGACGAGATCGGCACATGCAGATACTCCACCGGCATCGTCGCCAGTTGCTCGACCAGCACCACCGCGAGCCTTCCGGTCGGGCTGTCGCTGGCGTAGTGCTGGGACTGCTTCGCGAGATGGCAGATCAGCTCCAGCACCAGCGCGCTGAGCGTCAGCGTGCAGCAGGTGTCGGGCATCGCGGCGACATCGGGCTCGAGGAACAGCATCAGCACTTCGCCGCCCGACGAGACACGGCTGCTGTGCAGCATGCCGCGCGGAATCCACACGCCGAAATTCGGCGGCACCAGCCAGATGCCGCTCTCGACCTGGCACGTCACCGAGCCGCGGCGCGTGACGACGAGCTGACCCTTGCGATGGAAATGCGGCTGCGGCGCAGCCTGGATCTGCTTCAGGTCCGGCCGCACCGCGACGACGGGGCCGTCGTGCGTGTCCGGATCGAACCGGCTTCGACGCACCGGGACGTCGACCACGCGCTCAAGGTCCGGCATGCGCGATCCGGTGAAGCTGACTGGATTCAAATACTGGTTGCGGACACATCCTGTTTGCCCTCCGACCCGATTGACGAGTTGCCGGCCATCGGCGGCCGTGTGAACCGGCAACCCAGCCATGCTACGGTGGCCCGGTGGCAACTCGCCGAAGCAGATCAGCGTCTCGTCATTCCGCGCGGGAATTTTCGACGTGCATTGTCGTTGTCGAGGAAGGGGGTGCGATGGGCCGAGACAAGATGGCGCCGGTGTCGGGATGGCAGACTGGATGATTCGGAGTACGACGGGGACGCGTGCGGGTCGTCCAGCCGGATCGGCTCGACCCGACGTGCAAGCCGCAGCGGGATCACGCGGATCGGCCGGAGCGAGAGGTGGACGCGTCGCGGAGCCGCTGTCTCGCTCACGGCGCGCAGGGTCACATCGTGAAACGGCCGAAACGGATTCCGGCCGGCCTATCTACCGGCCGGCGACCGCGAACAGGCGTGGCACGAATCGAGGCAGCCGTGCCGCCGCGACCGACGCCACCCGCGCGCGCCGCGGCCCCGCCAACCGGCGCCGCGCACGCCGGCAAGCCGGCAGCGCGCCCGCCGTGCCGCAAACTCAACCCTGGAAAAACGCCAGCAGATCCTGATTGACCTGCTCGGCATCGACGATCGCGATGCCGTGCGAGCCGCCCGGATAAACCTTCAGCGTCGCGTGCGGCACGATATCGACGGTGCGGCGCGCCGAGGCATCGATCGGCACGATCTGGTCGTCGTCGCCGTGCAGCACGAGCGTCGGCACGTCGATCTTCTTCAGGTCCTCGGTGTAGTCGACCTCCGAGAACTCGCGGATGCAGTCGAACTGCCCCTTGATCGAGCCCATCATCCCCTGCGCCCAGAACGCGTCGATGGTGCCCTGCGAAACCTTCGCGTCGGCGCGATTGAAGTTGTGGAACGGCACGGCGAGATCCTGGTAGAACTGCGAGCGGTTGCGGACCACGCCGTCGCGGATGTCGTCGAACACGTCGATCGGCAGGCCGCCCGGGTTCGCCTCGGTCTTCAGCATCAGCGGCGGTACCGCGCCGATCAGCGCCACCTTCGCGACGCGCGCGGTGCCGTGGCGGCCGATGTAGCGCGCGACTTCACCGCCGCCCGTGGAATGGCCCACCAGCATCGCGCCCTTCACGTCGAGATGGTCGAGCAGCGCGGCCAGATCGTCGGCATAGGTGTCCATGTCGTTGCCGTTCCACGGCTGGGCCGAGCGCCCGTGGCCGCGCCGGTCGTGCGCGATCACGCGATAGCCGCGATAGCCGAAGAACAGCATCTGGGCGTCCCAGGCGTCCGCGCAGAGCGGCCAGCCATGCGAGAACACGACCGGCACACCCTTGCCCCAGTCCTTGTAGAAGATTTCCGTACCGTCTTTCGTCTGGAAAACACTCATCACGAGACTCCTGAAGTGGAATTGGCTGAACGCGGACCTGCCCAGCCAGTGTAAGCGCTCGTGATGACGGCAAGGAAATCGGCCGGCGGCCGTGACGCCCCGTTGCGGGGCAGGCGAACCACGACGCTGCCGCTCAGCCGCGCTCGCCGACCAGCTCGATCAACGCACGTGCCTGCGCGTCGTCATCGCCCGTCATCGGCGCGAACGGGAACGGCAACGCGTCCGCGAGCTGACGGAACGCGGCGCGGCTGCTGCGCGTGTAGGCGGGGTCGTAATGCAGATCGATCAGCGATTCGAACAGCTCGCCGCGCTCGCCGGCCTCGGCCAGCGTCTGCCAGTCGCGAATCCGCGCGTGGCCGTGCAGTTCGGTCAGGCGCGCGAGTTGCTGCACGAACGCGACCGGATCGTCGAACAGGTGCTCGTAGTCGCGCAGCAGCAGCGCGACGCGTTCGTCGCGCGCGGTCTCGACGGCGACGCAGCGCGCCGCGTGCATGCCGGCGAGGATCGTGTCCGGCAGCGCGATGCGGCCGATCTTGCGGCTCTCGGCCTCGACGAACACCGGCCGCGCCGGATCGAGCCCGCGCAGCGCGAGCACGAGCGCCGTGTCGAAGCCCTTCTGCGTCGGCTGCTCGGCGCCCGGCAGCGCGCCGAGCAGCGAACCGCGATGCACCGCCAGCCGCTCGAGATCGAGCGTCTGCGCGCCGGCCCGCGCGAGCGCGCCGAGCAGCTGCGTCTTGCCGCTGCCGGTGCGCCCGGTCAGCACGATGTAGCGGAACCGCCCCGGCAGCTCGCCAAGCTCGTCCACCACCCAGCGCCGGTAGGTCTTGTAGCCGCCGTCGAGCTGCCTGGCGCGCCAGCCGATCAGGTTCAGCCACGAAGTCATCGAGCCCGAGCGCTTGCCGCCACGCCAGCAATAGATGAGCGGGCGCCAGTTCAGCGGCCGGTCCGCGAAGGTGGTCTCGAGATGCGTGGCGATGTTGCGCGCGACCCAGGCCGCGCCGATCCGCGTGGCCTCGTGCGGCGACTCCTGCTTGTACATGGTGCCGACGATCACGCGCTGATCGTTGCTGAGCACCGGCGCGTTGAGCGCGCCGGGGATGTGGTCTTCCGCGTATTCGAGCGGCGTGCGCACGTCGATGATCTCGTCGAATTCATCGACGCGAGACAGCGGAACGAGAAAGGGATTCACGAAAAGGGCCGGAGGAACGAGGGGCGGAACAGCGGACAGGACAACCGGCGGATTATCGCACGGTGCCCCGCCCGCCCCGGCCCGTCTCCTCGGCCCAGCGACACCAGCGGCTGCCTCATTCAGTCACATGGCGTCGGTCACGCCGCGTCAATCGCGCAGCGCGTCGCGGATCGCCGCGAGCCACAGCGCCACGGCGTGCGCGCCCGGGTCCGGATGGCCGAGCGCGCGCTCGCCGAGATAGCTCGAACGGCCGCGCTTCGGCATCAGCGTGGCGGTGCCGGCGGCGCCCTCGGCGGCCGCGGCCGCGCTCGCGTCGAGCGCCTGGCGCAGGTTGCCGGTGGCGTCGAGCGCGGTGCGCAACGCACGCGCGGCCGGATCGAGCGCATCGACCATGGTGCGGTCGCCGGGGTGCGCGCCGCCGATCTCGGTCACGCCCGCCACCGCGGCGAGGAACGCATCGGCCCAGGCCGACGCGTCGGGCTGGCCGGCGGCGTCGAGCGTGGCCGCCGCGCGCATCAGCATGGCCGCGTAGAGCGGGCCGGAGGTGCCGCCCACCGCGCGCCGCAGCGTCGCCGACATCGCGCGCAGCACCGCGCCCGGGCGCGACGCGTCGGGCCAGCCGTCGGCCTCGGCCGCGATCGCGTGGGCCGCGCGCGACAGGCTGATGCCGAGGTCGCCGTCGCCCACGCGCTGGTCCATTTCGGTCAGCGTCGGTTCGGCGGCCAGCAGCCGCGCGCAGATCGCGTCGAGCACGCGGCGCAGCGCGCTGTCGGGCGCGAGCCGCGCGCCGCCCGCCAGCCGGCGATGCGCGGCGTCGGGCGCGGCCGGCACCGGCCGGCTCTCGGGCGGCGCGACCTGCCCGGCGCGCGCGGGCCAGGCCGGCGCGGCGGTCGGCGCATCGAGCCAGGCGAGCCGCGCGTCGTCCACGCGCAGCAGCGTCAGCGACACGCCCGCCATGTCGAGCGCGCTCAGGAAGGTGCCGGCCCAGGCGCGCTCCACCTTGACGCCGCGCGCCCCGAGCACGCGCAGCGCCGCGCCCGCCACGATGTCGAGTTCGCCCGGCGGCGTGCCGCCGAGGTTGTTGACGAGCAGCGCCACGCGCGCGCCGCGTTCGAGCGCGAGATCGTCGGCGATGCGCGCGAGCAGGCGTTCGGCCACCGTGTCGGCCGCGCCGGCCGGGTCGAGTTCGGCGCGCTCGACGCCGGCCTCGCCGTGGATGCCGAGCCCCCATTCGATCTCGCGCTCGCCGAGCGTGAAGCCGGGCGTGCCGGCCGCCGGCACCGTGCAGGGCGACAGCGCGACGCCCATCGTGCCGAGCGCGGCCGCGGCTTCGCGGGCGTGCCGCGCGACCTCGGCGAGCGGCAGGCCGGCCGCCGCCGCCGCGCCGGCGATGCGATGCACGAGCACCGTGCCGGCCAGGCCGCGCCGGCCGGCATGTTCGCCGCGCGCGGCGAGCGCGACGTCGTCGGCGACGATCACCGTCTCGACGTCGATCCCTTCCGCGCGCGCGATCTCGGCGGCGAGCCCGAAATTGAGCCGGTCGCCGGTGTAGTTCTTGACGATCAGCAGCACGCCGGCCGGGCCGCCCACGGCGCGGATCGCGTCGAGCACCGCGTCGACCGACGGCGACGTGAACACTTCGCCCGCCACCGCCGCGCTCAGCATGCCGCTGCCGACATAACCGGCATGCGCGGGTTCGTGGCCGGCACCGCCGCCCGACACGAGCGCGACCTCGCCGCGCGAGGCGGACTCGGCCGCGTCAGCGCGCACCACGATCGTGCGGTCCGCGAGCAGCGCCAGATGGGGATGCAGTGCGACGAGTCCGTTCAGCAGGTCGGGCACCACGCGTTCGACATCGTTGATCAGCTTCTTCATTCGGCAGGTTCTCCGGGAGCGTGGCTCCCCGTCGTCTCCAGCATGTCTCGCCGGACGCACCGCGTCCGGCCCTCGTGAATCGCACCGGCCGCGATCGCGGCGCGCGGCGGCCGTCCGTCACTATAAGACGATCGCCCCGAACCGGCCGTGATGCGGGCGCAATGCCGGTTCGACCATGCCGGGGCGGTGAGTTCCCGTGGGCCGGCACGCGCGGGACCGCAGGTGAAGATGGTGCCGACAATCAGTCATCACGCGGACCGGAAAGACCATCGCCGGCGCGAGCGCATGAAAAAAAGCGGCACGACCGCCGCGTCGTACCGCTTTCGGATCGCAATTCGCGGGGATCGGCGCGCCGACCCCCGGCTACCTTGCCGGTGCTTATTTCCTCGGCAGTCCGCCTGCCAGCGTCGCGACCAGCGAGGTGACCGGCGAGAGCAGCGTGCTGCCCGACGACCCCGAGGACGACGAGGCACCGCCCGACGACGGCGTGACCGCGACGCCCGGCAGCGCGGCACCGACCGCACCGATCGTCTGCGTCGCGGCGGTGGTGACGGCGCCGAGCGTCGCCACGCCGGTCGAGGCGACCGCGCCGACCGAGGCCGGCACCGTGCCGAGCGCCGCCGTCCCGGTGCTCGCGACGTTGCCGAGCGTGGTGCCCGCGGTGTTCACGAGCGTCGTGCCGACCGTGCCAAGCTGGGTGGCCGCCGCGACGCCGGTGTTGGCCGCCGTCGCCAGCGTGCCCGTCACCGTGTTCGCGACGCCCGACAGCGCGCCCGTCGCCACGCCGACCGGCAGCGCGCCGGACAGGCTGCCCACCACCGTCGTGATCGGCGCGATCGGGTTGCTCGCGACCACGTTCGTCACCGCGTTGACCACGCCGCCCACGACGGCCGGCGCCGTGCTCGCAACCGTGCCGGTGACCGAGCCGAGCCCGCTCACCGCCGACGAGACGCCCGAGGACGCCGCGTTCACCACGCCCGTCACGGCGGTGGTCGGCACTGAACCGACCGCGCCCGTCAAAGCCGTGGTCGCCGTGCCGAGGCCGGTGGTGGCCGCGTTGACCACGCCCGTCACGGCGTTGGCCGGATCGACACCGCCGACCAGGCCGGTGATCGCCGTGGTCGTCGTGCCGAGCCCGCCCGCGACGGCCTGGACGCCGCCCGAGAGCGCGTTGGCGCCCGTGCCCACCGCTCCCGCCAGCGCGCCGGCGCCCGTGCCGAGACCAGTGGCCGCCGCGCCGACCGTTCCGCTCAGCGCCGAGGCGCCGGTGCCGAGCGCGCCCGCCACCGTACCGGTCACCGCGCCGAGGCCGCCCGTCGCCGAGCCGAGTCCGCCCGCAAGCGCCCCCGCGCCGTTCGACAACGCGCCGGCCGCGGCACCGAGGCCGTTCGACAGGCCGCCCGACACCGCGCCAGCGGTGTTGGACAGGCTGCTCGCCACCGCGCCGAGACCACCCGCCAATGCGCCCGCGCCGTTCGACAGCGCGCCCGTGGCTGCGCCGAGCCCGTTCGACAGGCCGCCCGCGACCGTGCCGGCCACCGTGTTCAGACCACCGGTCGCGCCGCCCAGGCCGCTCGCCACCGCGCCGAGACCACCCGCCAATGCGCCCGCGCCGTTCGACAGCGCGCCCGTGGCTGCGCCGAGGCCGTTCGACAGCCCGCCCGCGACCGTGCCGGCCACCGTGTTCAGCCCGCTCGTCGCCGAACCCAGGCCGCCAGCCAACGCACCGGCTCCCGACGACAAGGCGCCCGTTGCCGCACCGAGCCCACTCGCCAGCGCACCGGCTCCGGAAGCCAGCGCGCCAGAGGCGGCACCGAGGCCGTTCGACAGCCCGCCCGCGACCGTGCCCGCAACGGTGTTCAGGCCACCCGTTGCCGCACCCAGCCCACCGGCCAACGCGCCCGCACCCGAAGCCAGCGCGCCCGAAGCCGCGCCCAACCCGGTCGACAGCCCGCCCGTCACCGTGCCGGCCACCGTGTTCAGGCCGCCCGTCGCCGCGCCGAGCCCACCCGTCAACGCGCCCGAGGCGGTGCCCACCCCGGTCGACAGGCCGCTCACGACCGTGCCCGCCACCGCGTTCAAGCCGCCCGCGGCCCCGCCGAGGCCGCTCGCCAGCGCACCCGCGCCCGACGACACCGCGCCGGCCGCGGCACCCAGCCCGCCCGACAACGCCCCGGCCCCCGACGACAGCGCACCCGACACCGCGCCAAGTCCGTTCGACAGGCCGCCTGCCAGCGTCCCCGCCAGCGAGTTCAAGCCACCGGCCGCGGCGCCGAGGCCCCCCGCCAGCGCACCGGCGCCGTTCGACAACGCCCCCGCCGCCGCACCGAGACCATTCGACAGCGCCCCCGTGGCGTCGCCCGCCACCGTCGTGAGGCCGCCCGCCAGCGCACCGGCCCCGTTCGACAGCGCGCCCGTCGCGCCCGACGCGACAGCACCAAGCCCGGACGTCGCCGCGCCGAGGCCGTTCGACAGCGCCGCGGTGCCGGTCGAGAGCGCGCCGGTCGCGGTGCCGACGATGCCCGTCAGCGCGCCGGCCGGATTCGTCAACGCCCCCTGCAGGCCGGTGATCACGCCGCCCAGCGGGGTGTTGCCGGCGATCGCCTCGATCGTGCTGGCGAGGCCGCCCAGCGAGGTCCGCAGCGGGTCGACGACGTTGCCGAGCGAGACGCCGAACCGCGTGCCGTTCGCGGTCAGGACGACGGACAGGCCGTCGATCCGGTTCAGCGTCGCATCGAGGCCGAGCGTCGTGCCGGCCAGGCTCGCGGTCGCGCCCAGCGCGGCACCGCTCGCGTTCAGCGAACTGCTCAGACTCAGACTGGCCCCCAGCGGGGTGACGATGCCACCGACGTCGGCCATCGCCGGCGCAGCCGCCGCGAGACCGAATACCGCCGCAACCGAAAGCGCGATGCTCGACAGAGTGAAGTGTTGTTTCATTTGTGGCCCCATGTCAGTTGGTGCTGCTGTCTGGTGTAGCGGGGGCACTTCTGCAGAGACCATGCCAGCAGCCGGCCGATACGGGAAACCACGCATTTCGTCGAACAAATTACTGCGAACCCGTGATCAAGCTCCGTAAATCGCGGCGCCGGACGCACGCTCGCCATGCGTCCCGATTCGCGAAAGACGGCCGACGTAACGTAACAACCGAATGGAACGTTACGCGCGCGCTCCGTAACGAGGCTGGCCTGCCGACAACGCGGCCTTCAGCCAAAGCGGGCCGCAATGAATTCGCGCCACATGGATTCCAGACCACTCGTGCGGCGGCTCCATCAATTGATAAAAATCCTTTCCAGGCAAGGCTTTCATGGGCAGGCCGAATGAAAATCACCGGATGTCGATCCGGCCTGAATTTTTAAAAATCGATAAGCAAAAAGAAATAGACGGTTCAAAGCTTGAAAATGTCACGATTCCCGATGGCCAATAAAAAAGAATCGCAATCGAAGATTTTTTCAATGTTCCGACAGTACAAACACGCGGCAATCCACGCCGGGCTCACGCCAGATCGCGCCGCGCGGCCGCGACGCCGAGCATTGCCTCGACGAACGCCACGAACGCGCGGGCGAGCGAGGTGGCGAGCCGGCCGGCGGGAACGTCGCCCACGGCTCGGCGGGCGGCAGCAGCCAGCCGTCGAACGTGGTGACGACGCGCCCGTCGCGCAGCGCGTCGGCAAACCGCCAGTCGGAGCCGATCGCGAGTCCGAGCCCGGCGAGCGCGCCGCGCGCACGCCCTCGGCCTCGCGCACGCGCAGCCGCCCCGAGGTCTCGACGGCCAGCTCGGTATCGTGGCGGCGGAATTTCCAGACAGCGCCGCCGGCGCGCCGGTCATGCACGACCACCTGATGACGGACGAGATCCTGCGGCCGGTGCGAAATCCCGGCGCGCGAGAAACTGGCGTGCGGGCCGACCGCGCGTCGCGCGCTCTCGCCGATCTTGCGCGCGCCGGCCAGCGCGCCGTTGCCGCCGGCGGCCGCGCCGTGGCCGATCCGCAGCGCGACGTCGATGCGCTCGGCGGCGAGGTCGGCGTGGCGGTCGTCGAGCAGCAGTTCGATGACGAGATCGGGATGGGCGTCGAGAAACGGCTCGATCGCCGGCACCAGTTGCAGGCGCGCGAACGTGCCCGGCCCCCGACGCGCAGCGTGCGCCGGCAAGGCCACCGCCGACGCCGCGCGCGGCCTGCCCGGCTTCCTCGGCGTCGTCGAGCAGCCGGCGCGCGCTTGCAATACCGCTGGCCGGCCTTGGTCGGCATCAGCCCGTGCGTGGTGCGCGACAGCAGCGATACGCCGACCTGTCGCTCGAGGTTCGCGATCGACTTCGATACGGGCGGCTGGCCGAACCCGAGCCACCTGGCGGCGCTCGAAAACGAGCCCGTTTCGATGGCGGCCATGAAACCGGCCATCGCACCGAGAAGATCCATCGGTTGGTCCTCCCGATTCCTCCGTCGAATCAGCCTGGCAGCCGCGCGGCGCGACGGCGGCCGGGTCCGGCCCCATCGCGCATCTCATGCAACGGCCAGCCGGGACCACGGCCCGGTGGATCGGCGTCCACGCCGACGCCCTGCGCGATAAACAGCGCGGCGACATGCGCGCGAGCGCCATGACGAACCGGCGCGAACCGGCGCGAACCGACGCGACCATCGATGCCGCCACCGCCCGGCCTCCCCCTGCTTCGCCCGGCGACGCGGCGACGGACATTCCCACGCCCGAGCGGCAATTTTGCGACAATGGAGGGTTTCGACCGCGCGCAACCACCGGGCCCTCGCCGATGTCGCTTCCCCATATCAATCTGCTCTACACCGTCTCCGGCCTGTTCGTCGGCTTCCTCGTCGGCCTGACGGGCGTGGGCGGCGGCTCGCTGATGACGCCGATCCTCGTGCTGCTGTTCAACATCCATCCGGCCACGGCGGTCGGCACCGACCTGCTCTACGCGGCGGCCACCAAGGCCACCGGCACCTTCGTCCACGGCGCCAAGGGCTCGGTGGACTGGCGCATCACGGGCCGGCTCGCGGCGGGCAGCGTGCCGGCCGCGGCGGTCACGCTGTGGCTGCTGCACGCGCACGGCTTCGGCTCGACCTCGACCAACCGGCTGATCCAGGTCGTGCTCGGCGGCGCGCTGCTGCTGACCTCGGTGGCGCTGATGTTCCGGCCGCGGCTCGCCGCGTTCGCCTCGCGCCACGCGCTCGCGCCGAATCCGGCCCGCACCGTCGCGCTGACGGTGCTGACCGGCGTCGTGCTCGGCGTGCTGGTGTCGCTGACCTCGGTGGGCGCGGGCGCGATCGGCGTGACGGTGCTGCTGCTGCTGTACCCGACGCTGTCCACCACGCGCATCGTCGGTTCGGACATCGCGCACGCGGTGCCGCTCACGCTGGTGGCCGGGATGGGCCACTGGCTGCTCGGCTCGGTCGACTGGTCGATGCTGGTGTCGCTGCTGCTCGGCTCGCTGCCCGGCATCGTCGCGGGCAGCCATCTGTCGACGCGCGCGCCTGAACGCCTGCTGCGCAACGTGCTGGCCGCGACGCTGGTGGCGGTCGGCCTGAAGCTCGTCACGTCCTGAGGGGGCGGCATCGCCGCGGTGAGCGCCGCCCGGAGCCGGCCGGACGCGACGAAGCGGCCGACGACGGCCTGCCGATGCCGGGCAACGCGCAAAAAATCCACGAGTCCGCCGGATGGCGGCATGCCAGCGAGCGTGCGGGAGACGGCGCGGAAGCTGGCGCCAACGCGCCCCGCCGGTCAGATAGCGCGACAGCCGCCCGGGCGGCAACGCCCGCGAAGCCGCCCGAAACCCGCCACCGGCACGAACCCGCTCCACAAAAAAATGCGCCGCTCGAGGCGGCGCACGTTTCCACGCGAGACGGCCGACGCCGTCCCGCGCGTTTCCGGTCTTACTGCTGCTGGACGGTCAGCTTGTTGTCGACCGAGGTGACGCCCGCCACCCCCTTGGCGACGTCGCCGGCCTTGTCGATCTGCGACTGGTCCGGCACCGTGCCCTGCAGCGAGATCGCGCCGCCCTTCGAGCGCACGGTGATGTTCGACACGTCGATGCCGCCGGCCTTCGTGATGGCCTTGCGCACCGCGTAACCGAGCTTGCGATTGGACTTGCGGGCCGCCTTCGCGGCCGCCTTCTGCGTGCTCTTGCTGGCGGCCGGCGCCTCGGTGCCCGCGGCGGCGTCGCTCGCCTGCGCGTACACGTTGCCGCAAACGAGCGCCGCAACCAGCGCGCTGCCCAGAGCCTTCCACACGATCGACTTCATATTTTCTCCTTGTGATTCCGGAAACGGCCGCACCAGACGGGCGGCCGAATTACCCCCAGATGAACGGCCGGCGACGGATGCCGTCGGCCGACGTTTTCACGAAGATACGAGAGGCGCAGCGTTCGCCCGGCGCGCGCGAAGGCGGCCGGACTGCCGGGACGTGGTCCGTCTCGCGCCCGGTCTGGTTTCAACGGCTTGCCGGGTCGCGCCGCGACGGACACGGCGCGGCTGCGACGCACAATGTAATCCAGCGGCACGCGAAGCGCAAAGGATTTGCGCGCCGGATCACCGGCGTTGCGCGGCGGCATCCGGACCTTCCCGGATCCCGCGCCCCGCTTGCCGCAGCGCCGTCGAACTCGGGTACCATCCTCGCCATCGCCCCGGTCCCCCGCCGTCGCCCTCCTCGCCGCCCTTCGTTTCGCACTCCGATGATTGTCCGTCCGCCCCGTCCCGACCGTCCGCACCGATTCCTGGCCCGCTTCGTCGCGGTGTCGTGGCGCGACCTGGCGATGTCGTTCGGGCCGGCGCTGCTGCTCGGCGCCGCGGCGATCTGGCTCGCGATCAAGCTGATCCAGCCCGCGCCGCCCACCCATCTGGTGCTCTCGGCCGGCCCGCCCGGCAGCACCAACTGGATGGCCGCGCGCCGCTACCAGCGAATCCTCGCGAAGAACGGCGTGACGCTCGAGGTGCTGCCCTCGGAAGGCTCGGCGCAGAACCTGCAGCGCCTGCTGGATCCGCACGGGCGCGTCGACGTGGCGTTCGTGCAGAGCGGCGTCGACCAGAAGGACCGGCCCGACAGCCTGGTCTCGCTCGGCAGCGTCGGCTACGTGCCGCTCGCGATCCTCTACCGCGGCCCGCCCGTCGCGCGGCTGTCGCAGTTCGACGGCAAGCGGCTCGCGCTCGGCCCGGACGGCAGCGGCGCCCACGAACTCGGCCTCGCGCTGCTGAAGCTGAACGGCATCGTGCCGGGCGGCGCGACGCGCCTGCTGCCGCTCGCCGGCGAGGACGCCGCGCGCGCGCTGATCGACGGCCGCATCGACGCGGCGTTCCTGTCGGGCGATTCGACCCAGATCCCGGTGATGGCGAAGCTGTTCCGCGCGCCGGGCGTGCGTTTCTACTCGTTCCCGCAAGCCGAGGCCTACACGCGGCGCTTCCCGTACCTGACCGACATCACGCTGCCGATGGGCGTCTACGATCCCGGCACGAACCTGCCGTCGGAGGACATCCATACGCTGTCGCCCACCGTCGAGCTGATCGCGCGCGACTCGCTGCATCCGGCGCTGTCGGACCTGCTGATCGAGGCCGCGCGCGAGGTGCAGGGGCGCGCGACGATCCTGCAGCGCGCCGGCGAATTCCCGTCGCCCGTCACGCACGGCAGCTTCCCGCTGTCCGACGACGCGGCGCGCTACTACAAGTCCGGCAAGACCTTCCTCTACCGGCAGCTGCCGTTCTGGGTGGCGAGCCTGGTCGACCGGCTGCTGGTGATCGTGGTGCCGCTCGTGGTGGTGCTGATCCCGGGGCTGCGCTTCGTGCCGATGCTGTACGGCTGGCGCGTGCGCTCGCGGATCTACCGCTGGTACGGCGCGCTGATCACGCTGGAGCGCAGCGCGCTGGGCGAGCCAACCGGGCGCGAACGGCTCGCGCTGCTCGAACGGCTCGACGACGTGGAGGACTCGGTCAACCGGATGAAGATGCCGCTCGCCTACGCGGGGCAGTTCTACGTGCTGCGCGAGCATATCGGCTTCGTGCGCGAGCGCCTGCTCGCGCACGAAGCGGCGCCGCGCGGCGATGATTCGTCCGCGCCGGGCACGCCGGGCGCCGCCACGCCGGCCGACGCCGCGCCTGGTGCCGGTTCCGGCACGCCGGCACCGGGTGGTCCGGGCGTCGCGCCGGGTTGAGCGGGTTGAGCGGGTTTTGTCGGGCTGAGCCGCGTTCCGTCTCCCCCGCGCGACGCCGCGCCAGGCGGCTTGCTTCGGCCCCGATCCGGTCGGGGCCGGCCACGCCATCGTGCCAATCCGCCACCATTGTCTATACCGACCAACACCGCCGCCACGGCACCACCCCGGCCCGCCGCCGCAAGTGCCGCCCCCACTCCCCGAGCACGCGCCCGCCCCTCACCGCGACGCGTGAACGGCTAGGGCGCCGCGATTGCTGCAATCGCCGACGCCATTGCGTACCATGGCGACACGCGGGCCGCGCGGCCCCTCGCCTTTTCAGGAGACTTGCCGATGACCGTGGGCCACGACACCAGCCAACCGCGCTGGTATTACGATTTCCTGTCGCCGTTCACGTATCTGCTGCTCGAACAGCAGGACAAGTGGCCGAGCATGCCGTTCGCGCCGGTCCCGGTCTCGCTGCCGGTCCTGCAGGAACGCTGGGGGCAGCGCCCGATGTACGACGTGCCGGCCAAGCGCGTGTTCACCTATCGCCATGCCTTGTTCCGCGCCGAGCAACTCGGCATCGCGTTCCGCATGCCGCCCGCCCATCCGTTCGATTCGACGCGCCTGCTGCGGCTCGCGATCGTGGCGGGCGCCGATCTCGCCGTGGTGCGCGAGATGTTCCGCTTCATCTGGCGCGAGGGGCGCGATGCGATCGCCGAGGACGGCTTCGCCGCGCTCTGCGAACGCGTGGGCGTGGCCGCCGACGACCCGCGCATCGACGCGCCCGAGACGCAGGCGCAACTGCATCGCAACACGCAGGACGCGATCGAGCTCGGCGTGTTCGGCGTGCCGACCTTCTGGATGAACCGGCAGTTGTTCTGGGGCGAGGACGCGCTGTCGATGGTGCTCTATTGCGCGCGCACGCCGAACTGGCTCGAATCAAAGGAAGTGAAGCGGATCAGCACGCTGCCGCCGGGCCACCGCTGATCGCGCGTGCCGCGCCGGAGCGGCCGGTTCGTCCCGACGGGCCGGACCGGCCGGCCGGACCGCTCCGGCCACGCAAGCCGCACCAATCGCACAAGTCGCGCCGATACCGCGGATAACACGCCGGCCCGCGCGCGCGCCGCGCGCTCCGGTATCTTACAAGCGACGCCCTCGCCGCCCCGCCGATGCCAACCGACGACGACACCGCCGATTCCCGCACCGCCTCGCTCGACATCTGGCTCGTGCGGGTGTTGCGCACGCTGCTGCTGGAGCGCAGCGTGACGCAGGCCGCGCTGCGCCTGAACCAGACGCAGCCGGCCATCAGCACGGCGCTGCGGCGCCTGCGCGAAGTGCTGAACGACCCGATCCTGGTGCGCGGCAAGTCGGGCATGGTGCCGACCGAGTACGGCGCGTCGCTGCTGGAGGCGGCGCAGCGCGCGCTGCGCGACGTCGACTTCATCGCCACGCCGCACGGCGACTTCGATCCGGCCAGCTCGCGCCGCACCTTCCGGCTCGCCGCGCCCGACTACCTGAACGACTTCTTCATGCCGACGCTGATCGCGCGGTTTCGCGAAGCCGCGCCGCTCGCGCACCTCGAACTCGATTCGCTGAACCCGGCGCTCGATCACGCTGGCGCGCTCGACTCGGGCGTGCTCGATCTGGTGATCGCGAACTGGCCGCGGCCCGATCCGCGGTTCGCGCGCAGCGACCTGTTCCCCGACACCGTGGTGTGCCTGATGCGCGACACGCACCCGCTCGCGCGGGCGCCGCTCACGCGCGAGGCCTACGCGGCGGCGGCCCACCTCGCGCCGACGCCGTACACGGGCGCCGCGCGCAACGCGATCGAGATCGGCCTCGCGCGCGCGAAGCTCGAACGTCGCGTGGTAACGACGCTGCCCTACTTCGGCGTGGTCCCGCAGGTGCTGCTGCAATCGGACCTGATCTTCACCACCACGCGCCGCTTCGCCGAGCATTACGCGCAGATGCTGCCGCTCGTGATCCTCGCGCCGCCCGTGTCGTTCCCGCGCATTCATTGCTACCAGCTCGCCCATCCGCAGCCGGACCGGCCGTCCGACCTCGCGTGGCTGCGCGCGCTGGTGAAGTCGGTGTCGGATTCGCTGACGGCACCGCCGCGCGCGCGGCGCAAGACGGCGCGCTGAGGCCGTTCACGCGTCGAGCCAGGTTTCCTGCAGATGGAGCCAGCGAATCCGGCCCTCGGCCGCGTCGCGTTCGAGTACGGCGGTCGAGCGGCGCGCGGGCAGGGGCCCGCTCGCGTCGCGCTGATGCTCGTCGTAGCCGATCACGGCGCCGTCCGGATGGACGGCGATCGTGCGCAGCGCGACCAGCCTGATCTCGAGCCCGGGCTTGTAGCCGGCGAGCCGCGCGAACAGCGCGCGCAGGCCGGCGTGGTCCAGGCTCGCGCCGTCGGTGCCGGTCATCGTGAAGGCCGGCGCGAAGCGCGCGAGCAGCGCGTCGAGCGCCGCGGCCGAGGTGGCGGTGCCGGCCAGCCACGCCTCGATCTCGGTGCAGATCGAGACGACGGCGTCGAGGAAGGGTTGCGAATCGTTCATCGGGAATCGGACCTCGGCGAGCCTTCAGCGGCGGATCGAACGGGACATCGAGGCGGCGCCGCCGGACGCTCGCCGCGTGCTGCCGCGTTTCAATGCGCGGGGACCGGATCGAGCCCGGTCGCGGCCACCTCGGCGCGCGCGGCCGGCGAGGCCAGGTAGTCGAGCAGCTTGCGCGCCTGCTCGGGATGTCGCGCGCCGACCGGAATCCCGCCCGCGTAGCGCGTGACCGACTGCAGCGACTCGGGAATCCGCCCCGCGAACGTGACGCCCGGCACCGGCAGCAGTTCGGCGACCTGCTGGAAGCCGAGCGCATAGCTGCCGTCGGCCACCTTCGAGGCGACCGGCACGCGCGGCACCTTGACCGCCTTCGGCCGCAGCTGCGCGGCAATGCCGAGCTTGTCGAACAGCTCGCGTTCGATGTACACGCCGCTCGCGCTGTCCGAATACGCGACCGACGGCGCGGCCAGCAGCGCGGCCTTCAGCGCCGCCGGCGTATCGACCTTGGGCACCGGCGCGCCGGCCCGCACCACGGCGCCGATCCGCGAATCGGCCAGTTCGACGCGCGAATCGGCGCGCACCTTGCCCTCGGCGATCAGACGGTCGAGCGCGTAGCCGACCATGATCACGACGTCGGCCGGTTCGCCGCGCGCGAGCCGGTTCGGAATCGCCTGCGGGGTCTCGCCCATCGACGGGCCGTAGGTGATCTCGAGCGTGTCGCCCGTCGCGGCCGTGAATTTCGGCGCGAGGTGCTGGTAGGCGGCGGTGAAGCCGCCCGAATTCATGACGTGGAGCTCGACGGCATCGGCCGCGGGAGCGGCGAACATGGCGGCGCCGGCGAGGCAGGCAAGGAAGGCGTGGACCGTCGCGCGACGGTGCTCGGTGGCAGGCAAGGCGGAATGTTTCGGCATGGTGATCGAAGCGGCCGGCGACGGCCGTGGCGGTATAAAGACAGGGCTGTCCATCTTCGCGAATTGCGACGCATTTGAAAAGTGCCGTGTACTTGCCGATGGTCGCGGCCGGCAGGCGGCACGCGCCGAATCGCCGGTGCCGGATCGCGCGCTGCGCATGACGGCATCCGGTTCACGGCGGGCTCACGGCGTCCGGCTCGCGGCATCCGCTTTGCAGCGTCCCCCGTTCGCGGCGCCCGGCATGGGGCCTTCCGCCGAAAACCTCCGCGTCGGGCCTGCCACTTCACACCGCCACCGCCTCACGCCCCGACTCACGGCGCCGCCACCACCTCGCCCGCGGGCTGCCTGCGCCAGCGCCGCGCCGCGCCGGTCCGCGCCTGCAGCAGCTCGGCGCAGACCGCCACCGCGATCGCGGGCGGCGCCTTGTCGACGATGCCGGCCACGCCGATCGGACAGACCATGTCGGCCAGATGCGCGGGCGCCACGCCGCGCTCGATCAGGCGCCGCTCGAATTTCACGCGCTTGGTGCGCGAGCCGATCATGCCGAAATAGGCGAAATCGTCGCGACGCAGGATCTGCTCGGCGAGCGCGAAATCGAGCGCGTGGTTGTGCGTCATGACGAGGAAGTAGCTGCCGGGCGGCGCCGCGTCGACGATCGCCTCGGGCGTGTCGGTCGGCTCCGGCTGCACGTTCGGCGGTACCTCGTCGGGGAAGCATTCGTCGCGCGCGTCCACCCACTGCACGACGCAGGGCAGATGCGCGAGCAGCGCGACGAGCGCATGGCCGACGTGCCCGGCGCCGAACAGCACGACGTGCATCGACGCGATCGCGCGCACGGGGCCGCGCAGCCGGCCGACCTGAAGCGGTGACGGCAGCATGGCCTCAGCTCCGCGCGGCGCCGGGCGCGGCCGCCGCCGCGCGCACGGCCTCGACCGCGCCCAGGATCGCCTCGCCGGTGGCGGGTGCGTTCAACGGCGGCTGCACGCGATAGTCGCCGACCGCCGCCACCGCGTCGCGGATCGCGAAGAACACCGAGAACGGCAGCAGCAGCGGTGGCTCGCCGACCGCCTTCGAGCGGTGGATGCTGTCCTCGACGTTGCGGTTGCGGAACAGGTTGACGCGGAAGTCGGGCGGCGTGTCGTTGACGGTCGGGATCTTGTAGGTGGACGGCGCGTGCGTCATCAGCCGGCCGCCGTCGTTCCACCACAGCTCCTCGGTGGTGAGCCAGCCCATGCCCTGGATGAAGCCGCCCTCCACCTGGCCGAGATCGATCGCCGGGTTCAGCGAGGCGCCCACGTCGTGCAGCGCGTCGGCGCGCAGCACGCGCATCTCGCCCGTCAGCGTGTCGATCACCACCTCGCTGCAGGCGGCGCCGTAGGCGTAGTAGAAGAACGGCCGGCCCTGCAGCGTCGCCTGGTTCCAGTGCAGCTTCGGCGTGGCATGGAAACCGTCCGACCACAGCTGCACGCGCGCGAGATAGGCCTGGGCGACCACCTCGCCGAACGGCACGGCCTTCGCGCCGATCCACACGCGGTCGTCGGCGAAGCGCACTTCGGCCGCGGCCACGGCCGGCGCGTCGGGCTCGCCGAGCCGCTCGGCCGCGAACGCGGCGAGCCGCTCGCGCAGCTGTCGCGCCGCGTCCTGCGCGGCCTTGCCGTTCAGGTCCGAGCCGGTCGAGGCGGCGGTGGCCGAGGTGTTCGCGACCTTGCTGGTGTCGGTGGCCGTCACGCGCACGCGGCCGAACGCGACGCCGAGCTCGTGCGCGACCACCTGCGCGACCTTGGTGTTGAGCCCCTGCCCCATCTCGGTGCCGCCGTGGTTCACGAGGATCGAGCCGTCGGTATAGACGTGCACCAGCGCGCCGGCCTGGTTCAGGTGCGCGACGTTGAACGCGATGCCGAACTTGACCGGCGTGAGCGCGATGCCCTTCTTCAGCACCGGGCTGCGCGCGTTGAACTCGCGCACGGCCGCGCGTCGCGCGCGATAGCCGCTGGTCGCCTCCAGCTCGCCGAGCAGCGCGTGCAGCACGTTGTCCTCGATGGTCTGGCCGTAGGGCGTGACGTTGCGCTCGTCCTTGCCGTACAGGTTGCGGTAGCGCACGTCGAGCGGATCGAGGTCGAGATCGCGCGCGATGTTGTCGATGAGGTACTCGATCGCGAACGCGCCCTGCGGGCCGCCGAAGCCGCGAAACGCGGTGTTCGACTGGGTGTTGGTCTTGCCGCAGTAGCCGGCGATCGAGACGTCGGGCAGCCAGTAGGCATTGTCGAAATGGCAGACCGCGCGCGTCATCACCGGCCCCGACAGGTCGGCCGAGAAGCCGCAGCGCGAGGTCATCTCCACCGACACGCCGTCGATCACGCCGGCCTCGTCGTAGCCCACGTCGTAGCGGTAGTGGAAGTCGTGGCGCTTGCCGGTGATCATCATGTCGTCGTCGCGGTCGGCGCGCAGCTTCACCGGGCAAAGCAGCTTCCAGGCCGCCAGCGCCGCGCAGCACGCGAACAGGCCCGACTGCGATTCCTTGCCGCCGAAGCCGCCGCCCATCCGCCGGCATTCCACCAGCACGTTGTGCGAGGCCACCCCGAGCAGATGCGCCACCAGGTGCTGCATCTCGCTCGGGTGCTGCGTCGAGCAATACACGTGCATGCCGTCGTCGTCCTTCGGCACCGCGTAGGCCACCTGCCCTTCCAGATAGAACTGCTCCTGGCCGCCGAGCGTCAGCTCGCCCGTGTCGCGGCGCGGCGCGGCGGCGGCGCGGCCGGTCGCGTCGCCGCGCGCGAGCTTCATCGGCGGCAACACGTAGGATTCGGCGGCGCGCGCGGCCTGCGCGGTCAGGATCGCCGGCAGGTCCGCGTAGTCGATCTTCGCGCGGCGCGCCGCGAGCCGCGCCGCGTCGTGCGAGGTCGCCACCACGATGAACACCGGCTGGCCGACGAACTGCACCACGCCGTCGGCCAGCACCGGATCGTCGTGGATCACCGGGCCGCAGTCGTTGACGCCGGGGATGTCCTCGGCGGTGAACACGGCCACCACGCCGGGCGTGGCGCGCACCGCGTCGAAATCGGCCGAGACGATGCGCGCGTGCGCCTTCGTGCTCAGGCCGAGCGCCGCGTGCAGCGTGCCGGCGATCACCGGCAGGTCGTCGGTATAGCTGGCGCGCCCGCTCACGTGCAGATGCGCGGATTCGTGCGGACGCGAGACGTGGACCTGACGGAACTCGAGATCCTTCAGGAACGGTTCGGCTTGCTGGTTCATGGCGCGGGTTTCCGTATTGCGGTTCGGTCAAAGGTCGGCGACGGCAAGGCCGGCGGCCCCTGCTGCATCGGCCTCGGCGGCCACGCAGCGCACGTTCAGCGCCTCGGGCGCGAGCGGCGCGTGCGGGCGCGTCTCCAGCCAGAAGCGATACAGCAGGTTGCGCGCGGCGCCGAGCCGGTAGCCGCTGGTCGCGCGCATGTCGCTGAGCGGCGCGAAATCGCGGTCGAACGCCTGCATCGCGGCCTGCGCCGTGGCCTCGTGCCAGCGCGCGTCGGCCAGCGCCGCCTCCACCTGCGCGGCGCGTTTCGGGGTAGCCGCCATGCCGCCGAACGCCACGCGCGGCGCGCGGATCGTCTCGCCGTCGGCGATGAACGCGAACGCGGCGCAGACCGCCGAGATGTCCGAGTCGAAGCGCTTCGACAGCTTGTAGGTGCGAAACCGCAGGTTCGCGCGCGCGCCGGTGCGCAGCGGCACGCGCAGCGCGGCGACGAACTCGTCGGCGGCCATGTCCTTCTTCTGGTACGCGAGGTAGAGATCCTCGAGCGGCAGCTCGCGGGCCGCCTCGGGACCGCGCAGCACCACGCGCGCGCCGAGCGCGATCAGGCCCGGCATCGAATCGCCGATCGGCGAGCCGTTCGCGACGTTGCCGCCGAGCGTGCCGGCGTTGCGGATCGGCAGCGAGGCGAAGCGCTTCCACATCTCGGCCAGCTCCGGATAGTGCTCGGCGAGCGCCGCGTAGGCGCGCTCGACCGACACGCCCGCGCCGATCTCGAGCCAGCCGTCACGCTCGTCGATGCGGCGCAGCTCGGCCACCTGGCCCAGGTAGATCAGGTCGCCGAGGTCGCGCAGCTGCTTGGTGACCCACAGCCCCACGTCGGTGCTGCCGGCCAGCAGCCGCGCCTCGGGCTTCGCGGCGCGCAGCGCGGCCAGCGCCTCGATGCTGCGCGGCGCGTCGAAGCCTCGGCCGGCATGCTCGTAGCGGAACGTGTCGTCGCGGCGCAGCGCGGTGAGCGTGCGGGCCAGCGCGGCGGTATCGACGGGAGACGCGGGCGGCGCCATCGCGAACATCCGCTCGGCCGCGTCGACGATCGGCCGGTAGCCGGTGCAGCGGCACAGGTTGCCGGTCAGCGCGTCGGCGATCTCGGCGCGCGACGGCGCGGCGGCCCGCGCGCAGGGCGCGCCTGGCGCGGCCGCGTCGCACGGGCCGGCCGCACGCCCGCCGCCGTGTTTCTCGTAGAGCGCCCACATCGACATCACGAAGCCCGGCGTGCAGAACCCGCACTGCGAGCCGTGGCAGTCGACCATCGCCTGCTGCACCGGATGCAGCGCGCCGTCGGGCTGGCGCAGGTCCTCCACGGTGTAGAGCGCGCGGCCGTCGAGCGTGGGCAGGAACTGGATGCAGGCGTTGACGGCCTTGAACTCGACGCCGCCGGCGTCGTTCAGCTCGCCGACCACCACCGTGCAGGCGCCGCAGTCACCCTCGGCGCAGCCTTCCTTGGTGCCGGTGCAGGACGCATCCTCGCGCAGATACTGCAGGACGGTGCGGGTGGTGGCGGCGCCGCTGACTTCGCGGATCGCCTGGCGAAAATGGAAACGGATCGGCTGGCTCATGGGATCGTGAGGATCGTGGGTCTGGGAGCGCGGCTGGGTGTGGGCTGGGCGGCCGTTACCTGGCATTTGCGCCGTCATTTGAGTCAATAAGTCGCACGCTATCATCATCGAAAATGGCAACCCATAGGCCGAACGACATGGGGCGCATATTGTCGATGCCATATCGAAATGCAGCGTGTACGCCACAGTCATTCGTCTGATGAACTAAGCGGTCCATGCGACGGAAACGGTTCCATGCAACAATTCGGGTTTCTACCGACGCCCGTTTTCCCGCTGGATCCGCCCCCCATGTCATCCGCTTCCGATTTGCCCCCGCGCAGCGCGTTCTCGACGACGCTGCAGATCGTCTCCGTCGTCTCGTTTACCTTCGTCTGCTATCTGACGATCGGCCTGCCGATCGCGGTGCTGCCGGGGTTCGTGCATGAGGAGCTGGGGCTGTCGGCGGTGGTCGCCGGGGCCGTGATCAGCGTGCAGTATCTGGCGACGCTGGCCTCGCGCCCGCTCGCGGGGCGCTGCGCGGACACGCTCGGGCCGAAGCGCACGGTGCTGCGCGGGCTGGTGGGGTGCGGCGCGAGCGGCGCGCTGCTGCTGGTGGCGCTGCTGTTCGTGCGCTGGCCGGCGGTGAGCCTGGTGCTGCTGACGGCGAGCCGGCTGGTGCTCGGCATCGGCGAGAGCCTGGTCGGCACCGGCGCGATCCTGTGGGGCATCGGCCGCGTCGGCGTGACCCACAACGCGCGCGTAATCTCGTGGAACGGCATCGCCACCTACGGGGCGCTCGCGATCGGCGCGCCGCTCGGCGTGGCGATCGCCCATTCGCTGAACGCGGCGCTGCTCGGCGTGCTGATGGTGGCGCTCGCGGCGGGCGGCTACTGGCTCGCGCTGCGCATCGCGCCGGTGCCGCTGGTCCACGGCGAACGGATGTCCTACGCGAGCGTGTTCACGCGCGTGCTGCCGCACGGCCTCGGGCTCGCGCTCGGCTCGGCCGGCTTCGGCTCGATCTCCACCTTCATCGCGCTCTATTACGCGGCGCGCCACTGGCCGAACGCGGCGCTCTCGCTGACGGTGTTCGGGCTGCTGTTCATCGGCTCGCGCCTGCTGTTCGCGAACAGCATCAAGACCTACGGCGGGTTCCGCGTGGCGATCGTGTCGTTCGCCGTGGAATGCGCGGGCCTGCTGCTGCTCTGGCTCGCGCCGGTGCCGCACGTCGCGCTGGCGGGCGCCGCGCTGACCGGCTTCGGCTTCGCGCTGATCTTCCCGGCGCTCGGCGTCGAGGCCGTCGCGCTGGTGCCGCCGGCGAGCCGCGGCGCCGCGCTGTCGGCCTATTCGGTATTCCTCGACCTGTCGCTCGGCATCACCGGGCCGCTCGCCGGCTACGTGGCGGGCGAGTTCGGCTATCCGCAGGTGTTCCTGTTCGCGGCGGTGGCCGCCGCGGGCGGCATCGCGACCTCGGTGCTGCTCTACCAGCGGCAGACGCGCGTGGGCACGCGCACGGGCGCGGCTGCCTGAGGGCAGCCTGAAGGCGGCAGGCGGGACGCCGGGCGGGAACGGGGCCGGCGCCGTCCGCGACGGCGGGTATCGCGAACCGCCAACGCTTCCCGGCCGCGGGCCGCAACGGGATGGCACGCCCGAATCGTTGCCGCCGCACCGATGTGCCGGACGGCCGGACCCACGCCATCCTCGCTCGCCGCGACGCTCCGCTCCCGCGCCGCCCGTCTGGCGCGAGCGGCATTAGCGCCGGCCCGCGCGGCCGGCGCGTCTCTCAGAGCCGGTTCGACAGCGCCTGTTCGAGCGCGGAAACCCCGCCCGACAGATCGACCGGCACCTTCAGGTCGACCATGGTGCGGCCGAACGCGTGCAGCGTGCGGAACAGGTTGTGTTCGCGGCACTGCTCGCCCATCTGGCCGATCCGCACGATCGGCAGGCCGAACGACCCCGAGATCTCGACCTGATACTGCTTCGAGATGTGCCCGCAGATCATGCCCGGCGTGAGGCCCTCCGGCACGCGGATCCCCACCACCGAATTGAGCCGGCACGCCTCGGGCGCATAGAGCTCGAGGCCGAGCGCCGCGATCCCGGCCTGCAGCGCGAGCGCGCAGCGCTGGTGGCGCGCGTAGCGGCTTTCGAGCGTTTCCTGGCAGACGAGGCGCAGCGCCTCGTGCAGCGCGAGCACGCCCGAGACGGGCGCCGTGTAGTGGTAGCCGGCGTTGTGCCAGAAGTTCTCGGCGAGCGCCATGTCGAGACACCAGTGCGCGTTCGGCTCGGGGCGCTGCTTCATGCGCTCCCAGGCGGCGTCGGAGAACGCGATCAGCGACACGCCCGGGATCGACGACAGCCCCTTCTGGCCGCCCGTGATCACCGCGTCGATGCCCCAGGCGTCCATCTCGAGCGGCATGGTGGACAGCGTGCAGACCGCGTCGACCACCACCAGCGCGCCGGCCGCCTTGGCCAGCGCCGCGATCTCCTTCATCTGCCGGTTCCAGACCGTGTTCGAGGTCTCGCCGTGGACGATCGTCACGATCTCGGGCCGCTCGCGCCCGATCGCGGCGGCCACCGCCTCGAGGTTCGCCGCCTCGCGGTCGGGCACGTCGAGCAGCGCGACCTCGGCGCCGATGCGCGTGGCCATCTCGGCCATCCGCGCGCTGAAGAAGCCGTTGCGGATCGACAGCACGCGCGTGCCGCGCCAGGCCAGGTTCGAGATCGCCATCTCCATCGCGGCCGAGCCGGGGCCGGCCACGCCGAGCACCCATTTCGTGCGCGTCTGGAACACGTAGCGCGCCATCTCCTTCACCTGCTCGATGATCTTCGCCATGGTCGCGCCGAGGTGGTTGATCACGATCGCGTTGGCCTTGGCGACCGCGGCCGGGATCGGCACGGGGCCGGCGCCCATCATCAGGAGCGGCTCCTCGGGCAGGATCGCGTCGAGCGGAACCACGACGGGGCAGGGAATCGGCGAGTAATCGTTATGGGACATGAGCGGAGGATCGGCGAAAGCGGTTGAAACGGGTGCGGGCGCACCGGAACCGTCGATCATTCCGCGAACCGGCCTCGCGTGCAAGCCCCCGCGCGGCGACGGCGCTCTCGACGGGCCGGCTGGAACCGGGTCCGGGCCGTCCCCTGCACAAGCTTTGTGCGCCGTGCGCGCCGCTACCGCCTGGCCCCGGCGCGGCCTCGCGCAGCCGCCGGGCAGCCCTGGCCGGCCTCGCGGCCGCGCGCGTCTTCACGACGCGTTCACGTCACGTTCGCGGCGCCTTCGCCGCAGCTTGACGACACGATCGCGACACGGCGCACGGATGACCGGAACCGATTCCGAAGGGATTTCCGGATTATCGGAATTGCACGGCGAAGGTTAATCTCGCGGCACGCGCGGCGTTCACGGCGAGCATCGCGCTTCAAGCATTTCCGCTCGCCTCATTCTGAATTCCGAATCTCCGGAAATCTTGAAATCACAAAAATACAGAATTTCTTCCACCAGAAGCTCGGATTTCCCTTGCTAGCCAGAAAGCCTTGCAAAACAAGGAATATCCTGACTTCATGAAAAAATGAAACTGCGTTCCAACATGCCAAACCTGTTAAAAATACTGGCGACGACAACCAATTAACGGGTTGACTGCGTTACCGACTTTATTGAACAATTTAAGATGTCGCGGGTATTACGATAATCGACCCCGAGCTGATCCGACAGCGATTGACGGGACGATTCTCGACGCGGCAATTACACAACCAAAATCATCCGAACGGGCCGACAAGCTATGAACCAGATCCAAACCATGAGGGTGTTCGTCTGCGTCGCCGAACTGCAGAGCTTCCGACAGGCCGCGCGCAAGCTCGGCGTATCGAACGCTCTCGTCACGCGGTCGATCGCGATGCTGGAAACGCATCTGAACACCCGCCTGATCCATCGCACGACGCGCAACCTGTCGCTGACCGAGGCCGGCACCCGTTATCTCGACGGTTGCCGCGCCCTGCTCGAGGAGTTCGATCACCTCGAGGCCTCGGTCGCGCATACGATCCGCGAGCCGGTGGGCACGCTGCGCATCGCCGTGTCGGGGGCGCTCTCGCCGCAGCGGCTCACGCCGCTCGTCGACGGCTTCCGCCGCCAGTATCCGAAGGTGCGCGTGCAACTGACCATCGCCGACGGGCCGATCGACGGGCTCGACACCTCCTACGACGCGGCGATCCTCGCGGGCCGCCGGATCGACGACGGCCCCGCGCTCGTGAGCCACGCGCTCGCGCCCGACCCGTTCGTGGCGATCGCCTCGCCGGCCTACATCGAGCAGCGCGGCGAGCCGCACCGGCCCGACGAACTCGCGCGGCACGCGGCCATCACGCTGCCGCTCGACGCGCACGGCTTCGCGTGGCGCTTCGTCGATGCCGGCCGCTTCGCGCACCTCGTCACGCTGCAGCCGTCCTACACGATCAACGACGCCTGGCTGGTGCGCGCCGCCGTGCTGGCCGGCTCCGGCATCGCGATCCTGCCGGAGAGCTTCGTGGCCGACGCGATCTCGCGCGGCGAACTGGTCCGGCTGCTGGCCGACTACCGGATCGACGATCCCGACGCGCAGCTCGCGGTGGTCTATCCGAACCGCCAGTTCGTGCCGGCCCGCACGCGCAGCTTCGTCGAGCACGCGCTCTACCACTTCGGCGCGCGCTCGAACGGCCGCTACGGCTACGTCCACGACACGCTCGGCGAACACGCCGAGGTCGTCACCACCGGCCTGCAGTGACGCGCGGCGGCGGGCGGCGCCGGCCGCGCGTCACCGAATGCGGCCAATAGCCGCGTTCGTGGCCATCGGCACGCGCGTCGCCATCCGCGGCCCGACGGCCACGATACGGCGGGCCCCGCCCGCCAACGGCGGCGGCCGGAAAGGTCGGCCGCCGCGCCTTTGCCGACCGCGGCCGGCCGGACGCGTGCCACGCGCGCCATCGTTGCTCTGCGGCCCCCGGCACGCCTGCCCGGCCCCCTCGCCCGCCGCCATGGCCGACGCGGTCGCGTCGAAGGATCTGCTATCGTTGCGCTCGTTCGCCGGCTCTCCCGGCCCCGTAGCCCTCCCCGCCTTCTCCATGCGTTTCGACGATGCCTCGATCGCCGCCGTCTACCGGGCGATCTTCGAGCGGCGCGACATGCGCCACTTCACTTCCGATCCCGTCAATCCGGCCGTGCTCGCGCGGCTGATCCGCGCCGCCCATCACGCGCCGAGCGTCGGCTTCATGCAGCCGTGGCGCTTCATCCGGATCACCGACCGCGCGCTGCGCGAACGGATCCACGCGATCGTCGAGGCCGAGCGCTGCGCGACCGCCGACGCGCTCGGCCAGCGCCGCGAGGAGTTCATGCGCCTCAAGGTGGAAGGGATCCGCGAATGCGGCGAGATCCTCGTGGTCGCGCTGGCCGACGACCGCGAGCGGCACGTGTTCGGGCGCCGCACGCTGCCCGAGATGGACCTCGCCTCGGCGGCCTGCGCGATCCAGAACATGTGGCTCGCCGCGCGCGCCGAAGGGCTCGGCATGGGCTGGGTGTCGCTGTTCGACGTCGACGCGCTGCGCGCGCTGCTCGGCATGCCCGACCGCGCGAAGCCGATCGCGGTGCTGTGCATCGGCCACGTCGACGCGTTCTACGAACAGCCAATGCTCGAGGCCGAGCACTGGGCCGCGCGCCTGCCGCTCGAAGCCTGCCTGTTCGAGAACGGCTGGGAAGCGGCACAGGCCCCCGCCACCGCGCCCGCGCCGGACGCCGCGTCGCCGGCGAGCAACAGCTGATCCGGCCCCTCGCATTCCTTTCTTGTCCGGGTTTTTACTGAGATAGAATCGCGGCTATTCCCGCCCCGCCGTGGGCGCGCCGCATTCCGCGGCGCGCGAGCCCGGCCCGTTTTCCCGGAACCGCCCGATGCCGCTGCCCCTGTTCGCCCTCGCCATTGCCGCGTTTGGTATCGGTACCACCGAATTCGTCATCATGGGGCTGCTGCCCAACGTCGCGCTCGATCTCGACGTCTCGATCCCCGCCGCCGGCATGCTGGTGTCGGGGTACGCGCTCGGCGTGACGATCGGCGCGCCGATCCTCGCGATCATCACGGCGAAGATGCCGCGCCGCCAGGCGCTGCTCGGCCTGATCGGCGTGTTCATCGCCGGCAACCTGCTCTGCGCGATCGCGCCGAACTACGGCCTGCTGATGGCCGCGCGCGTGGTGACGGCGTTCTGCCATGGCGCGTTCTTCGGGATCGGCTCGGTGGTCGCGAGCAGCCTGGTCGCGCCGAACCGCCGCGCGCAGGCGATCGCGCTGATGTTCACCGGCCTCACGCTCGCCAACGTGCTCGGCGTGCCGCTCGGCACCGCGCTCGGCCAGGCGTTCGGCTGGCGCTCGACGTTCTGGGCCGTCACCGCGATCGGCGTGCTGGCGGCCGGCGCGCTCGCGGTCTGCCTGCCCCGCCAGCTCGAGATGCCGTCCACCAGCATCGCGCGCGAATTCCGCGTGATGCGCAACCCGCAGGTGCTGATGGTGCTCGGCATCAGCGTGCTCGCCTCGGCCAGCCTGTTCTCGGTGTTCACCTACATCACGCCGATCCTCGAGGACGTCACGCACTTCTCGCCGCACGAGGTCACGCTGGTGCTGCTGCTGTTCGGCCTCGGGCTGACGATAGGCGGCACGATCGGCGGCAAGCTCGCCGACTGGCGCCGGATGCCCTCGCTGATCGTGGTGCTGGCGCTGATCGGCCTCGTGCAGGCCGTGTTCGGCGGCACCATGCGCCTGCCGATCCCCGCGCTCGTGACGATCTTCGTGTGGGGCGTGCTCGCGTTCGCGATCGTGCCGATCGCGCAGATCCTGATCGTCGATCGCGCGAGCGAGGCGCCGAATCTCGCCTCGACGCTGAACCAGGGCGCCTTCAACCTCGGCAACGCCACCGGCGCGTGGCTCGGCGGCCTCGCGATCGGTGCCGGCGTGCCGTTCGCGCAACTGCCGTGGGTGGGTGCCGCGATGGCAGTCGGCGCGCTCGCGCTGACGCTGTGGTCGGCGTCGCTCGAACGGCGCCCGCTGGCCGGGCCGTCGTCGCTGGCCTGAACCGGCTCCTCCCCGAACTGGCCGGGCCGGCTCGCCGGCTATGGTCTCGCGAGCGGGCCGGCTCATCGGGCCAGCCTGATCCTGCACGTCCAACCGGGCGCCCGCGCTCGCGGCGCGACCGTCACCGTGCCGCAGATGCGCCGCGATTCGCTCGCGCGCGGCGCTGCGTCATGGTCCGAATCGCACGGCAGGTGTAGCATCTCGGCCGATGAAAGCGATCCTCAACCGTGATTTCCTCGCCCTGATCCTGAGCGTCGCGGTGGTCGGCCTCGGTACCGGCGCGACCCTGCCGCTCACGGCCCTCGCGCTGACCGAGGCCGGCCACGGCACCGGCGTGGTCGGCATGCTGACCGCCGCGCAGGCGGGCGGCGGCCTCGCGATCGTGCCGTTCGTCACGCGCCTCACGCAGCGCTTCGGCGCGCGCGAATCGATCGTCGCGTCGGTGCTGGTGGTGGCCGCGGCCACCGCCGCGATGCAGGTCACCTCGAATCTCGTCGTGTGGGGCCTGCTGCGCGCGCTCTGCGGCGCCGCGCTGATGCTGCTGTTCACGATCGGCGAAGCCTGGGTCAACGAACTCGCCAACGACGCCACGCGCGGCCGCGTCGTGGCGATCTACGCCACCAATTTCACGCTGTTCCAGATGGCCGGGCCGGTGCTCGTCAGCGAGATCGCCGGGCTGCACGGCATCCGCTTCGCGCTGTGCGGCGCGCTGTTCCTGCTCGGATTGCCGACGCTCGCGGCAATCCGCAAGCCGCCCGTCGCGAGAGCCGGCCAGCACGGTGAGCGACACGAGCCGCGCGACCAGTGGCGCCGCGTGCTGCCGCTGATGCCGGCGCTGATCATCGGCACCGCGTTCTTCGCGCTGTTCGACACGCTCGCGTTGTCGCTGCTGCCGATCTACGCGATCGAGCGCGGCGTGGCGAGCGGCATCGCGGTGCTGCTCGCGTCGGTCACGCTGTTCGGCGACACCGTCATGCAGTTCCCGATCGGCTGGCTCGCCGACAAGCTCGGCCGCGCGCGCGTCCACCTGGGCGCCGGCATCGTTGTCACGCTGCTGCTGCCGTTGCTGCCGTTCGTGATCACCAACCCGTGGCTCTGCTGGCCGCTGCTGTTCGTGATCGGCGCGGCGGCCGGCAGCACCTATACGCTGTCGATCGTCGCTTGCGGCGAGCGCTTTCGCGGCGCCGCGCTCGTCACCGCCAGTTCGCTCGTGTCGGCCTCGTGGAGCGTCGCGAGCTTCGCCGGCCCGGCCGTCGCCGGCTCGCTGATGAACGCCTGGGGCGACGACGCGCTGGTCGGCGTGATGGTGGCCGCCTCGCTCACGTTCGTCATCGCCGCGTGGTGGGAGCGCCGGCGCCTGCCGGTGGCGGCCGCGCGCGACGTCTGAAGCACGCGCCGATCACCCGCCGCGTCGAACTTCGAGTCTCGAGTCCCGGCTCTCACGCCGCGCGGCGCGCCTCGCCGTCGGCCGGCCGCGTGGCCACGCCGAGGCCCAGCACGAACAGCGCCGAGGCCAGCACCGGCAGCGCGGCGGCCCGGAACAGCGCGCCGTTCGACCAGTCCAGCGCGATCAGCTGGCCGCCCACCAGCGGCCCGAGCACCGAGCCGACGCGGCCCACGCCGAGGCTCCAGCCGATCCCGGTCGAGCGCAGCGCGGTCGGATAGTACTGGCCGGCCAGCGCGTTGACGGCCGGTTGCCCGCCCACCACGCAGAAGCCGCCCGCGAACACCACCACCAGCAGCCACGGCAACGAGCCGGCCACCGCGCCGATCGCCGCCACCGACACGGCGGCGCAGACGAAGCAGGCGAACAGCACGCGCACGAAACCATGGCGCTCGATGAACCCGCCCAGCAACAGCGTGCCGACCACGCCGCCCGTCTGCAGCGCGGTGCCGACGATCACGGCCGTCCGTGACGAATGGCCGGCGTCGCGCATCACGGTGGGCAGCCAGTTCGACAGGAAATACAGATCGATCAGGTTCAGGAAGCTGATCGCCCACAGCAGCAGCGTGACGGGCAGCCGGCCCGCGCGGAACAGCTCGGCGACGGGCGCCGCGCCGGTGGCCGGCTCGCGCACCACGAGCCGCGTCCGCGCGTCGATCGCCAGCGCCGGCGCGAACGCCGCGAGCCAGGCGCGGGCGCGGGCGACGCGCCCCTTCAGCACCAGGAACTGCAGCGATTCCGGCAGCCAGGCGAGCATCGCCAGCGCCAGCACGAGCGGCACCGCGCCGCCCGCCAGAAACACGGCGCGCCAGCCGAGCGCCGGGATCAGCGCGGCGCTGACAAACCCGCCGAGTGCCGCGCCCAGCGTGAAGCCGCACGACACGAACATCATGCGCTTGACGCGATGCGCGGCCGGGCTGAACTCGCCGACCAGCGCCATCGCGTTCGGCATGATGCAGCCGAGGCCGAGCCCGGTCACGAAGCGCAGCGCGATCAGTGACGTGATCGAAGACGCCAGCGGCGTGGCGAGCATCGCCAGCGCGAAGAACAGCGTCGCGCCGATCAGCACCGGGCGGCGGCCGATCCGGTCAGCCAGCACCGACAGCCCGAGCGCGCCGATCAGCATGCCGAACAGGCTCGCGCTGAACACCGGCCCGAGCGCGGCCCTGGCGATACCCCATTCGGCGATCACGCTCGGCGCGACGTAGCCCATCGCCTGCGCGTCGAAGCCGTCGATCACGAGGCAGGCGCCGCACAGCGCGAACAGCGCCGCCTGGAAGCCCGGCCTCCGCGTCTCGTCGATCACGCGCTCGACCTCGAGCGTGCGCGGTCCCGCCTGCGGCGCGCTCATCGCGCGCTCCCGGCCTGCGCGAGACAGGCGCGTTGGCGGCGATGGCAACGGGATCGGCCGTCGCGGCGACCAAGCCAGGCGTCATGAAACGCCGACTGGCGGGAAGAAATCGGGGGCATCGCGGGTCTCCGGGATGGCGCGGCCGCCATCGGCCGCGCGGACGTTCGGGGCCGACTTGGAACCGGTCGGCGGGCCTCGGTTTTGGAATTTCGAATCGTAAAATTAATTACGAATTGAGGAATCGATGTATACCCTGAGCACGCGCGGACGATATCCATATGACCAAAACGCCGAGCCGCACGAAGCCGGCACTGCTACTATCCTTGAGGTAATCGCGCCGCGTCGCGGCCGTTTGCCCACCCGACGAGTCCATGATCCCGCCCACCATTCCCGAACTGGTCGACCGGGCCAGCCAGCTGCCCTACCTGCGCGAACATCTGGCGCTGGCCCCGGGAAGCGAAACCGCGATCGCCAGCCTGCCGGGGCTGACGCTCGAAAGCGCCTACGAGCCGATCTACGACGTGACGATGCCTGGTGCGCCGCAGTCGTCGTCGTTCGCCGACGCGATCGAACGCTACGGCGACGAACTCGGTTTCCAGGCCGTGCTGCGCGCGAGCGGCGCGCCGTTCGATCCGTTCGACGCGATCAGTGACGACCCGACGCTGGTGGCCGTCGACCGTCTCTCTCGCGCGCTGCACGCGATCAACTTCTTCGGGCCGCAGCGCCACGGGCTGCTGTTCCTGCGCGTCCACGAGCGGCTGCTCAAGAGCGTCAAGTACGACCACGGCAAGCATTTCTCGACGGTGCTGCGCAACTTCGGGCTGAGCCCCGAGCGCATCGTGATCGAGCTGCCGGCCGCCGCCGTCGCCCACAAGACGTTCCTCGGCTACCTGACCAGGAGCTACCAGCACCACGGCTTCAAGGTGGCCGACAAGCTGCCCGATCCGGGCCGGATCCTCGCCGTCGAATCGGACATGGCGCGCCCGGACTACATCAAGATGGACGCGGCGATCGCCTTGCGCGACGGCATGGTCAAGGCGCTGGTCGGCTATGCGCAGCGCGTGCGGATTCCGATCATCTTCGATCACGTGATCGACGAGGCGCAGTTCATGCTGCTGCGCCAGTACGACGTGCGGCTCATGCAGGGGCCGGCGTTCGCCCAGCCCGCGCACGTCTGACGCCGTGCGCCGCGCGACCGGGTCGGCTCGCGCGGCAAATCTCCCGGATCGGCATGCATGCCATGCCCACGGCCGCACGCGCTGCGCGTGCTACGCGAGCTCGCCGAGCCGCCGCGCGAGCGCGCGCAATTGCGGCCCGATGCGCTTGCGAAACAGCGCCTCCCCCATCGACGACGCCGGCCCGCTGCAGCTGAGGATCAGCCAGCGCCGCTCGCGCGGCTCGCGAAACGGCACCGCCACCGCGTTGACATCCTCATGCCAGTCGCGAAACGAATAGCAGCAACCGTCGGCCGCGAAATCGGCGAGCGCGCGTTCGGCCGCGGCGACGCGCGCGTTCGTCGCGCGCGCCGGCCCGGCCGCCTGCTTCAGCCGGGCGATCAGCGCCGCGCGCGCCTCGGGCGGCTGCACCGCCAGGTAGGCGCGCCCCATCGAGCTGGTCAGCATCGACAGCCGGGAGCCGGGCGCGAGCCCGAGCGTCAGCGCGGTCTCGCTGCGGATCGTCTCCAGGTAGATCATGTCGAGGCCCTCGCGGCAGCCGAGCGAAACGGCCGCGCCGATCTCGCGCGCGAGCGCCTGCATGTGCGGGCGCGCGAGATCGAGGGTGCCCGAGCCCGACAGCAGCGCGTAGCCGAGCGAGAGCACGCCCGCGTCGAGCGCGTACTTGCCGAGCGCCGCGTCGAAGCGCAGATAGCCGAGCGCGGTCAGCGTGTAGGCGAGGCGGTTCACGGTGGCCTTCGGCAGTCCGGTACGCTCGACCAGGTCGCGATTGCCGAGCAGCGTCTCGCCGGGCCGGAACGCGCGCAACAGTTCGAGCCCGCGCGCGAGCGCCGTCACGAACTTGCGCTCGTCGAGAGGTTCATCAATGCGGGCGGAATTCGACACGGTGTACACTGAATCTCAAAATTGCAAAACATTGTTCCGCACTGCGGAACTCCAGTCAAGCAAGGAGCCGACACGATGAGTACCACCGCTTTCCAATGGGACGACCCGCTGCTGCTCGACCGGCAGCTCTCCGACGACGAACGGATGATCCGCGACGCGGCCCATGCCTACGCGCAGGGCAAGCTCGCGCCGCGCGTGATCGAGGCGTTCCGCCACGAGAAGACCGACGCGACGATCTTCCGCGAGATGGGCGAGATCGGGCTGCTCGGCCCGACGATTCCCGAGCAGTACGGCGGGCCGGGCCTCAACTACGTCAGCTACGGGCTGATCGCGCGCGAGGTCGAGCGCATCGATTCGGGCTATCGCTCGATGATGTCGGTGCAGTCGTCGCTGGTGATGGTGCCGATCAACGCGTTCGGCTCCGAGGCGCAGAAGCAGAAATACCTGCCGAAGCTCGCCACCGGCGAATGGATCGGCTGCTTCGGGCTGACCGAGCCGAACCACGGCTCCGACCCGGGCGGCATGACCACGCGCGCGAAGCCGGTGCCGGGCGGCTACTCGCTGTCGGGCGCGAAGATGTGGATCACCAATTCGCCGATCGCCGACGTGTTCATCGTCTGGGCCAAGCTCGAGGAAAACGGCGAGGACGCGATCCGCGGCTTCATTCTCGAGAAGGGCTGGAAGGGACTGTCGGCGCCGGCGATCCACGGCAAGGTCGGACTGCGCGCCTCGATCACCGGTGAGATCGTGCTCGACGAGGTGTTCGTGCCCGAGGAAAACCGCCTGCCCGACGTGAAGGGGCTGCGCGGCCCGTTCACCTGCCTCGACTCGGCGCGCTACGGCATTTCGTGGGGCGCGCTCGGCGCGGCCGAATCGTGCTGGCACACGGCGCGCCAGTACGTGCTCGACCGCAAGCAGTTCGGCCGCCCGCTCGCCGCCAACCAGCTGATCCAGAAGAAGCTCGCCGACATGCAGACCGAGATCACGCTCGGCCTGCAGGGCGTGCTGCGGCTCGGCCGCATGAAGGACGAAGGCACGGCCGCCGTCGAGATCACCTCGATCATGAAGCGCAACTCGTGCGGCAAGGCGCTCGACGTGGCGCGGCTCGCGCGCGACATGCTGGGCGGCAACGGCATCTCGGACGAGTTCGGGGTGGCGCGCCATCTGATCAACCTCGAGGTCGTCAACACCTACGAGGGCACCCACGACATCCACGCCCTGATTCTCGGCCGCGCGCAGACGGGCATCCAGGCGTTCTCCTGATCCCGGGGCGCGAGGCCGGGCCTCGCCGCCGGCCGGTATCACGAAAGCGGGCATCACGACGGCGGCCACCATGAAAAACGGGCATCGCGGCCGGCGATGCCCGTTCCTGTTCGTGCTGCCGGCGGCGCGGCTCGAGCCGCGCGCCACATCACTTCTTGTTCGGTTGCGGCGTGAGACGCAGGTACGGACGCAGCGCCTTGTAGCCCTTCGGGA
Organism: Burkholderia plantarii; assembly: GCF_001411805.1. Lineage (NCBI taxonomy): Bacteria > Pseudomonadati > Pseudomonadota > Betaproteobacteria > Burkholderiales > Burkholderiaceae > Burkholderia > Burkholderia plantarii. Next base: position 781,655 of record NZ_CP007212.1, on the reverse strand, counting down.
AGCGTTGCTTCAGTTCGTCCTCGTCCTTCAGCGACGGCACGATCACCACGTCGTCGCCGTCCTTCCAGTTGCCCGGCGTCGCGACCTTGTAGTTGTCGGTCAACTGCAGCGAATCGATCACGCGCAGCACTTCGTCGAAGTTGCGACCGGTGCTGGCCGGATAGGTGATGGTCAGGCGTACCTTCTTCTTCGGATCGATCACGAACAGCGAACGCACCGTCAGCGTTTCGTTCGCGTTCGGATGGATCATGTCGTAGAGTTCCGCCACCTTGCGGTCACCGTCGGCAAGGATCGGGAAATTCACGCTCGTCGCCTGGGTTTCGTTGATGTCGTTGATCCAGCCTTTGTGCGATTCGACGTTGTCGACGGACAGCGCGATCGCCTTGACGTGGCGCTTCTCGAACTCATCCTTGAGCTTGGCGGTCAAGCCCAGCTCGGTCGTGCAGACGGGCGTATAGTCGGCGGGGTGCGAGAACAGCACACCCCAGCTATCGCCGAGCCACTCGTGGAACTTGATGCGGCCGAGACTCGAATCCTGCTCGAAATCGGGCGCGGTGTCGCCAAGACGTAGACTCATGTTGCTCCTCCTGCGGTGATGGATCGATGACGGACGCCGCGCGCGGCACGCACGCAGCCGAGCCTTCTAGCTTACGTCAACCGGCTGTCGCGGCAACGATTATTCCGTCAGATATTCATGAGTATTTGTTATTTTTGCCGACGCGTTTGAAAGATTGGGGAAACTTTTTGGTTCGCGATTCACTCCCTCATGCCATGGCCAGTCGTTTACCATGGCCCGAAACACCGCGTGACGAGCCTGCGCAAGGTTTGGGCTCACGGCTCGCCAGCAGGCACGGGTTTCGCTAGGATGTTGTCTATGCGGTACCTCTGCACAAAGGGAGTTGCAATGTCAGAAGTCAACAAGGAGAAACTGATGTCGGATATCAAAACCGTTCTCGCGGATGCGGAAGACCTGCTGAAACAAGCGGCGGCCACCACGGGCGACCGCGCCTCGGAGCTGCGCGAAAAGGCGCTGTCGCGCCTCAAGCAGGCCAAGGACAAGGCCGCCGACGTCCAGGTCGTGGTCGTGGAAAAGGGCAAGAAGGCGGTGCGTGCAACGGACGACTATGTTCATGAGCATCCGTGGACCTCGATCGGCGTCGCAGCTGGCGTCGGCGTGCTGATCGGCCTGCTGATCAACCGCAAGTAAGCTTCCCGCGGCGGCGCCCGCGAGCGGCGCCGCGTCCCGCTGCCGGGCCGGCCGGCGCTTCTGGCGTCGGCTGGCCCGGCCAGCTCCTGCACGCGCCCAGCGCTCCCATCCATGACGACAGATACGCCGCCCCATCCCGCACACGGCCCGTTGCGCCGCCTGCTCGGTTCCGTATTCGCGCTCCTGCAAACCCGGCTGGAGCTGGTCGGGATCGAACTCGCCGAGGAAAAGGAACGCCTGATCGGAGTGCTGTTCCTCGGTCTCGCCGCGATGATGCTCGCGACGATGGCGCTGATCAGCCTGACCGTGCTGGTCGCGATCGCCTTCTGGGACACCTATCGCTGGCAGTCGCTCGCCGTCATCACGGCGGTCTACGCGATCGGCTCGATCGGTTGCGGACTCAAGGCCCGCATGGGCCTGCGCGAAGCGCCGAGCGTGTTCGAGGCGACCCTGCACGAGCTCGAAAAGGACCGCGAGCTGTTTCGCGGCAAGCCCTGACCCACTTCACGCCCACGCGCCATGAACCAATCCGCACCGGATGATCCGTTCCGCCCGCCGCGTTCGCGGCGGCGGCTCAATCCCACGCAGTATCGTGCGTTGCGCAAGGAACTGCTGATCCTGCGCTCGGACGTCGAGCGCCTCGAACTCGCCCAGGCCGGCGGCGAATTGCGCCAGGCCGTCACGCACTTCCGCTGGCTGAAGCTGCTGATGCCGGGCTTCTCGGGCCGCGGCGCGCTCGGCAAATCGGCGAGGGGGCTCAACGCCAGCCTCGGCTCGCTGGTAGGCCAGTATCCGCTGCTCAGCTCGCTCGCCTCGGCTGTGCTCGCGAAGCCGGTCCGCACGCTGGTGGCGAAAAGCGCGGGGCCGGCGATCAAGTGGGGCTCGGTCGGCTTCGCCGTCTGGGAGGCTTATCAGATCTGGCGTGGCGCGCAGCGCGACAAGGCCTCGGCCGAGGCGCTCAAGGCCGGTTCGCCACCGGCGGCCACCGGCACTGGTACGCGCAGGGACGGCGGCGGCTTGTAACGTCGGGGGAAGGCTCTCTCGCGCAGGCAGGCGGGCGCGAGGCGAGGCGCGCGCGGAGGCAGGGTGCGTGGCCGCTTCGCTGCCTTGCCTGCCGCTGCCCCCTTCCACATCACGGCGGTTCACGCCTCCTGCCGGCGATCACCGGCGTGGCACGCCCTTGTTTCAAAGCATCGTCCAGCAGCCGTCCCGCACCTCGCCGGCGCCCGTCGCGCCACGCGATCGATTGCGGCGCGCGCCGTCCGCGCTCAGCAGATAGCTGCCGCATCGGTCATCTCGCATCGGCCCTTCCCCGACCGGCGTCGCGATCAGCACGTAACCACCGCCGTCGGGCGCCGCGCGCACCGACAGACGGTAGACGGGCGCGCCCTGCTCGGGCACGTTGCCGAGCGCCAGCTCGTGGTCCGGCGGCTCGAAGTGGCTGCGTGCCGCCAGTTCGTGAGCGGCGCGGTACAGCGCCGTCACCGCCCCGAGCCGATGGCCGCGTGCGATCTGCCGCCGGTACGACGGCACCGCGAACGCGGCGATCAGCGCCGCCACGGCCAGCGCGATCGCCAGCTCGACGAGCGTGAAGCCCGGGCGGCGTCGTGCTTTCATGGCCGCCCCGATGCATCGGATAGACATCGCTTCCCCTCCCTCATGACGGCGGCGCCGCCACACGGCGCCAGCGACGCGCGACGCGACGCGTATCGTCGAACGCAAGCTGCAGTTGCAGCCAGGCCGTCGTCGTGGGCGTCGCGCCGGTGCCGCGCGCCGTGATCACATAGGCACGCCAGCGCGGGCGCGACGCGATCGGCCAACGCTCGATCAGGCAGGCTGGCGGCACGACCGCGCCGGGCCAGGACGCGAACGGCCGCCATGCCGACGGGCCGTCGAGCGCGCCCGGCTGCCGCCACATGAACGGCTCGGCCGACGACGCACTCGCACCGGCCGGCTGCATCGCCATCGATGCATGGTGGACGACGGGCGTCGGCACGTTCGCGGGCGCTGGAGCCGTCTCGGCGACGAACGAAACGCGCTCGGCGAGACGACGCTCGCAGGCGTCGAGCGCGGCCTCGGCCGCATGCAGCGCGATGCTGCGTGACGCATAGGCGCCCACCGATCGGGCATCGGTGATCGACATCTCGAACCAGCCCGCGCTCGCGACCAGTAGCGCCGCGATGATCGTCAGCACCCCCGGCAAGGCCGAGGCCGTCGATCGCGCGCGGCGACGCAGCCGGCCGACGGCTGCGCCATGCCCGGCTGCATGCCGACGCCCGGCGCCGTTCGGATGGGCTCGTGACGCCGCGCGACTCGGACCTGCCGACGACTTCGCGGCCTCCACCTGATTCATTTCTCCGCTCCCGATGCGCCCGCCGGCAGGCCGGCGTTTCGCAACGACAGCCAACGCCGCGCGCTCCAGCGGCGCCGCCCGTCGCGGCTCCTCTGCATCGTGCCGTCGCAATCGAGATAGCGTGCGGCCTGCGCCGGCGCCGTGCCTCGCACCTGCACGCAGACTTCGATCGCGACGACCTCGCGCCACGCGCCGGCCGCCAAAGCCGAGGCGTCTCGCCATGCAGCCCTCCCTCGCAGCCGATACCGCAGACGCAGGCGTTCGATGCCTTCCACGAGCGGCTGCGCGACGCCGGGCCGGCCGCTGCCCTCGCAATACAGCTCCGGGCCGCGCGCCGACCTGCCTGACCGCACGAAATAGCGGTTGACGACCAGCGGCCGGTCGCCCACGGCGCCGACGCCCTGCCCCAGGCAGTCGGTCACGCGCCCGTCCGCGGTCGGCCAGGTGGAGACGGCATCGCCGACATAGCGCACGAGCAAGCCATCGGAGCCGTCGGTCTCGGCAAAACAGGCCGGCCGCGTGGCGTCACCGGCCACGCGCCCCGACGAGCATCCGAACAGCGGCGCGACACCGGCCATGCGCGCATCGAGCGGCACGAAGCCCGCCATCCGCACCGACTGCGCGACGAGCGTCAGTGCGACCGCCGCCGCGTCGCGCGCTCGCGCGGCATCGACCGACGCGCCATAGGCAGCACGCTGGGTCCGGTACAGCGCCACGGCGGCGGCCAGTACGAACGCCGCCAGCGCCAACGCGACGAGCGCCTCGACCAGCGTGTGCGCGCGCTGACGGCGCTTTCTCACGGCAATGGACCCTCGGAATAAGCCAGTGCGACACAGCCGGCCGGCTCGCGCGTGCCGCTCGCCCATTGATCGCAAGCGCGCGGTGCCGCGCCATGACCGCGACGCCGCCAGAACACGGTGACGAGCGCGTGGCCGTCGCGCGTCGCTTCATCGAACCGCGCGCCGGGCAGGTCGGGCGTGGCGCGCGCCCAGTCGACCGTCGACACGCTTTCGCTGCGCGCCAGTTCGGCACGCGAATCCGCGAGCCGCCACGCCTGCACACGCATCGCCAGATCGGTCTCGAGATGGCGCATCGTGAGTTGCGTGCCGAGCACGCCGACCGTCGCCCCGGCCAGCAGCAGCAACGCGATCGCGACTTCGAGCAGCGAACTGCCGGCCATTGCCGCCCGTGCATGCCTCATCGGGCGGCTCCGCAGCGTCCCGGCGACAGCCGGGCCCGGCCGCCGGCTGCAATCCTCAGGCAACGCGAGGCATCGGCCGCCCCCGTTGCGGAGGTCGGCGCACCTGGTGAAAAGTCGAAGCGCCGGAAGCCGCCGATCACCTGCCCGACGGGCGGCGTGAACACGACGTCGGCCGCGGCGCCGTCGACGCGTACGCCGGGATCGGCCGGAATCCTGCGCAGGACCGTGCCGCGCGCCGGGCCGCCCGGCGCCGTCACATCGAGCGCCACCACCGCCCATGCGCACGACCACGCGCCGTCGCCGTCGCAGCGCTGCCGGGCCTCGACGCAAGGCGGCCCGGCGCCGCCATCGCCGCGGCACAGCGCGACGCGCACGCCGCGCGCGACCGATTCGACACGCGCCGCCGCGAGCGCGGCGAGCATGGTCGTTGCGCGCGCATCCACCTGGTCGCGCTGCCGCCACGCGACGAACGACGGCATCGCATAGGTCGCGACGAGCGCCACCAGCGCGAGCGCCACCATCGATTCGACGAGCGTGACGCCCGCCGCCCTGCTTCTGTCCCGCATGATCCCGCTCCGCCGACACGACGCAACGACTGTAGCGGGGCGAACGCGGGCGCGCCATTGGCCGGACGGCCGAATGGCGTGAGCCGACCGCGCCGGTGACAATCGTCACGGCGAGATCGGCTTCAGGAGACCGGAAATGAAATCGGGAAGGGTGGAGTCAGCGCTTGCGGGGCGTCTTCGACGGCCCCGAGCGGCGGAATTCCTCGATGACGTCGGCGAATTCGGAGACGTCCTCGAAGCGCCGGTAAACCGACGCGAACCGCACGTAGGCGATCGTGTCGAGGCCGCGCAACTCGTTCATCACGAGTTCGCCGAGCTTTTCGCTGCGCACCTCGCGCTCGCCGGTGGCGAGCAGCTGGTATTCGATGCGCGACACCGCCGCATCGATCGCGTCCGCCGCCACCGGGCGCTTGCGCAACGCCAGTTGCATGCTCGCGACGAGCTTGCGGCGGTCGAACTCGGTGCGGCTGCCGTCCTTCTTGACGACGGCCGGCAACGCCAGCTCGACCCGTTCATACGTGGTGAAACGCTTGTCGCAGGCGGAGCAGCGGCGGCGCCGGCGAATCGCGGCGCCGTCCTCGGACACGCGCGAATCCACCACCTGCGTGTCGTCGTGCCGGCAGAACGGACAGCGCATGACCGATCAGCGGTAGACCGGGAACTGCTTCGTCAGCTCGGCCACCTGCGCGCGCACGCGCTCGATGGTCGCCGTGTCTTCCGGATTGTCGAGCACGTCGGCGATCAGGTTGCCGACGATCTCGGCTTGCTTCGCGCCGAAGCCGCGCGTCGTCATCGCCGGCGAACCCAGACGAATCCCGCTCGTCACGAACGGCTTCTCCGGATCGTTCGGAATCGCGTTCTTGTTCACCGTGATGTGCGCCGCGCCCAGCGCCGCTTCCGCCGCCTTGCCCGTGATCTTCTTCGCCTGCAGGTCCACCAGCATCACGTGGCTTTCCGTGCGACCCGACACGATCCGCAGCCCGCGCTTGACCAGCGTCTGCGCCAGCACCCGCGCGTTCTCCACCACCTGCTGCTGATACGCCTTGAACTCCGGCTGCGCCGCTTCCTTGAACGCCACCGCCTTCGCCGCGATCACGTGCATCAGCGGGCCACCCTGGATCCCCGGGAAGATCGCCGAGTTGATCGGCTTCTCGTACTCGGCCCTCATCAGGATCACCCCGCCGCGCGGGCCGCGCAGGCTCTTGTGCGTGGTCGTCGTCACGAAGTCCGCGTGCGGCACCGGGTTCGGATACACGCCCGCCGCGATCAGCCCCGCGTAGTGCGCCATGTCCACCATCAGGTACGCGCCCACCGACTTCGCGATCCTCGCCAGACGCTCGAAGTCGATCTTCAGCGCGAACGCCGACGCGCCCGCCACGATCATCTTCGGCTTGTGTTCCTGTGCCAGCTTTTCGGCCGCTTCGTAGTCGATGTCCTCGTCTTCGTTCAGGCCGTAGCTCACCACGTTGAACCACTTGCCCGACATGTTCACCGGCGAGCCGTGCGTGAGGTGGCCGCCGTGCGCGAGGCTCATCCCCATGATCGTGTCGCCGGGCTTCAACATCGCGAAGAACACGCCCTGGTTGGCCTGCGAGCCCGAGTTCGGCTGCACGTTGGCCGCGTCCGCGCCGAACAGCGCCTTGACGCGGTCGATCGCCAGCTGTTCGACCACGTCCACGTATTCGCAACCGCCGTAGTAGCGCTTGCCGGGATAGCCCTCGGCGTACTTGTTGGTCAGCTGCGAGCCTTGCGCGGCCATCACGGCCGGGCTCGTGTAGTTCTCGGAGGCGATCAGCTCGATGTGATCTTCCTGGCGCTGGTTTTCCTGCTGGATCGCCTGCCAGAGGTCGGGATCAACGTTCGCGATGGTGCTTTGGGCTCTGTCAAACATACGGTTTCCGTTAAGTGTGTACAGGTTGACCGAGGCGGCCGAGTACATTGCGTTGCTGGCGGCATGGCCAGCCCGACGTGGCGGAAGAATCCGGTTGACGCGAGGCGGGACAGCCACCGGCGATGCACGCAACGGCGCACAACGGCTGCCCAGGCGAACGGCAAAAACGGCACCCTGCGCTTCACGGTGGGACGCTCCACCTTGACCCCGGAGGGTTCTATCGCCAGTCACGCAGGGGGTGATTAGCGCCGTAGTTTATTGGATGCATGGTGAATAGGCAACCGGCCGGGCCGCCCGCCGGCGCAATCGGGGAGCAAACAAAATCAGGCTGGCGGCCCCGTCCAGCGGGGATTTGCACGTTTTCCGCAATGCACCAAGGCAGCCCGAAAACCGCCTGCACGTCGATGCCGGCGTCACGCGGCGTCGCCTTGCCGCAACGCGGCAATGTCAGTAGGCTAACGCGTTCCCCATCGCTTCACCTCACCGACCAGGAGCAGCAGCAATGATCGTGTTCGTCACCGGCGCATCCGCAGGATTCGGCGCCGCCATCGCCAGGGCCTTCGTCAAGGGCGGCCATCGCGTCGTCGCCAGCGCGCGCCGCAAGGATCGTCTCGACGCGCTTGCCGCCGAACTGGGCGAGGCCCTGCTGCCCGTCGAGCTCGACGTGCGCGACCGCGCCGCCGTCGACGCCGTGCTGAAAGGCCTGCCCGCCGGATTCGCCGACATCGACGTGCTCGTCAACAATGCCGGCCTCGCGCTCGGCGTGGAGCCGGCCCAGAAGGCCAGCCTCGACGAGTGGCAGACCATGATCGACACCAACTGCTCGGGCCTCGTCACCGTCACGCACACGCTGCTGCCCGGCATGATCGCGCGCGGCCGCGGTCACATCTTCAACCTCGGCTCGGTTGCCGGCACCTATCCCTACGCGGGCGGCAACGTCTACGGCGCGACCAAGGCATTCGTCCGACAATTCAGCCTGAACCTGCGCACCGACCTGCTCGGTACGCCGCTGCGCGTGACCGACATCGAGCCGGGCCTCTGCGGCGGCACCGAGTTCTCGAACGTGCGCTTCCGCGGCGACGACACCAAGGCCTCGAACGTCTACGCCAACGTCCAGCCGCTCACGGCCGAGGACATCGCCGATACCATCTACTGGATCGCGACGCGCCCCGCCCACGTCAACATCAACACGGTCGAGATGATGCCCGTCGCCCAGGCACCGGCCGGCCTCGCCGTCCACCGCGGCTGAGCCCTTCCGGAAATCGCCCGGAGCCCGCTCCGGTCGGCCTTCGGGCGCCCTCGGGCCAGTCGTCGCACGCGCAACATTCGGTTACCAAACGGCGCGAAAGCTTCCGGTAGAATGCGCGCCATGAATCCGCCCAATCGACCGTCCGGACCGCCCAACACCGCCTTTTCGTTCGACTGGCCGGTTCGCGTGTATTACGAGGACACCGACGCCGGCGGCATCGTCTTCCACGCGAACTATCTGAAGTATTTCGAGCGGGCCCGCACCGAATGGCTGCGAGCATGCGGCCTCGACCAGCACCGGGTAGGCGCCGAAACGGGAGCGATGTTCGTGGTGCGCGATACCGCCGTCGACTACCGCGCCCCGGCCCGGCTCGACGACCTGCTGACGGTCAGGAGCCGGATCGAGCGCTTCGGCCGCGCCTCGCTGGTGTTCGTCCAGGAAGCCTGGCTCGACAGCGTGCTGCTCGCCTCCGGCCGCATCGGCATCGGCTGGGTCCATCGCGAAACCATGCGCCCGACGGGCATTCCGCCGATGGTGCGCACGGCGCTCGAACAGGGTCCGATGCAATGTCTGTCAACGGCCGACACATGAGCGCCGTTTAAACAGAGCCGATGAACTTGCGACCCTGATTCGGGACCAACGAGAACACCGGGCCGGAGCCAGGCTCGGGCCGCCGGCGAGAACGCCGGCCGGCCACCAAGAACCGGATGCCGGACCCGTACCGCGCCATGGCGACAAGGCGCGACGCGACGGCCAAGAAGCACGTTAACCACACACCTATGAACTCTGCACAAGACCTGTCGATCGTTTCTCTCGTCCTCAATGCGAGCGTGCTTGCCCAGGCGGTGATGGGGCTGCTTCTGCTGCTGTCGCTGATGTCCTGGACGTTCATTTTCCGCAAATGGTTCGCGCTGCGCCGCGCGCGCAAGCAGACCGAGCGCTTCGAGCGCGACTTCTGGTCCGGCGGCGACCTGCAGGCGCTGTACCAGAGCGCGGCCAACAACCGCCACACGATCGGCTCGCTCGAGCGGATCTTCGAATCGGGCATGCGCGAGTTTCTGAAAGCCAAGGAAAAGCGCATCTCGGACCCGTCGCTGATCCTCGACGGCGCACGCCGCGCGATGCGCGCCGCGTTCCAGCGCGAGATGGACATGCTCGAGGCGAACCTCGCGTTCCTCGCCTCGGTCGGCTCGGTCAGCCCGTACATCGGCCTGTTCGGCACCGTGTGGGGGATCATGAATTCGTTCCGCGGCCTCGCCAACGTGCAGCAGGCCACGCTCGCCAACGTCGCGCCCGGCATCGCCGAAGCGCTGGTGGCCACCGCGATCGGCCTGTTCGCCGCGATCCCGGCCGTGGTCGCCTACAACCGCTACGCGCACGACATCGATCGCCTCGCGAGCCGCTTCGAGACCTTCGTCGAGGAGTTCTCGAACATCCTGCAACGTCAGGCGCAATAAGGAGCACGCGATGGCCGGCACTCCCCTTCGTTCCAGCATGCGCGGCGGCCGCTCGCGCCGCTCGATGGCCGACATCAACGTCGTGCCCTACATCGACGTAATGCTGGTGCTGCTCGTGATCTTCATGGTGACGGCGCCGCTCGTCGCGCCGTCGATCGTGAACCTGCCCACCGTCGGCAACGCGTCGCCGCAGGAGCAGACGCCGCCCGTGGTCGTCAACATCCAGGCCAGCGGCAAGATGAGCGTGCGCTACAAGAGCGACGCCGGCGCGTCGCAGGAAGACACGATGACGAAGGCCGAGCTCGACGACTTCATCGCGTCGCGGCAGGCCGACCACCCGGACCAGCCGGTCGTGATCGCGGCCGACAAGACCGTCCAGTACGACGCGGTGATGACCGTGATGTCGGATCTGAAAGCGCGCGGCGTGAAGCGCGTGGGCCTCCTCGTCAAATCGCAATGAACCAACGCACCCGGCGCTCCGCTTCCCCGCTGCAGCCGCCTCGCGAGCGCGGCACGGGGCGGGCGTTCGCGCTCGCGGCGCTGATCCACGTGCTGCTCGCGCTGTTCCTCTATCACGGCGTGCAGTGGCAGAACAGCACGCCGGCCGGCGCGGAAGCCGAGCTGTGGAGCGAGGTGCCGGATTCGCCGACGCCGCGCCCCGCTCCGCCGCCACCGCCGGCGCAGGTCGCGCCCGCGCCGCCGCCCGCCCGCGACGACGAAGCCGAGATCGCGCTGCAGCAGAAGCGCCGCCAGCAGCAGGAAGCGGCCGCGCGCGAGGCGCAGCTCGCCGAGCAGCGTCGCGAGCAGGAAAAGGCGCAGCAGGAAGCCGAGGCCAGGCGCGCGGCGCTGGCCGCGCAGCAGCTCGCCCAGCAGCAGGCGGCCGAGAAGCAGCGGCAGGCCGACAAGCTGCGCCAGCAGCAGCTTGCCGACCAGCAGAAGAAGCTCGAACAGCAGAAGCTCGAGCAGCAGCGCAAGCAGGCGCAAGCCCAGGCGCAGGCGGAGGCCGAGAAGAAGGAACAGGCCGAGAAAGCCGCGGCGGCAAAGGCCGAAGCCGCGGCGAAGGCCAAGGCGGAAGCGGCCGCGAAGGCGAAGGCCGACGCGGCGTCCAAGGCGAAGCTCGACAAGGAGCGCCAGGCGCGCCTCGCGCAGCTGCAGGGCCAGGTGGGTGGCGGCCAGGGCGGCGGCGAAGGGCTCGCCAGGAGCGGCACCGGCACCGGCTCGGGCGGCAACGCCGCGTCGCCGGGCTACGCCGACAAGGTGAAGCGCCGCGTCAAGCCGAACATCATCTGGAACGGTGATCGCAGCGGGCTCGAAACGCGCGTGCAGGTACGCTGTTCGCCAAGTGGCGACGTGCTCGGCGTCACGGTGACGCGACCGAGCGGCAACGCCGCCTGGGACGACGCCGTCGTCAACGCCGTGCGGGCCAGCACGCCGTTGCCGCCCGATGTTAACGGAAGCACCCCTTCGAACATTACGATTACGTTCCGGGCCGCCGAGTGACGCGCAATGCGCTTACACTCGCGAGTCGCCGCAAGGAACGAATCGAGTATTGTTGAGTCTCTGTGCGAATGCGCAGCTAATAAGGGAATCGGAAGCATGAGTTTGATGACGAAGCTGGGTTTCAGGTCACTCGTAGCCTCGTGTCTGATTGCGGCGGGCAGCGCCGCGAACGCGCAGGTCAACGTCCTCATCACGGGCGTCGGATCGACGCAGTTCCCGATCGCGACCGCGAATTTCGTCAACGAAGCGGGCTTGCCGCAATCGGTGACGTCCGTGGTGCGCTCGGATCTCGCACGCACCGGCAAGTTCTCGAACGTCGACGCGGGCAGCACGCCGATCCCCGAATCGGCACCGGTCGATTACGGCGCCTGGAAAGCCAAGGGCGCCAACGCGCTGGTGGCCGGCACCGTGAACCGCGACGCGAACGGCCAGGTGAAGGTCGACTTCATGCTGTTCGACACGGTCAAGCAGCAGAGTCTGGGTGGCCTGTCGCTGACGGCGACGGGCGACGTCGAGGGCATGCGCAAGACCGGCCACAAGATCGCCGACTACATCTACCAGAAGCTGCTCGGCGTGCGCGGCGTGTTCAGCACGCGGCTGTCCTACGTGACGCGCTCGGGCGGCAAGTATCGTCTGCTGATTTCCGATTCGGACGGCGAAAACGCGGTGCCGGCACTGACCAGTTCCGAGCCGATCATCTCGCCCGCTTGGTCGCCGAGCGGCACGAAGGTTGCTTACGTATCGTTCGAACTGCGCAAGCCGGTGGTCTACATTCACGACCTGCCGACCGGCCGCCGCTACGTGATTTCAAACCAGAAGGGCAACAACAGCGCACCGGCGTGGTCGCCGGACGGCCAGAATCTGGCCGTCGCGCTGTCGCTGACCGGCAACACGCAAATCTATTCGGTCAGCTCGACGGGCACCGGCCTGCGCCGGCTCACCCAGAGCAGCTCGATCGATACCGAACCGTTTTATTCTCCTGATGGCCGGTGGATCTATTTCACCAGCGATCGTGGTGGTCAACCGCAGATCTACCGGATGCCCGCGCAGGGCGAGAATGCCGGCGCCGCGCAACGCGTGACGTTCAACGGCAGCTACAACACGAGCCCGCGCGTAAGCCCTGACGGCAAGCTGCTCGCGTACATCTCGCGCACCGGTGGCGGCTTCAAGCTGTATGTCCAGGATCTGCAGACCGGCGCCGCCAACGCGGTGACCAACACCACGCATGACGAGTCGCCGAGTTTCGCGGCAAACGGTCAGTACATCCTGTACGCGACCCAAGCCGGTGGCCGCAGCGTTCTTGCTGCCGTTCCCTCGGACGGCAGCTCGCCGCCGCAGATTCTGCCCGTCCAGGGCGGCTCGTTCCGCGAGCCGTCTTGGGGGCCATTCATGCAATGACCAACAGGAGATTCACCATGATGACCAATAAAGCTCGCCTGGCACTCGCCGTAATGATGATCAGCGCGCTGGCCGCGTGTAAGTCGGGCGTCAAGCTCGACGACAAGGCCAACCAGCAAGGCAACGCGATCAGCACGCAGCCGAACCCGAACGACGTCGCGCAAGTGAACGTCGATCCGCTGAACGACCCGAACAGCCCGCTCGCGAAGCGCAGCGTCTACTTCGACTTCGACAGCTATTCGGTGTCGGACCAGTACCAGCCGCTGCTGCAACAGCACTCGCAATACCTGAAGAGCCACCCGGCGCGTCACATCCTGATCCAGGGCAACACCGACGAGCGCGGCACGAGCGAGTACAACCTCGCGCTGGGCCAGAAGCGCGCGGAAGCGGTTCGCCGCGGCCTGTCGCTGCTGGGCGTGCCGGATTCGCAAATGGAAGCCGTGAGTCTGGGCAAGGAAAAGCCGCAAGCGACCGGCCACGACGAAGCCTCGTGGGCGCAGAACCGCCGCGCGGACATCGTCTACCAACAGTAAGTAACGGAAGAACCTCCGCATGACGCACCGCTTCCCTTGGCTGCGTGCAGCCGCTGCGGCCTGCGTTGCCGGTGTCGCGCTCGGCGCGGCGCCGGCGCACGCCGGCATGTTCGATGACGACGAGGCTCGCCGCGCCGTACTCGACCTGCGCACGCGCACCGACAGCTTGACGAACCAGCTCTCCGCCGCGCAACGGACAATCCTCGATCAGTCCGGTCGTCTCGACCAGCTCAACCAGCAGGTCGCGACGCTGCGCGGCCAGAACGAGGATCTGACGAACCGCTTGACGACGCTCGAGCGCCAGCAGCGCGACGCCTACACCGATCTCGATGCGCGGCTCAAGAAGTTCGAGCCCCAGCAGACCACGGTGGACGGCGTCGAGGGCACCGTCCAGCCCGGGGAAACGGATGCGTTCAACGCGGCGTCGCAGCAGTTCCGCGGCGGCGATTTCAAGGGTGCCGCCGCTTCGTTCCGCGCCTTCATCGCCAAGTATCCGCAGAGCCCGTATCAGCCGGTCGCGCAGTACTGGCTCGGCAACGCGCAGTACGCGCTGCGCGACTACAAGGGTTCGACGGCCACCTGGCAGGCGCTCGTGAAGGCCTACCCGCAGCATCCGCGCGCGGGCGACGCGCTGGTGGCGATTGGCACCAACCAGCTCGAGCAGGGGCAGAAGGCGGCAGCCAAGCGCACCTTCGAACAGGTCCTCTCGCAGTTCCAGGGTTCGAGCGCCGCGCAGGCGGCCCAGGCGAAGATCGATTCGATCAAGTGAGCGGCGGGCGGGGCTGTCGGGCGATCGATGCTTGACTATGCTTGACGGGTCCGCGAAACGTTCGCTACAATTTCGCCTCTTTGGGTCGTTAGCTCAGCTGGTAGAGCAGCGGACTTTTAATCCGTTGGTCACAGGTTCGAATCCCGTACGGCCTACCAAAGCATCAAACAGAAAGCCCGGTCGAAAGACCGGGCTTTTTGCTTTTCGAGCGCTTGCGTTGCGCATCGAGGCGCGCGAAGGCGGCACGCGCGTCGCGCTCACGCTGCCGTCGAGGCTGTCGGTGGAGCAGGCGAACAGCGGTCTGCCCGACTGAGTCGGGGCCTGGACGGGCAGGCATGCTCGCGAGGCATCACGGCAACGCGTGCAACAAGCCGGAAACCCGCACCCATCGCCTACACTATCGCCCCGGGCGAACCTCGCCGATCTCCACGCCAACCCTGTCTCTCCCATGCAAGCCCTGCTCACCGCCGTCGTCCCGATCTTCATCGCGCTGCTCGCCGGCATGCTGATCGGCCGCATGCTGCCAGGCGCGCTGCGCGCGTCGCTCACGCGGCTCATCACGCCGCTCGTCTGGCTGCTGCTGGTGTCGATCGGCCACCGCTTCGGCGACGTGCTGAGCCGCGGCGCCGGCGTGCGCGGCGCGGTCGGCCTCGCGCTGCTGTTCGCCGTGCTGACGACGCTGGTGCCGTGGCTGCTGATCGCCGTCGCGAGCCGTCTGCGCCGCCCGCGCGCGCGGCATGCACAAGGCACGGGCGCGCTGAACCTCGCCACGCTGCTCAAGCCGCTGCGCGAATGCGCGATCGCGCTCGGCGCCGTGGCGATCGGCGCGGCCACGAGCCTCGTCGCGCTGCCGGCGTGGCTCGCGCAGCTGCCAATGCCGTCCACCGACCAGCTGCTCTACACGCTGATCGGCTTCGTCGGCATGGACATGCTGGCCGTGCGCCTGAGCCGCGCGAACCTGTCGCCGAAGGTGCTCGCGATCCCGGCCATCGTGATCGCCGGCTCGCTGGCGGGCGGCGCACTGGCCGCGCGGCTCGGCGACCAGCCGCTGCCGGTCGCGCTCGCGCTGTCGAGCGGCTTCGGCTGGTTCTCGCTGTCGGGCGCGCTGGTCGCGAGCCGGCTCGGCGACCTGTACGGCACCGTCGCGCTGCTCACCGACCTGTTCCGCGAACTGCTGGCGGTGGTCCTGCTCTACAGCCTCGGCGCGCGCTTCTCGAGCCCCTGCATCGGCGCGAGCGGCGCCACCGCGCTCGATTCGACGCTGCCGATCATCAAGCAGACCTGCGAGCCGCACGACATTCCGACCGCGATGATCAGCGGCCTGATCCTGTCACTGGCCGCGCCGTTCCTGATTTCGCTGTTCCTGATGCACTGAGCGGGGGGCGGCGCCCGACGCCGACAAGCCGCCTCGGCCATGTGCCTCGCAGGGTCGAGCGCCAGGCGCCATGTCGAGACCGAATCCGCGCAGGCCGGTGCAGCAGGGTACGCGCCGCACTGGGTACCGCTGCCTGCTCTTGATCGATCTCACCCGGCCTCACTCACGTCCTCATCAGCCAGGCGCGCTGCCCATGTAGATGCGCACGCAACCGTTCGCGATAGTCACCACTCACCGCCGCGATCACGCTCGGCCGCGCCGCCAACGCCACGCGCCAGCGCGCGACCTTGCCGAGACCATCGAACAGGTCATCGCTCCACGCGGCGTCGAGGCAATCGAAGTAGCGGAACACCGGCGCGACCATCGCATCGACCATGCCGAACGCCGGCCCGGCGAAGTACGGCCCGTCACCCAGCTCGCTCTCGAAGCGCCGCAGCCTGCCTCGCAACGCATCGCCCTCGACCCGCGCGGCGCGCTCGTCGCCTGCGTTCAGCAAGCGCCACGCATCGCCGAGCATGGCCGACGCGAATTCGATCCAGGCGCGCTGCCCGGCGCGCGCGAACGCGTCGTCGGGATAAAGCCGCGCGCCGATGCCGAGATCCTCGGCGTATTCGCAGATCGCCATGCTCTCGAACAGCACGCCGCCGCGCCCAAGCCGATCGCGCACCTCGAGCAGCGGCACCTTGCCGGTCGGCGAAAGCGCGACGAACCAGTCCGGCCGGTCGTCCAGATCGACATCGACACGCTCGAACACCAGACGCTTCTCGTGCAGCACGATCGCGACGCGCTGCACGAACGGACAGAGCGGATGGCTGATCAGCGTCAGCCGCGGCGCGAGCGCCGCCTGCGTCCCGTTCATCGCGATCAACCGTTCAGCAGGCGGCCGCCGTCGACCACCAGCTCCGCGCCCACGGTCCACCGCGATTCGTCCGAGGCCAGATACAGCACGGCCTTCGCCACCTCCCCGGGCGTGCCGAGGCGGCCGGACGGAATGGTCGCGACGATCTCGCGCTCGACCTGCTCGCGATAGGCCTCGGGGATGCCGAGCTTGTCGTAGAGCGGCGTGTCCACCGGCCCGGGGCTCACGGCGTTGACGCGGATGCCGCGCGCGAGCAGTTCGCCCGACAACGTCTTCGCGAGGCTCAGGAGCGCGGCCTTGGTCGCCGCGTACACCGACGAGCGCGCGGCGCCCGCGTGCGCGTTGATCGAGGTGTTGTGGATCACCGAGGCGGGATTCGCGAACACGGGCAGCAGCGCCTGGATCAGGAAGTACGGCCCCTTCACGTTGATCGCGAACGAGCGGTCGAAGCCAGCCTCGTCCCACTGCTCGACGGCTGCCCAGACCGCCACGCCGGCGTTCAGGAACGCGACGTCGAGCTGGCCGTAATGCTCGGCAACAGTGCGCGCGAGCTGCTGCTGGTCGGCCACGCTGGCCGAATCGGCGCGCAGCACGCGCACCTCCGGGCCGAGTTCGGCGCGCGCGCGCTCGATGCTGTCGGGCTGGTTGCCGGTGACGATCACGCGCGCGCCCTCGGCGAGAAACTGCCGGGCCGTCTCGAGGCCGATACCGCTGGTGCCGCCGGTGATCAGCGTGCGTTTGCCTTGCAAGCGGGACATGGAAATGCTCCTGGTCGGATGAGTGACGGAATGAGGCGACGCCCGACGGGCTGCCCGCCGCGTCGCCTCACCGGAAGCATGAATCTATGACGCTGATCGCATAAGATCCTCGTTTCACATACCATCCATGCTTCGTGAGCATGAATCGAGCCCCGCCATGGACCGCCTGCTATTGATGACCTGCTTCGCGCGCGCGGTGGAGACGGGCAGCTTCTCGGCCGCCGCGCGCGATCTCGGGCTGGGGCAGCCGAACGTGAGCCGCCACGTCGCGGCGCTGGAGACGCATCTGAACGCGCGGCTGCTGCATCGCTCCACGCGCCGGCTGTCGCTGACGCCCGAGGGCGAGCGCTATTACGCGCAGGTGCGGCGCATCCTCGACGCCGTCGATGAGTCGGAGTCGTCGTTCCACGCCGGCGTCGAGCCCCACGGGCTGCTGCGCGTGGCCTGCCCGACCGCGCTGGCCCATGCGTTCGTGCTGCCGAACGTGGCGGCTTTTCTCGCGCGCCATCGCGGCATCGAACTCGACCTGCAGATCGGCGACCGCTACGTGAACCTGATCGACGAAGGCGTCGAGCTGGCGATCCGGATCGGCCATCTGGACGACAGCGCGCTGCGCGCGCGCCGCGTCGGCCGGTTCGAGCGCGGCTGCGTGGCGAGCCGCGCCTATCTCGCGCAACGCGGCGTGCCGGCAACGCCGGCGGCGCTCGGCGATCACGACTGCATCGTCTACACGCTGCTCGCGTCGGGCCATCTCTGGCGCTTTCGCGACGCCGAGGTGGCGGTGTCGGGCCGGCTGCGCGTGAACTCGCCCCAGGCAGTGCGGGAGGCGGTGGAGGCGGGCCTCGGCATCGCCTACGGCCCGCGCTGGCTGTTCGAGGCGGGCCTCGCGGCCGGGCGGCTGCAGTGGCTGCTCGACGAGCACGTGCCGCCGCCCGTGCCGATCCACCTGCTCTATGTCGAGAACCGCCTGCTGCCGCGGCGCGCCATCGCGTTCATGGACTTCTTCAGCGAAGTGTTCGCGGCGGTGCCGGCACTGAACGTCGCCGACACCGCTCGCTCCTGAGTCATCCCCGAGGTTGGGCACTGACATTCGCCCCGTGAAGCTGGCCGCCGACGCCTGCTCCAGACGCTGGCTCCTGAAGCTCGTCGCCGACGCTCGCTCCTGCCTCCCGTCCTCCGAAGCTGGCCGCCGACGCCTGCTCCTGCCTCTTATCCCCCGAGGTTCGCCGCCGACGGCCGCCCCGGAAACACGGCCGGCCGTCCTGCCCGACGTTGCGCGCGCCGCGCCGGATCGACCATGCCGCGCGTCATCGCGGACCCGCGGCATGTCCACCTCACTTCTCGACCACCCCGAGCAGCGTCTG
Organism: Burkholderia plantarii; assembly: GCF_001411805.1. NCBI lineage: Bacteria > Pseudomonadati > Pseudomonadota > Betaproteobacteria > Burkholderiales > Burkholderiaceae > Burkholderia > Burkholderia plantarii. Next base: position 763,175 of record NZ_CP007212.1, on the reverse strand, counting down.
CTTGCCGCCCACGTAGCGATAGAGCGAGATCACGCCGTGCTTCAGGTCGCCGTTCGCGTCGAACTGCGTGTCGCCGAGCACGCCCTGGTAATGCGTGGCCGGCATCGCCGCGAGGATCTTCGCGGGCTCGGTGGACTGCGCGCGCTTCATCGCGTCGACGATGATGCCGACGGCGTCGTAGGCGAACGGCGAGTTGAGCACCGGCGCGTAGCCGAAGCGCGCCTTGTAGCGCTCGACGAACGCGGGGCCGCCGGCCATCTTCAGGAGCGGCGCGCCCGCGATCGAACAGATCACGTCGTCGGCCGCCTCGCCGGCGAGCTTGGCGAGATCGTCGGCGCACAGCCCGTCGCCCGCGAGTACCTTGGCCGTCATGCCGAGCTGGCGCGCCTGCCGGGCGAACGGGCCGCCGGTGCCGTCGAGGCCGCCGTACATGATGACGTCGGGCTGCTCGCCCTTGATCCGGGTGAGGATCGCGCGGAAATCGACGGCCTTGTCGTTGCTCGCGTCGTGCGACAGCACGCGAATGCCGTCGGCGCGCGCGCGTTTCTCGAACTCGACGGCGAGCCCCTGCCCGTAGGCGGTCGAATCGTCGACGATCGCCACCGACTTCACGTGCAGCGTCTTCGCGGCGTAGTCGGCCAGCGTCGGTCCCTGCTGCGCGTCGGTGGCGACCACGCGGTAGGTCGTGGCGAAGCCCTGCCGCGTATAGGCGGGGTTGGTGGCCGACGGCGAGACCTGCACGAGCCCGGCGTCGTGGTAGATCCGCGAGGCCGGAATCGTGGTGCCCGACTGCATGTGGCCGACCACGGCGACCACCTTGTCGTCCACCAGCTTCTGCGCGATCTGGGTGGCCTGCCGCGGGTCGCCGGCGTCGTCCTGCGCGTCGAACACGAGCGTGATCTTCCTGCCGCCGATCACGAGCCCGGCGCGGTTGATCTCCTCGATCGCGAGCCGCGCGCCGTTTTCCGTGTCCTTGCCGAGATACGAGGCCGGCCCGGTGACCGGCGCGGCCTCGCCGATCCTGACCATCTCGCCGGCCTCGTCCGCTTGGGCCGCGCTGCCGGCAAGGGCCGCCGCCATCAGCACGGCGGCCGCGCGAACGCGGCGCCCCGAATCGTTGTTGTTGCTCATGCTTCACCCGCCTCCGTGATTTCGATGAACCGGGCCGCATGCACGCATGCGCCCGGCGTTGCCGCGCGCCGCCGGCGGCGCGTGGTGATGGGTCGACGGAATCGAATGTAGGCAGTCACAAAATGACGGCATTGAACCGTTCTGCCCGGAAATAGAACAAATGCGCCACGCGCGGGCCGGCGCCGGCGGCCCGGCTACAATCGGAACCACCGTCCACCGCGCCTGCCCATGCCTGCCACCGACGACGCGCCGCGCGCTCCCGCCTCCGCTTCCAACGCCGCCGCCGTGCCGATCGTCACGGCGCTCGACGCGCGTCCGCGCTCGCCGCAGGCGCGCCCGAGCCGGTCGGCGGGCGCCGAGCTGAGCGTGGCGATCGTGTTGTGGCCGCGCTTTCCGATGCTGTCGCTGGCGGGTCTCTGCGATGCGCTGCGCCACGCCGCCGACCGCAGCGACCAGAGCCGCCAGCTGCGCTGCCTCTGGACCATCGCCGGGGTGGCGGGCGAGGCGGTCGAGGCCAGTTGCGGAATCCCGGTGACGGTACAGAGCGCGTTTCCCGATCCGGCGCAGTTCGACTACGTGATCGTGATCGGCGGGCTGCTGCCGCATCTGGAGCAGGTGGACGCGCGCTACTGGGACTACCTGCGCCGCGCGGCCGAGGCCGGCACGCCGCTCGTCGGCCTCTGCACCGGCAGCTTCGTGCTCGCGCGCGCGGGCCTGATGGAGGCGCGCGTGGCTTGCGTCCACAGCTTCCACGTGGAGGACTACCGGCGGCTGTTCCCTGCACTGCGGCTCGTCACGCACACCGATTACCTGATCGACGGCGACCGCATCACCTGCGCCGGCGGCATCTCGGTGATCGAGCTGGCGACGCGGCTGATCAGCCTGCACTGCGGCCCCGACCGCGCCTCCAAGGTGATCCACCAGATGACGGTGAGCCGACAGAGCGGCGCCTCGTTCGTCGAGCGGCGCGCGGCGCTCGGCTACCTGTCGGTGGACGACGCGACGGTGCGGCACGCGGTGCTGCTGATGGAGGAAAACCTGGAGGCGCCGCTGACGGTGGCGGTGATCGCGCGCATGACCGGCACCAGCGTGCGCCATCTCGAACGCGCGTTCGCCGCCGAGATGAACACCTCGCCGAACGCGTTCTACCGGCGCATGCGGCTGCGCTACGCGCGCTGGATGCTCGTCAACACCACGCGCCGCATCACCGACGTCGCCTACGAATGCGGCTTCGCCGACGCCGCGCATTTCATCCGCGCGTTCCGCGAAGCCTACGGCGTGACGCCGGGCAAGCTGCGCGGCGCGGCCGGCGGCTGAAGGGCGGCCCGGCGCCCGCCATACCGGGCCACACCGGGCCGGGCCTGACGCAATTCTTCTATTTTTCGGCCGCGCGATGCAATGCGCGACGCGCGGCACGGCCGTACAGTGGACCGATCTCGAAGCGCCCGGGCGGGCGCCTCGCAACCCATACACGGAGGCGTGGAAACGGCATGCGTATCCTGATCGTCGGGGCCGGCGTGATCGGCCTGTCGAGCGCGTACTACCTGCAACGCGCCGGTCACGAGGTGACCGTGCTCGAACGGCACCCGGCGGTGGCGCGCGAGACCAGCTTCGGCAACGGCGGCCAGCTGTCGTACAGCTACGTCGCGCCGCTCGCCGATCCGGGCGTGATCTCGAAGCTGCCCGGCTGGCTGCTGCGCCGCGACTCGCCGGTGCGGTTCCGGCCGACGCTGAACCCGGCCCAGTGGCGCTGGTGCTTCGCGTTCCTCGCGGCCTGCACGCGCTCGCGCAGCGCGCTGACCACGCGCCAGCTGCTGTCGCTGTCGTTCCTGAGCCGCACGCTGCTGCACGAGATGATCGCCGCCGAGCCGTCGCTCGATTTCGACTTCGTGCGCTCGGGCAAGCTCGTGCTGCACCGCGATCCCGGCGCGATGCAGCAGGCGGTCGCGCAGCTCGAACTGCAGCGCGCGCTCGGCTGCGAGCAGCGCGCGCTCGACGCGGCCGCCTGCGTCGCGCTGGAGCCGTCGCTCGCGCCGCATCGCGACCAGTTCGCCGGCGGCATCCATACGCCGAGCGAGGACACCGCCGACTGCCACCGCTTCTGCACCGGCCTCGCGGCGCTGCTGCGCGCGCGCGGCGTGACGATCACGACCGGCGTCGCGCTCGACGGCCTGCGCGTGGCCGGTGACGCGCGTGACGCACGCGTGGTCGCGCTGCGCGACGGCTCGCCGATCGACGCCGACCAGATCGTGATCGCGGCGGGCGCGAGCGCCGCGCCGCTGCTCGCGCCGCTCGGCATCCGCCCGCCGATCTGGCCGCTGAAAGGCTACAGCCTGACCTACGCGCTGCCCACCGGCGCGCCGGCGCCGCGCGCGAGCCTGACCGATTTCGCGCGCAAGGTCGTCTACGCGCGGCTCGGCGGGCGGCTGCGCGTGGCCGGGATCGCGGACCTCGACGCCTCGCCCGAACCGGACCCGGCGCGCCTCGCCACGCTGCACGCGCAGGCCCGCGCGCTGTTCCCCGAACTCACCGCGGGCGAGCCGCTCGCCTGGACCGGCCAGCGCCCCGCCACGCCCACCGGCGTGCCGACCATCGGCCCCACGCGCTACCGCAACCTCTGGCTCAACCTCGGCCACGGCGCGCTCGGCTTCACGCTCGCGGCCGGCTCGGCCGCGCTGCTGGCCGACTGGCTCGCCGGCGGCACCGGCCACCCGCTGCGCGAGACGTTCTCGCACTGATCCCGCCGCTCGCCGCGCGCGGGCCTCCGCTCCCTGATTCGGACCACGATGCCAACCAGACCGACCCTCGCCGTGATCGGCACCGGCGGCACCATCGCCGGGCATGGCGCCAGCGCCACGCATACCGCGTCCTATGCCTGCTCCGTGCATGGCATCGACACGCTGCTCGATCAGCTGCCGCAGGCGGCCGGCATCGCGCGACTGCGCGCCGAACAGCTGCTGCAGACCGGCTCGGAGAACTTCGGCAACGCCGAACTCGTGGCGATCGCGGCGCGCGTCGCCGAGCGGCTCGCCGACGACGCGATCGACGGCGTGGTGCTCACGCACGGCACCGACACGATCGAGGAGACCGCCTATTTCCTGCACCTGACGCTCAAGAGCGCGAAGCCGGTGGTGGTGGTCGGCGCGCTGCGCCCGCCCTCGGCGCTCAGCTCCGACGCGGCGCTGAACCTGCACGCGGCGATCGCGGTGGCGGCGCACCCGGCCTCGCGCGGGCTCGGCACGCTGGTGGTGGCCAACGACGAGATCCACACCGCGCGCGACGTGGTCAAGCAGCACAGCTACAAGCTCGAGGCGTTTCGCTCGCCGTATGGGCCGCTCGGGCTGATGGTGGACGGTGCGCCGCGCTACTACCGGCGCCCGCTGCGGCCGCATACGCTCGACACGCCGTGGTCGGCCGCGGCGCTGCCCGCGCTGCCGCGCGTGGATCTCGTCCACGCCTACGGCGAACTCGATCCCGCCTGGCTCGAGGCCGCCGCCGCGGGCGCGCGCGGGCTGGTGTTCGCCGGCACCGGCAACGGCAACGTCGCCGCGCGGCTGGTGGACGGCCTGCGCGCGGCGGCACGGCGCGGCACACAGGTCGTGCGGGCCTCGCGCACCGGCAACGGCGTGGTCACGCGCAACGGCGCGCAGCCCGACGACGCCTACGGCTGGCTCACGGTGGACGACCAGATCCCCCAGAAGGCCCGCATCCTGCTGATGCTGGGGCTCACGCTGAGCGAGGACCGCGGTGCGTTGCAGCGGCTGTTCGATCGCTATTGAGGGCGCGGCGCCCGCCACGGCGGCCGCGACTGACCAACGGAACCGGCACCCGGCCGATGCCCGCATCCGCACGCGGACTGTCAAGACGGGCTGATACAATGCCCGCAGTCACGCCATCCCCAGATCCAGATGCTCAGCGCCAAACACAACACGTCGTTGCCGCGGTCGTTCCAGATTCAATGCCGGGTCGTCGCCGCCCTGCTGATGCGCGAAATCATCACGCGCTACGGACGCCACAACGTCGGCTTCCTGTGGATTTTCTTCGAGCCGATGTCGTTCACGCTCGGCGTCACGGCACTGTGGAACGTCGCGAAGTTCAATCACGGCTCGAACCTGTCGATCACCACGTTCGCCGTGACCGGCTATTCCACGATCCTGCTGTGGCGCAACACGGCCAACCGCTGCGCGCTGGCGATCCTGCCGAACCACAGCCTGCTCTATCACCGCAACGTGCGCGTGATCGACCTGTTCATCTCGCGCGCGCTGCTGGAAGTGTCGGGCGCGACCATGTCGTTCCTGTTCCTGTCGATCCTGTTCATCGCGGTCGGCCTGATGGAGCCGCCCAAGGACATCGCGCTGATCCTCGCCGGCTGGCTCTATCTGGCAATCATCGCGATCGGCCTCGGCTTCATCATCGGGTCGCTCAGCGAGTTGAGCGAGACCTACGACCGGATGTGGCACACCATCGCCTACCTGCTGTTCCCGCTGTCGGGCGCCGCGTTCATGGTCGAATGGCTGCCCACCACGGCGCAGAAGGTGGTGCTGTGGCTGCCGATGGTCCATGCCTGCGAGATGATCCGCTACGGCTACTTCGGCGCGCTCGTCAAGCCGCACTACAGCGTCGAGTACATGGTGGTGGCCGACCTGGTGATGCTGTTCACCGGGCTCGTGATGGTGCGCTACGTCAGCGCCCGCGTCGAACCCGAATGAAGCGCGGGCACAATCCGTCGCCCCAATGAAGAACCGCCCCGAGGGGCGGTTTTTTTATCGACGAAGCCGGCGGGGCCGCCGGTTCCGGCTACGCGGCGTGTTCCGACCGGACCGCGTGTTCCGGCTCGACCGGCTTGGCCGGTGCCCCGCTCCAGCGAATGTTGTGATACTCGAACATCTCGGTCCAGCCCTGGTTGCTGCCGAACCAGGTCTGCGAGTCGTAGTTGTTCACGACCGAGGTGTAGACGCCGGGGAACGGATTGCCGTCGAGGCCGGCATGGTTGTTGTAGTCGTTCAGCAGCAGCAGGTTGACCTCGGCATTGGGCAGCATCGCGCGCGCCGCGTCCATGAAGCGATGCAGCAGGGCCTCGTCGAACATGGTGGTGTGCGGATAGTGCTGCACCCAGCCGTGCGCGAAGCGCACGAACAGCACCTTGCCCGTCACGTTCAAGAGACGCGTCATCAGGTACGAGAACTTGCTGTTGTTGGCCGCGCACTTGGTGCGCACCAGGTACGGCGAATACTTGCCGTTGATTTTCGCTTCGTCGAAATCGTGATAGTGCATCAGGCCGTAGTGGCTGCACATGACGGCCGGGCCGGAAGGCTCCTCGACCACCCTCATGTTTTCCTCCTGGAAAATATGAGCGAAGCCACTTTCGAACAGCCGGACCAGCGCAATGGTCGGCGTCACCCACCAGTCGAGCGGATAGGCCTTGTCCACGCCGAAATGCCGACGGATCTGATATGCCGTCTGGCAATGCCCCCCCAGGCTGATGAGATGGTCGAATTCCTGATTGATCATGTTACGGTCTCGAATGGATCCAAAGGAGCCCGCCCCCGGGGCCCGTTCGCGCGACATTATCACAGTTCCCCAGCACGGGATAGGCAGGGAAAAACACCCGGCGCGAACCGCTTCGACCCCGCCGGCCATGGCTCTGCGGGCCTTCGGGGCAGCCCCGGCCGGGCGCCGCAAACCGGGCAAAAACCGCACCGATCGTTTCGACTCACGAAACATTCCCGCTTTCAAAATGAGGATGCGATATGCGCGAAAATCACCCCGCGCGGCCGGATATCCGCTCGACACTGGCGTCATGACAATGACCGGGCCATGACCCGCCGCCACCGGCAAGGATTTTCGGCAACGACCCGACTTATCGCTTCGCCTGCCATTGCGCGGTGTCGTGAATTGCGCGCCCGCGCCGTCGTCGCGTTACGCCTTGCTCCCCTCCGTATCAAGGTCCGTGCCTCGCCGTCGATGACAACGCCGCGCCACACGGCGGCCCCATCATGGTGCCGATGCAGCCCGCGCGCCGGCCGGCGGGAACGCCATGACGCCCGCGCTGTCGCATCATCGCCGGCGCCTTGGTCGACGCCAGACGCCAGACGGCGGCATCCGGCCGATCGCCCCGCCGCGACCGGCTCCCGCTCCTCCTGCTCCGAGACCCGATGACTCCTCGCCTGATCACCAAGCTTCGCCTTCTCGCGTTCGGCTTCTGGCTCGCCGGCGCGCTGTCGTCCGGCGCGCGCGCCGATACCGCCAGCGCCGCCGCATCGGCACAGCAGCAGCTCGGCCGGCTCCAGTACCACGCCAGCGCCCCCGGCACGGTCGCGCGCCCGCTCGCGGACAAGCTGCGCGACGTGCTGAACTTCCGCGACTTCGGCGGCAAGTGCGACGGCACCAGCAACGACGACCGCGCGATGGACAACGCGCTCTCGCACCTCGCCAGCGGCACCTCGCTGGTGTTCCCGGCCGGCACCTGCGTGTTCACCACGCCCAAGACGCTGCCGCTGGTGCAGAACGTGTCGATCCGCGGCGCCGGCGCGCGCCAGACGGTCCTGCTCTATACGGGCAAGGACACGCGCTCGGACCTCTGGACCGTCGGCGACGGCAAGACCTCGATGACGGGCTGGTCGATCTCGGGGCTGCGCTTCGACTCCACCACCACGATGAGCGCGGGCGCCGCGCTGCATCTGCGCCGCATGCAGAACGGCAACGAGCTGGCCGACCTCGACGCGGGCGTGTTCACGCAGTCCTCGCGCAAGCTGTTCAACGGCATCTGGCTCGACGACGTCAACGTCTTCAAGTACTCGGGCTTCAACCTGCAGGTGCAGAACGAGGCGTTGATGCTGAACGGCGCACCGGGCAGCGACCAGGGCTCCGACGTCTATCTCGACAACGGCGCGATCACGTTCTCGAAGATCGCCTACCACGTGGGCGGCGGCCAGGGCGGCGTCTATTTTGGCAAGGTGCTGGCGTTCGGCAACGGCGTCAATTACCAGATCGACACGCGGCTCGTCGCGCGCCGCAACCGCGAGATATTCTTCAGCGACCAGAGCATCTCGGACGGCGCCACCGACTACGGCGTCTGGATCAACGACGCGCTCACCTCGAACGCGCCGATCGTGATGAACGGCGCGTTCGCGTCGGCCGGCCAGCTCCAGCCGGGCGGCAAGGGCATCGAGATCTACGTCGAGAAATGGCCGGCGGGCCGCATCACGATGGGGCCGGGGCAGCTCTACAACGCGACGCGCGACGGCATGCGCGTGGACGATCCCACCACCATCATCAGCATCGACGCGGGGCGCCACATCTTCCACAACGGCGGCTACGGCGTGAACGCGACGGTGCCGACCTCGAACCTCCACAGCCTGTCGCAATACATGGCGCAGAACCGGCTCGGCGACTACTCGCCGAACGTGCAGCTCGCGCCGTTCGAGGTCCACGCGGCGATGGCGGCCACCACCATCACCAACAGCCGCCAGACCATCGACAAGGCCTACCTGTTCAACGTGCCGGCCGACCACGGCAAGGTGGAGATCCCGGCCGGCACCCAGACGCTGCTGCTCGATCCGGCCGCGCCGCTCGATGAACTGGCGATCACGCTGCCGGCCTGCAACGCCGGCTACGACGGCTCGCTGGTGCGCTTCTCGTCCACGCGCCGGATCGCGCGGCTCGCGCTGCGGGCGGCGGGCGGCTCGGTGGCCGCGCCGCCCGCCGCGCTGGCGGCCGGCGCGGGCCACCAGTACCTGTGCCGCGGCGAGAACACGACCTGGTACCCGCTGTATTGAGGATCGACCTGCCGCCGCCCGCGCGACGCGAACGCGCGGGCGGCGGTGGCCTGGAACGGGAGCAAGAAAAGAAAGGAGCAGGCGGATCGGATCAGGCGCCGCGCTGCCAGCGCATCCGCGTCGACACGAGTTCGCGCGGCAGCTTCGGCGCGGGCGGCTTCGCGCGCGCCAGCTCGACGAAGCCGAGCCGCCGGTACAACGCGGCCGCGCGCGTGTTGCTGAGCAGCACGTCGAGCACCACCTCGCGCCCGTCGTCGGTCGCGATCACGCCGTGGCGGCAGGCGTCCTCGAACAGCGCCGTGAACACCCCGGTGCCGCGCCAGCGCGCGTCGATCGCGCAGTGCGCGACGTGCGTCTGCGAGCGCTTCGGCGCCGGCAGCTCGCCTTCGAGCACGAGCCCGCGCAGCAGGCTCGCCACCGTGTGGCGCAGCCCGAAGCGGCGCAGCAGCAGCCAGGCCACGTGCGGATCGTCGAGCGCGATCACGCGCCCGTCGTGCGCGGCCAGCACGCCGGCCACGCTGCCGTCGGGCGCCACCGCCACGCGATGCCGGCGCCACGAGAAACGGCCGTGCCGCGACGCGAACGCGCCGGCGAGGAACCCCACCATCGCCTCGTCCGGCACGCCGAGAAAGAAGCCGAACTCGCGCACGCCGGAGGCCAGGATCAGCGGCGCGCAGGCCCGCGCGTCGTCGGGCCGGGCCGCGCGAAAGGTCCAGCCGGCCAGCAAGGCGTCGGGCGCGGACACGGCGGGCCGCCCCTAGCGCGCGAGCCGGGCCAGCGCGGCCACGGTACGCGTGATCTGGTCGGGCTCGTGCGTCGAGCAGATGAAGAAGCGCAGCCGCGCGGCCTTCTCCTCGACGGCCGGGTAGAAGATCGGCTGCACGTTGATGCCCTCGTCGAACAGCGCGTTGGCCCAGCGCGCGGCCTTCAGCGAGCTGCCGGTGATCACCGGCACCACCGCGTAGCCCTCGCTGGTGCCGGTGTCGAGGCCCGCGGCGCGCGCCTCGTCGAGGAATTGCCGGCCCCGTTCGCGCAGCTGCGCGACGCGTTGCGGCTCGCGCTGCAGGATTTCGAGCGCGCTCAGCGAGGCGGCCGCCAGCACCGGCGCGAGGCCGACGCTGTAGAGGAAGCCCGGCGCCAGGTGGCGCAGCATGTCGGTGAGCGGCTGGCAGCCGGCAATGAAGCCGCCGCAGCCGGCCAGCGTCTTGCTGAGCGTGCCCATCCACAGGTCGACGTCCTCGGGGGCCACCCCGAAATGCTCGCGGATGCCGCGCCCGGTGGCGCCGAGCACGCCGAGCGAATGCGCCTCGTCGACGAGCAGGAACGCGCCGTGGCGGTTGCGGATCTCGACGAACTTCGGCAGGTCCGGGAAATCGCCGTCCATGCTGTAGAGCCCCTCGATCGCGATCAGCACGTTGCGATACTCGTGGCGCACGCGCGAGAGCAGCGCGTCGAGCGCGCGCCAGTCGTTGTGCGGGAAGCTCAGGCGCTTGGCGCCGCTCAGCTGCGCGCCCTGCACGATGCTGTTGTGCGCGAGCGAATCGTGGACGATCAGGTCGCCCTGCCCGAACAGCGAGCCGATCACGGTGACGTTGGTGGCATGGCCGCTCACGAACACCACGCAGTCGTCGGTCTCGTAGAACGCCGCGAGCGCATGTTCGAGATCGCGCTGCACGGGCCGCTCGCCCGCCACCATGCGGCTCGCCGAGGCCGAGGTGCCGTAGCGGTCGATCGCCTGCTTGGCGTGCGCCGTCACGGTGGCGTCGCCGGCCAGACCCAGGTAGTTGTAGTTCGCGTAGTTCACGTACTCGCGCCCGCCGATCAGCGTGGTCGCGCCGGCAAGCCCGTCATGGACGCGGAAGAACGGCGACTCGACGCCGAGCGTCTCGCCCATCTCGCGCATGATCTTGAGCTGCTGGTATTGCGGCATCGACTCGAAGCGGCTGCGCGGCGACGCGTGCTCGCCCGCTGCGGCCGGCGCCGGCACGGCGGCCGCGCCGCCCTCGGTCACGCGGTCCAGTTGGCGCTTGAGCGCCTTCGCAGCGAGTTGCTGCCGGAGGTGATCTCCCAATCCCATCGATTCGTTCGCCCGTAGCCTGATCAAGACCGCTATGTTACGCCGCGAACTCGGCCCATTCCCAGGCGTCGGGGCTGGACAGCAGCGCATCGACGAGCCGGAAGTTCATTTCGTGGCTCGGCCGCAACGCCGAGACGCGCGCGAGCAGCGGCGCGCCCGCCATCGCGAGGTCGCCGACCAGATCGAGCACGCGGTGACGCACGAATTCGTCGGGCAGGCGCATGCCGCCCAGCACGCGGCCGCCGACGATCGACGCGGTGCAGGAAGGCCGCGCGCCGCGCAGGATCGGCACGCCGCGCAGGTAGCCGGCGACGATCGCCGGCACCGCCCACTTGACGCGTCCGTAGGAGCGCGACGGCGCGATCTCGGCGGCGAACGCGGCCGGCGTCATCTCGCCGGCCCAGTGCATCTCGCCGAAGCCCTTCAGGTCGTTGCGCACGCTCATCTCGTAGCGCGGCGCGGGTTCGAGCCGCATCTCGCGGCGCGCGCCGCCCTCGCCGTCGGCCACCGCGAGCGCGCGCGTGACGCGGATGAAGCGCTTCGGCGCGGCCAGCGCACGGCGCCCGGCCGGGCGCAGCGCGTCGAGCCAGGGCGCGGCGCTGCCGTCGAGGATCGGCACTTCCTCGGCATCGAGCTCGACCGTGGCGTGGTCGATCTCGCAGGCGAGCAGCGCCGCGAGCAGGTGCTCGACGGTGCGCACGCCCACCCCGTCGGGGCCGCGCAGCATGGTGCAAAGCGGCTGCGCGCGGCGTAGCGCCGGATCGACCGCGAAGCTGGCCAGCTCCCGCCCGCCGTTCAGGCGGCGAAACCGGATGCCGCGCGTGGCGGGCGCATCGCCCGCCGCGGGCAGGATTCGCACCCGCACGCGCCGGCCGGTGTGCAGGCCGTGGCCGTCCAGCGCGAGCTCGCGCGCGAGCGTGCCCTGCGTCGCCTGCCAGCCGGCCGGTACGGCGCTCGTCACTGCGCCACCTCGAGCCTCGGCTTCTTGCCGCCCACCGGATCGTTGGCGGCGGCCTTCAGCGCGGCCTTCGCCTCGCTGTCGAGCGCGTGCTTCGCGGCCAGCGCGGCGACCTCGTCGAGCGCGCCGCCATCGGCGGGCGCGCCGGCGCTGGCCTCCTCGGCCGCGATCGAATCGACGATCCGGCCGGCCAGCGACTGCACGGTCGCGCCGTCGGCGATCGCCATCACCGACAGCTTCACCTCGAACACTTCCTCGACCGCGAGGCCGAGCTCCATGCCCATCAGCGAATCCATGCCCATTTCGAGCACCGACTTGTCGAGCGCGATGCGCTCCGGCGTCATGTGCAGAATCCGCGCGATCTGCGCACGCAGCGTCTCCGAGACGAACGCCACCGCTTCCTCGCGCGGCAGCGCGGCGACCTGCTCGCGCAGCTCGTCGCCGCCGTCGCGCGACGCGTCGCTGCCGGGGCGCGTCTGCATCAGCGCATAGCGGCGCGCGCCGGCGGCCGGCATGCCGCGCGCGAGCGCCTGCCAGTCGATGCGCACCACCGCCTCGCCGGCGCGGCCGTCCAGCAGCGCGCGTTCGAGCGCGTCGAGCGCCTCGGCGGAGCTGATCGCGGCGCCGCCGATGCGCGCCTGCAGCGCCTCGCGCGTGCTGTCGTTGCGGGCCAGGAAGCCGACGTCGTCGAGCGGCCCCCACGCCATGAAGGTGGCCGGCAGCCCGGCCGCGCGGCGGTGCGCGACCAGCGCCTCGAGGAAGCTGTTGGCCGCCACGTAGCTGGCCTGGCCGGGATTGCCGAGATAGGTGGTGGCCGACGAATAGACCACGAACCAGTCGAGCGGCGCGCCGCGCGTGGCGCGATGCAGGTTCCAGGCGCCCGCCACCTTGGGCGCGAGCACGGCCTCGAAGCGCGCGTCGTCGAGATTGCGCACCAGGCCGTCGTCGATCCGCATCGCCGAGTGCAGCACGCCCTTGAGCGGCGTGCCGCGCGCGGCGATCCGCGCGATCAGCGCGTCGAGCGCCGCCGCGTCGGTCACGTCGCAGGCCGCGATCTCCACCGTCACGCCGAGCATCTCGCGCCACTGCGCGACCTCGGCCTCGGTGGCCTCGGCCAGCGCGCCGCCGCGGCTCGCCAGCGTCAGGTGTCGCGCGCCGCGCTCGACCAGGCGGCGCGCCGTGGCGAAGCCCAGGCCGCCCGTGCCGCCGATCACCAGATAGGCGCCGGCCGGATCGAGCGCGAGCGCGGGCCGCGCGGCCAGGCCGCGCGTGGGCGCCGGCGTGCCGGACGGATAGGTGATCAGCACCTTGCCGATCTGGCGCGCCTGCTGCATGTAGCGGAACGCATCCTCGGCGCGCTCGGCCGGGAACGCGCGGTACGGCAGCGGATGCAGCACGCCGCCGGCGAACAGCGCCATGACCTCGCCGAACAGGCGCGCGGTCAGCTCGGGCAGCACGCCCATCAGCTGGTCGGCGTCGATGCCGAAGTAGCTGATGTTGTTGCGGAACGGACGCAGCCCGATGTGGCTGTTCTCGTAGAAGTCGCGCTTGCCGAGCTCGAGGAAGCGGCCGAACGGGCGCAGCGTGTCGATGCTGCGCACCATCGCCTCGCCCGCCAGCGAGTTCAGCACGATGTCGATGCCCTGCCCGCCCGTCATCGCGCGAACCTGGTCGGCGAACGCGAGGCTGCGCGAGTCGAGCACGTGGTCGGCGCCGAGCAGGCGCGCGAACTGGCGCTTCTCGTCGCTGCCGGCGGTAGCGAACACCTCGGCGCCGAAATGGCGCGCGATCTGGATCGCCGCGATGCCCACGCCTCCCGCACCGCCGTGGACCAGCACGCGTTCGCCGCGGCGCACGCGCGCCAGCTCGACCAGCGCGTAATAGGCGGTGAAGAAGGTGGTCGGCACGGTGGCCGCCTCCTCGAACGACATCGCGGCCGGCTTCGCCGCGATCGCCTCGGCGCGCGTCACCACGCGCGTGGCGAACGAGGCCGGCGCGAAGCCGAGCACCGCGTCGCCGGGCGCGAACGCCGTGACCGCGCGGCCCACGCGCAACACGCGGCCGGACAGCTCCATGCCGATCGTCGCACCCGCGAAGCCGTTCTCGACGGCCTCGTCGGACAGCAGCCCCATCGCATACATCACGTCGCGGAAATTGAGGCCGGTGGCCATCGGCTCGATCTCGACCTCGTCGTCGGCGAGCGTGTGCGGCGCCTGCGCGAACCACTCGAGGTTGCGCAGCGAGCCCGGCGCGTCGAACGCGAGCACCGCCGGGGCGTGGGCCCCGAGCGGCGCGCGCGCGGCCGCGCGTTCGGCGCTCAGCATGCGCGGCACCTGGCGGCCGGCCGGCGTGAGCAGCACCTCTTCCTCGGCCACGTCGATCAGCAGCTCGCGCGCGAGCCGCATCACCTCGAAGCCGGCGGCCTGATCGACGTCGATCAGGCGGCAGCCGAGCTCGGGATGCTCGTTGGCGAGCACGCGCCCGAGGCCCCACAGCGTCGCCTGGGCCGGGTCGCCCGCGACCGCGCCGTCGAACGGCGCGCCGCCGCGCGTGATCACCGACAGCCGCACGCCGGCCGCGTAATGGGCGGCGTCGAGCGCGCGCACCAGCGCGGCCAGCGCGATCGCGCCGGAGCGCTGCGCCTGCATCAGGCGCTCGGCCGGCACGTCGTCGCCGAGCCGCAGCGCGGGCGCGCAGAACACCACGTGGGTCGGATCGGTGGCCGGCATGGTCGCGATGAAATCGGCAGCCTGCCGCGCCTCGACGGTCTCGACCACGTGGCCGGCATGCGTCAGCGCGTCGGCCAGCAGCGCACCGAACGGCGCCTCGTCGTCGGCCGCGGTGACGATCACCCATTGCTCGGCGCGTTCGAGCGCGTCGAGGCTGTCGTCGTCGGGCTCGCCCGCGGCTTCGCCGGCCAGCGGCCGGCGCGCGATCACGAGGCTCGGCGTGCCTTCCAGTTCGAGATCCTGCTCGGCGTGGCGCACCACCTCGACGAGGCCCGCGCGCTCGCAGAGCGCGGCGAGTTCGGCCGGCGTCAGCGACGCGGTGCGGCCGTCGCCGGACTGCAGCCCGAACACGATGTCGGCGAAACGGCTGCGGCGCGACTCGGCCAGCACCACCAGCCCGCCCGGGGCGACCCAGGCACCGATCGAGGCCAGCACGTCGACCGGCTCGGGGCGGCCGGCCAGCGCGCGATCGACCAGCACCAGGTCGTACAGCTCGTGCGGATCGGCCTTCAGCGCGAAGCGTTCGCCCGCGACCTGCGCCACCGTGGTGATGCCCGGCGACGCGTCGGCGTCGAACGCGGCGAGCTGATCGGCCGTGCCGACGATGGTGCGCTCGCAACGATCGCCCGGCACGCGCATCGCGAGCGGGCGCAGCACGTCGCCACGCGTCGATTCGATCTCGAGCAGGCGCAGGCGGCGCGCCTCGCGCCAGCCGTCGATCGCCGACATCGCGCAGGCCTGCATGATCGCGTGCGTGTGCTCCCAGGTCGGCGAGGCGTCGAAGAACTGCTCGACCAGGCTGCGGCCGGTGGCCGACAGCACGCGCGAGGGTTCGAGTTCGCCCTTCAGCACGCGCGGCAGCGCCGCGCCGCAATGGGCGAGCAGCGTCAGCTCGGCGACGTGATGCGGCGACTCGGCGAGCAGGCCGCGCCACAGTTCGTCGAGCGGCGGCAGCGCCGCGCAGGCTTCGTCGTCGCGCACCAGGCGCTCGCCGTCGCGACGCGCGAGGCCGTCCTCGATCAGGATCCCGGCGAGGCGCGCGATGAGCGGCGCCTGCGGATGGGTGGGCAGCAGCGGCGCCGCGAACGCGTCGATCGCGTCGAGCCCGCGCAGCGCGTAGAGGCTCGCGAGCACGTCGAGCAGCGGCAGCATCTCGGTCAGGTGCTGGCCGCGGCGCGCGCCGTCCTCGCTCGCCGCGACGCGCGCGGCGGCGTCCCGCAGCAGCGCGGCCGGCGCCGGCAGCATGTCGGCGCGGGCCTCGTCGGGCAGCGGCCGGTGTTCGAGCGCGTAGACGAAGCGCGACGGCGCGTGATGACGGCGGCCAAGCAGGTCGACGCGGCGGAACCGGCAGGCGGCGAGCCGCGCCGTCACGGCGCCGTGGGCGTCGAGGAATTCGAAGCTGGCGACCACCGAATGCGGGCTGCGCCGGTCGATGCGCACCAGCACGCGCTCGATCGCGTCGCCGCGCAGGAAATCGACGCGGCCGATCTGCACCGGCACGTAGGCCGCGTGGTCGCCGTCGCCGGCATGCGCGCCGAGCAGCGCGAAGAGCGGATGGAAACCGCTGTCCATCAGCGCCGGATGCAGGTGGTAAGCGGCCAGCGCGGCCGCGTCGCCGCAGGCGGCCGGCGCCGCCAGCTCGGCCAGCGCGAGATCGTGCCGGATCCGCACGCCGCGCACCCAGCGGAACGCGGGACCGTATTCGAGGCCGATCGTCGACGTGCCGCCGTACAGCGTCGCGCCGTCGAGCACCGGTTGCGCGCGCAACGCATCGAGCAGCGCGCCGGACACGGTCGTGCCCGCGTCGAGCGTGCAGCCGCTCGCGAGCAGGCGCCCGGTCACGTTCAGCGTCCACGGCGCGTCGCTCATGCGGTCGCGCGTCTCGATCGTGAAGATCGCCGTCTCGGGATCGATCTGGAAGCGGAACAGCTTGGCCTGCTGCGGCTGGAACACCACCGGCGCGCGGATCTCGACGTTCTCGAGCGCGCAGCTGTCGGATTCGAAGTAGACGCGCGCGGCGGCCAGCGCCATCTCGACGTAGCCGGCGCCCGGGAACGCCACGCCGCCGTCCACCACGTGGTCGGCCAGGAGCGGCAGCCGGACCGGATCGAGCTGGTTCTCCCACCCGAACGCGAGTTCGTGCAGCCGGTAGCCGAGCAGCGGATGCTCGCGGCGACGGTTGACGAGGTTGTAGGCCTCGACGCTCGGCTCCAGCCAGTAGTGCTCGTGCTGCCACGCATAGGTCGGCAGCGCGACGGGCGGCGCGGCCGGCGCGAAGCG
Source organism: Burkholderia plantarii (assembly GCF_001411805.1). Taxonomy (NCBI): domain Bacteria; kingdom Pseudomonadati; phylum Pseudomonadota; class Betaproteobacteria; order Burkholderiales; family Burkholderiaceae; genus Burkholderia; species Burkholderia plantarii. The sequence continues at coordinate 746,222 of NZ_CP007212.1, read as the reverse complement.
CTCGACCTCGACGGCCGCGCCGTGCGCGACGGCCGACAGGATCGCGGCCTCCAGCGTCGCGGCGCTGCCCTGCTGGCGCTTCAGCGTCGGCAGCACGGCGCCCTGCGCCTGCGCGGCCAGCAGCGAGTTTTTCATGTAGCTGCGCAGGATCGAATGCGGCGCGACCTCGATGAATATGGTCACGCCGTCGGCGATCAGGTTCGCGATGCCGTCGCCGAAGCGCACCGGCTCGCGGATGTTGCGCCACCAGTAGCCCGCATCGAGCGCGGTGCCGTCGAGCCGCGCGCCCGTCACGGTCGAGACGAAACTGCCGTCGCCGACGAGCGGCGCGAGGCCGGCCAGCTCGTCGCGCACGATCGTCTCGATGCCGTCCATCTGGCGGCTGTGGAACGCGTAGTCGAGATCGAGCAGCTGGAAGAAGCGTCCGCTCTCGCGCTGCGCCGCCTCGATCGACTGCAGCGCCTGCAGCGAGCCGGCCAGCGTGACCGCCTCGGCGCTGTTCACGCCGGCCACCTCGACCAGCGCCGTCAGGCCCAGGCGCGCGATCAGTTCGTTGGCGGCCACCTCGCTGAGGCCCGCCGCCGCCATCCGGCCGCTGCCGCGCGTGGCGCCCTGTGCGCGGCTGCGGATCTTGATCACGCGCACCGCGTCGGCGAGCGAGAGAATCCGCGAGGCCCAGGCGGCGGCGATCTCGCCGACGCTGTGGCCGATCGTGGCATCGCAGCGGAGGCCGCGCGCGTCGAGCACGCGCGTCAGGCCCACCTGGATCGCGAACAGCAGCGGCTGCGCGTTCTCGGTGGCCGCGAGCCATTCCGCGCTCGCGCCGCGGCGCATCACCTCGACCAGCGAGGCACTGCCGTCGGCGCGCCAGAGCGCGTCGACCTCGTCGAGCGCGGCGCGGAACAGCGGCTCCTCGTCGTACAGCTGCTGGCCCATGCCGGCCCACTGGCAGCCGTTGCCCGAGTAGACGAACGCGACCCGGCCGGGATCGGCCGGCGCCTCGCCGCGTACCACGCAGGCGGGCAGTTCGGCGGCGCCGGCGGCCAGCGCCGCGAGCGCGGCGCGCCCTTCGTCGTCGCTGGTCGGCGCGATCACGAGCCGGTGCGTGAACCACTGGCGGCGCCGCGCGGCGGTGGCCGCGACCGCCTGCCAGTCGGCGCCCTGCTCCAGAACGGCGAGATAGCGCGCGGCGAGCCCGGCGAACGCCTGCGGCGTGCGGGCGCTCAACAGCAGCGGCGAGCGGCGCGCGACCGGCCGGGCATCGGTCACGGCAGCCGCAGCGCCGGCTTCGACCACTGCCGGCGCCTCGGTCAGCACGATGTGCGCGTTGGTGCCGCCGAAGCCGAACGAGTTCACGCCGACCGTGAGCGGCGCGTCGCCGGCCGCGTCGAGCGGCGTGTAGCGATCGGCCACGCGCAACCGGCCGCCCTCGAAATCGATGGCGGGGTTCGGCGTAACAAAGTGCAGCGAGCGCGGCACCGCGCGGTGCTTCAGGCACAGCACGGCCTTGAGCAGCCCGGCCATGCCGGAAGCGGTTTCCAGGTGGCCGATGTTGGTCTTGATCGAGCCGATCAGCAGCGGCTTGTCGGCCGGGCGGCCCGCCGACATCACGTCGATCAGCGCGCGCGCTTCGATCGGGTCGCCGACCGCGGTACCCGTGCCGTGCGCTTCGAGATACGACACCGACAGCGGATCGACGCCGGCGCGCGCATAGACGCTGCGCAGCAGCGCGGCCTGGGTGGCCGCGCCCGGCACGCTGATGCCGCCCTGCGTGAAGCCGTCGGAATTCACGCCGGAGCCGGCGATCACCGCGTGGATCGTGTCGCCGTCGGCGAGCGCGCGCTCGAGCGGCTTGAGCAGCACGAACGCGCCGCCCTCGGAGCGCACGTAGCCGTCGCCGCTCGCGTCGAACGCGCGACAGCGGCCGCGCGGCGAGAGCATCGACGCCTTCGAGAAGCTGACGAAGCCGAACGGGTGCATCAGCAGGTTCACGCCGCCGGCCAGCGCCATCTCGGCTTCGCCCGAACGCAGCGCCTGCACCGCCTGGTGCAGCGCCACCAGCGACGACGAGCAGGCGGTGTCGATCGACAAGCTCGGACCGCGCAGGTCGAACAGATAGGACACGCGGTTCGAGGCGATGCTGAGCGTATTGCCGGTGGCCGAGTACGGATCGACCGAGTTCAGGTCGTCCACGCTGCGATTGCCGTAGTCGGGACTCGCCACGCCGACGAACACGCCGCAATTGCTGCCGCGCAGATCCTGCGGGCGCAGCCCGGCATGCTCGAAGGTTTCCCAGGCGAGTTCGAGCAGCAGCCGCTGCTGCGGGTCCATCTGGCTCGCCTCTCGCGGCGAGATGCCGAAGAACGCCGCGTCGAAGCCGGCGATGTCGTCGAGCACGCCCGCCGAGAACGTGTAGCTCTTGCCGGCCTCGCGCTTGGACGGATGCTGATAGAACTCCGTGCCGAAACGCTCGGCCGGGATCTGCGTCACCGCATCACGCTCGGCGCGCAGCAGGCTCCAGAGCTCGTCCGGACTGTTGGCACCCCCGGGAAAGCGGCATGCGATCCCAACAATTGCAATCTTTCCGTTCATCTTTATGTCGTTTTCTCTGATGCCTGCGACCCATCCATGCGACTTTCCTGTTGTTGCGTCGCCAGCAACAGCAGGCCACCCAGTTGCTCAGCCCGCGCATCCCGGCGTTCGGACCCTCTCGACCCGTAATTACGCCAGATGAAAAAATCGCTGTGTTCCGGATTGCTGCCCAGACGATCGAAAACCTGAGACAAGGCGGGGACGTGATCGCCGTAAAAGCAGACCACCGCTTCCCGGCGGCTCGAACGCAAATGATCCAGCAAGCGGCCGAGCATTGCATCCGCATTTTCAATATGTCGCAAATAAGCCGTCAAATCGCGCCACGGCGCGCCGTCGCCGAGAGTATGAAGGCTCGCCGACTCCCCCGCCGAAACTGTTTCGAGATGTAACGGCCCGTGGTTTTCCATGGTCATCGCGAACACGAAGCGCGGCTCGTCGCCGGGCGCCACCAGTGTCTCGATGATGGCATCGGCGACGGCCGCGTCCGATACGTAGGGACCGGCACGCGACGCGCCCGTGAAATGCCCGATGTCGAGGAAGCGAGAAAAGCCTAGCAAGGGGAATACCCGGTCGCGCCCGAAAAAGTCGGCGTAGTACGGATGGATCGCCACCGTGCGGTAGCCGCCGCGACCGAACCAGGCCGCCAGCGACGCGCATTGTCGTCTGACGAATGCATACGGATAGAAGCGCGCGTAGCCGAGCGCGGCCTGGCTTGCACCCGTCAGCACCGCGAACTCGGTGCGCATGGTGTTGGCGCCCCACGCCGGCACGTCCAGTTCGCCGTGCCAGAGCGCTTCGCGGCGCGCCTCGTCGAAGCGCGCGAGAAGGCCGGGGGCGATCGCCGCGCCGAGCCGGCGCGCGTCGAAGAACGATTCGCTCTGGATCACGATCACGTCGGGCCGGTGGCGCGGCGCGCCGCTTGCGTAGGGGCTCGCCGCGAGCGCCTCGCGAAAGCGGCGCAGCGTGGCTGGCCGCAGGCCGTTCAGCAGGTAGGCGACGAATACCGCGAGGAAGCCGTGGCGGCGCTGGTCGGCACCGGCGTCGAGCGTGAGCGGCAGCGCGGCGGCCGTCCGCAGCGCGAGCCCGAACGCCAGCACCGCCACCGGCAGCGAGACCGACGCGGGATAAGGCGGCGCGGGCCGCTCGGCGATGAAGCCCGCGATCACGAGCACGATGCCCGCCCCGATCGCGACGACCTTGCCGATGCTCAGAAACGGCAGATACAGCCGCGGATGGGAGAACAACTGGCTGAACAGGCTGAGGTCGGTGAAGACGAACGGCTCGCGCAACGATTCGTACTTGGCATTGCTGACGGCCGCGAGGAGACCGACGAGCGCGAGCGTCGCGCACGCCGAGAAGATCGGCCGCGACGTCGCTGCGAGCGTCAGGTCGGCGACGCAATATACGGCAAGAATGTGAAGCAATGACGACGGCCACGGCCGGCGCCAAGGCCCGCGCGGCAACGCGATGCGCTCGAGCGCGAACGACGGCGCCGCCGTGAGCGCGAACACGAGGCCGGGGAGCAGGCTCAATTGGCCGCGTCCTCGGTGGGCAGGTATGACAGGCGGCCGAGGATCGCGTCGGCCAGCGCGGCCGGCAGCAACGGCAGCAGGCGCATGCCGAGCGCCAGCAGCGCCGGGAACGCGATCTCGGCGCGGCCCGCGTCGAGCCCGCGCCGAATATGGGCGGCGGCGCGCCCGGCGCTCCACAGGAACGGCTTGTCGCCTGGGAACACGTCGCTCATCGCGGTCTTCACGAAGCCGGGCAGCACCACCGTCACGCGCACCCCGTCGCGCGCCAGCAGCGGACGCACCGAATCGCCCCAGGCCTTGATCGCGGCCTTGCTCGCGCAGTAGGCGGGCGAAATCGCCATGCCGCGTAGCGCGGCCAGCGAGCTGACCAGCACCACCCGGCCGGCGCGGCGCGCGCGCATCCGCTCGAGCACCGGCAGCACGGTATGGAGCGCGCCGTAGAAATTGGTGTCGACCACCCGCGCGGTGCGTTCGAGCCCTTCCCAGTCGGCCGCCGAGCCGATCGTGCTGGCCACCCCGGCGTTCGCGATCAGCAGCTCGATCGGATGGCGCGCGTCGAACGCGTCGAGCCAGGCGCCGGCCGCGGCGGCCTCGCGCAGGTCCAGCACGCCGGTCTCCACCTCGGCGCCGCGCGCGCGGCAGGCCGCGGCGGCGGCCTCGACGCGTTCGCGGTCACGCCCGATCAGGCCGAGCGTGACGCCGGGCCGGGCGTAGGCGAGCGCGAGCTCGCGCCCGAGCCCGGCACTCGCGCCGGTGATCACGACGTGGCGGAGGTTCGGCTCAGCCATCTGCGCGGTCCAGGCGGTCGGCCGCGCCCGCCACCGCCATCGCGATGCCGGTGCGCGTGTAGAAATCGCCGTTGATCTGCGTGTGGTACATCACGTAGTCGAGGAACGCGTGGTAGAGGTCCATGTCGGGCTGTTCGCGCTGGTGCCAGAAGTCGTCGAGCGTGCCCTGCCAGGTCAGCCCGGGCAGATTGTAAATGGCCGTTCCCAGCGCGATCAGCGGGCGTTCGTGGTGCAGCGCCGACAGCCCCACCGTGCTGTTCACCACCACCACGCCGCGTGCGTGTTCGAGCAGCGTCGGCAGATGGCCCGCGTTGATGAAGGCTACCCGTTCCGCCACGCCTTCCTCGGCCGCGACGCGCTGCGCGAAACCCCGGTATTCGATCATTCCGGTGTCGAGCGGATGGTTCTTGATCAGCAGCAGCGCGTCGGCCGGCGCGTGGCGTGCGAACGAGCGCACCACCTGCTCGATCGCCTCGCGCACGCCCGCGAACGGCGAATGCACGACGATCTGCGCGTCCGAATTCAGTTGTAGCGGAAACAGGTAGTAAGGCTTGCCGCCGCCGAGCACCGTGCGCGTCACGGCTTCGGCATGACGGTGGTGCCGGCCCTGCATCAGCGCCCGGAACGCCAGCCCGGCGTATTCGACCAGGCCATTTCTCGGACGATGGCTGCGGTAGCGCGGAAACCGCCATGCCAGCAGGGCGTTGGCGATCCGATAGGCGATGTCGTGGAAGACCCGCTCGTAGAGGTTGTAGCCGGTCGGCTTGCCGGGCGCGGCGGGCGGCGTGACGACGTGCGAGCCGAGATAGGCGGCGGGATCGGACGGCATCAGCGAGCGGCCGTTCACGCCATGGCGCTCGAGCGTGATCCAGTGGGGGCGCACGTAACCCTCCTCGAACACGTGAACGCGCAGGCCGAAACGCTCGGCGACGGGATGCAGGTGACGATGAATCTCGCGGCAGTCGCCGAACATCAGCACATCGGTGATGCGCTCGCGACTGACGATGTCAGCGTACCACAGCGGCAGGTCGGACAATTTTCCGCAATAGTTCAGCGCATGTTTAGTTCTGCCATAGAACCAGTCGCCGCCGCAAAAATTGACGCGGCACACGGCGTGGCCGCGCGAAGCCAGTGTTTCGGCGAGCCGGCTGAAGAACAGGGAAGCGGTGCCTTGCAGCACGAGAAATGAGCGAGGCATCTGGACGCCGAAAACCGTTCCTGCGGCGGATGGTGCGACGCCGTGGGGAACCGGCACCGCCCAGACCGCCTTGATGATTGACCCTGGAGCCGACGAAGCGTCGGTGCGAACGCCACGGACCACCCCCGCGCGAACCGCAAAACGTGATTGTATCGCGAGCGGGCGCGGCATGTGGTCACAATCATGTCGAGTCGATATAATCGTTGCTCCCTTGAAGCGAGGGAATTCGTGCGTTCGCCGGCGCCCGCGGGCCTTGCCCGCCACCGGCGAGCCCGCCATGCGTCCCTGCTGCCGGGGCGCCGCCCAGGGCATGGCGGCGAACCCGAGCCGAGCTCTCATCCGCCCGTCACAACGCCGCTGCACCATCGTGGCCCGGCGCGCGGATCACCACCTAACTGTTTTGGATGGAAGAAGTTGGGACACACACCAGATAACGTGACGTCGTCGAACCCGAAACCTCGTGGCATCGTCGACCGGCTCAAGAAGGTCAACCGCCTGTTCGCGGTCACGGTGGCGCTGCCGACCGCGCTCGCGGTCATCTACTTCGGCGTGTTCGCCTCCGACATCTACGTGTCCGAGTCGCGCTTCGTGGTTCGCTCGGCCTCCCACCAGTCGCAGCCGAGCGTGATGGGCGCACTGCTGCAGGGCTCGTCGCTCGGCCACTCGCAGGACGACACCTACCCGGTGATCGACTACATCCAGTCGCGCGACGCGCTGCGCGAACTCGACCGCAACGACTACATCCTCAAGGCGTATTCCGAGCACGGCGACTGGCTCAGCCACTTCAACCGCGCGTTCGACGACAGCTTCGAATCGCTCTGGAAATACTACGCGCACCGTATCGTCAACGTCGATCTGGATTCGACCTCCGGCATCGCGACGCTGCAGGTGCGCGCCTACTCGGCCGCCGACGCCGAGCGCATCAACTCGACGCTGCTCGACATCAGCGAACGTCTGATCAACCGCATGAATGACCGCGCCGCGGCCGACACGGTGCGCTTCGCGCAGGCCCGCGTCGACCAGGCGGCGGCGCGCGCCAAGGATGCCGCGGCGGCGATGGCGGCCTACCGGAACTCGAACACCGTGTTCGATCCGGACAAGCAGTCCTCGCTGCAGCTGCAACAGGTCACGACGCTGCAGAACCAGCTGCTCGCGGCCCGCACCGAGCTGCTGCAGCTGCAGACCATTTCCCCGAAGAATCCGCAGATCCCGGTGCTGCAGACCAACATCGCCTCGCTCGAGAAGCAGATCAAGGACGCCACCAGCACCGTCACGGGCGGCCGGGGCTCGCTGTCGGACAAGGCCGCCACCTACGCGCGCATCCAGCTCGAATCGCAGTTCGCCGACAAGCAGCTCGGCGCGGCCATGACGGCCCTCGAGAATGCCCAGGACGACGCGCAGCGCAAGCAGCTCTACCTCGAGCGGCTGGTGCAGCCGAACACGCCCGACGTGGCCACCGAGCCCAAGCGGCTCAAGCTCACGTTCGAGGTGTTCGCGCTCGGCATGATCGTCTGGGGCGTGCTGAGCCTGCTGCTGGCCGGTATCCGCGAACACCACGACTGATGCGCCGGCGCTTCGTCATGCATGTCGCGGCCGGTTCGTCCGGCCGCGTCGACAGCCCGGGCAAGGAGCCGCGATGATCGAGCTTTTTGACGTCTGCAAGGCCTATCACACGCGCCAGGGCCGGCGCACCGTGCTCGACCGCATCAACCTGAAGGTCGGGATGGGCGAGAAGCTCGGCATCCTCGGCCGCAACGGCGCCGGCAAGTCCACGCTGATCCGCCTGATCAGCGGCGCCGAACTGCCGACCTCGGGCCACGTCGAGCGCAGCATGAGCGTGTCCTGGCCGCTCGCGTTCGGCGGCGCGTTCCAGGGCAGCCTGACCGGCATGGACAACCTGCGCTTCATCTGCCGCGTCTACGGCGCCGACGCCGCGCGCGCCGAGCCGTTCGTGCAGGAGTTCTCGGAACTCGGCTACTACCTGCGCGAGCCGGTCAAGAGCTACTCGGCCGGGATGCGCGCGCGCCTCGCGTTCGCGATCTCGATGGCCGTCGAGTTCGACTGCTTCCTGATCGACGAGATCATTGCCGTGGGCGACGCCCGCTTCCACGCCAAGTGCCACCACGAGCTGTTCGAGCAGCGCAAGGACCGTTCGCTGATCATCGTCAGCCACGACGCCAGCTACATCCGGCAGCACTGCGATCGCGCCGCCGTGCTGGTGGAAGGCCGGCTGCACACGTTCGAGCAGATCGAGGACGCCTACACGTTCTACCAGGACAGCCAGCTTCAATGAGCCCGCTCCACCCCGATGCCGCCGGATTTGCCGCCTAGGCCCGTTGCGCTGTCGCTCCGGATTCACTGCCGCCTCGCGACCCGCCTGCCCGGTCTGCTGCTGCGCTCGGCGCGCGAGCGTCTGCGCGCGCTCGCGTCGGCCGCATCGCCTGTCGGCACGGTCGACGCGGCGACCCCGACGCGGCAGCTGTTGATCGACGTCTCCATCATCGCCGCGCATGACGCCGGCACCGGTATCCAGCGCGTGGTGCGCCGGCTCGCCGAGGGCCTGCTGCGCCGTCCGCCGCCCGGCTACGCGGTGCGCCTCGTGCGCGCCACGCGCAAGCTGCCGTACCGCTACGCCGACGACTACGCGAGGACGCTCTGCGGCGACGCCGCGCCAGCGCCGCGCGATCGGCAAGCACACCCCGACGGCCCGCTCGTGGTCCACGCCGGCGACGTGTTCGTCGGCCTCGATCTCGCGAGCCGGATCGTGCCGCGCCGCATGGACGACCTGCTCGCCATGAAGGCGGCCGGCGCGCGCGTCACGTTCGTCGTCTACGACCTGCTGCCGGCCGTCCACCCGCACTGGTTCACGCGCCGCGCCTCGCGCGACTTCCGGCGCTGGCTGTCGTTCCTCGGGCTGCACGCCGACGCGCTGTTCTGCATCTCGGCCACCGTGGCGGGCGAGACGCGCGACTGGCTGAGCCGGCGCTTCGGGCTCGTCGGCGCGCTGCCGCTGATCGGGGATTTCCGGCTCGGTTCCGATTTCACGACGCCCGCGCCGCGCACGCCGAAGGCGCCGGACGCCACGGGGATGCTGACGTTGCTGATGGTGGGTACCGTCGAGCCGCGCAAGGGGCACGCGGCGGTGCTCGACGCGATGGACCTGCTCTGGCGGCGCGGCGCGCCGATCGCGCTGACCATCGCCGGGCGGCCGGGCTGGCGCATCGACGCGCTGGCCGAGCGGCTGCGCAACCATCCGGAAGCGGGCCGGCGGCTGACCTGGCTGCCCGCGATCGACGACGCGGCGCTGTCACGCCGCTACGATTCGGCCGACGGCCTGATCATGGCTTCGCAGGCCGAAGGATTCGGCCTGCCGCTGGTGGAGGCCGCCTTGCACGGCCTGCCGATCCTGGCGCGCGACATCCCGGTGTTTCGCGAGGTGGCGGGCAGGCACGCGCGCTACTTCGCGAATGGTGGCGCGGCGCAGCTGGCCGACGCGATCGAACGCTGGGCCGCCGAACTGCGCGCCGGCACGGCGCCCGACAGCCGCGGCCTGCCGCTCTCCACCTGGGACGACTCGACCGCGCGCTTCACGGCGCTCCTGCAGCGCGCCGCCGCGCCGGTGGCGGACGAATCGCGCGACTGAAGCCCCGCCTGGCACGGCCGGTCGGCGCCGGCGCGAACCGCGACCGGCGCCCTACCGAACGATCGAACGATCGCGGCGGCCCGCGCCCGGCTTACGCGCCGGCCGCGCGCGCCGCCACGCGCTCCTCGCCGTCCTTCAGCATGCCGCGGATCACCTCCTCCACTGGCAGCAGCGCCTGGCGCCGCGGCAGCAGCGCATCGAGCCGGGTCGTGTCGCCGAGCAGGCTGAACACCTCGTTGGCGCGGATGAACTCGGGCGCCGAAATCACTTCGATCTCGTGGCCGCTCACGCGGATCAGGATGTCGAGCAGCTCGCGCACCGAGGTGCCGCGCCCCGAGCAGATGTTGATGGTCTCGCCGAACGACTTCGGCTCGTCGATCAGGCGCGCGAAGATATCGCAGGTCGACTGCACGTCGATGTAGTCGCGCACCGGATCGAGCCGGCCGAGCCGGATCGAGGCGGCACGCTCGGCGAAGTGGCGCACCAGCTTCGGCACCACGAAATTGCCGTTCTGCCCGACCCCGATCACGTTGAACGGCCGCGTGATGGTGATGTCGTGGCGCTCGCCGAAGTTCCGCACCAGCCGCTCGCAGGCGTACTTGCTGATGCCGTAGTGGCTGACCGGCAACGGCGCGAGATCCTCGGACAGCATGCCGGTGGGCTGGTTGCCGTAGACGCCCGCGGTACTGACGAAGATCAGGCGCCGGCGCCGCCCGATCGCGTCGAGCCCGAGCAGCAGGTTCTCCGTGCCGATCAGGTTGGTTTCGTAGTACTGCAGGGTCTTGCCCTCGGTCACCGACGAGAGCGCCGCCAGATGGATCACGACATCCGGATCGACGTCCTTCAGCACGGCGTCGATCTGCTCGCGTTCACGCAGGTCGCAGACGATCTGCGAGTCCATCCCCTGCATCGTCGTGCCGATCACGTCGTGCCCCTGCGCCTGCAGGTGGCGGGCCAGGTAGCGACCGATAAAGCCCGAAATACCGGTAATCAGGATCGAAGCCATGTCATTTTCCGTCGAGGTTAGTTTGCCGCCGCGCCGGTGCCCTGGCCCGTGGCCTTGCCCTTGCCGGCCGCGTCCGTCACCGGCTTCGCCGCCTTCGCCGCGAGGCTCGCGCGCAGCTTTTCGGCATGCGCGGCATACAGCGCGTCGAGCAGCATCTTCGTGGCATCCTTCCAGCTGCGCGGCTTCCATTCGGCGCGAATCCGCTGCTCGTAGCGCTCGACCTCGCGCGGGTGGCTCAGGTAGTGGCCAATGCGCTCGGCCCACGCGAACGTGTCGTGCGGATCGACGTACTCCACCAGATCGCGCCCGGTCTCGCGCAGCGGATCGGTGTCCGCCGTCAGGCAGAACTTGCCGTAGCTGAGGCTCTCCGGCAGCGTCAGGCTCCAGCCCTCGTAGAACGACGGCAGCAGCGTGAAGCGGCAGTGGCGGTACAGCACGTCGAGTTCCTCGTCGGTCGGGCTCACCATCACGATCCGGTCCTTCATGCGGGCGTCCGCGCGCAGGATGGTCAGGAAATCGGTGGATTTCCAGCCCTCCTTGCCGACGAACACCAGCTTCGGCAGCTCCGTCACACCGCGCTCGAACAACGTCACGTAGGCCTTGTACAAGGTATCGTGATTCTTGCGCGGCTGGATGGTTCCCACCGTCATGACGAAATCGCGCCCCACGCCGAGCCGCTCCAGCACGGTTTGATCGTGCTCGGGCTCGGATTCCTTGACGACGTTGATATCCGACCCGAATTCGACGAAATCGCTGCGCGGCGTATTCCAGCCATGCGCCCGCTGAATCCGCTCGCCGTCCCGCAACGCGGTCCGGCCACCGTACACGATCTGGTCGAACTGCTGCGAGGCGAATTCGAAGAAGCGCTCGTAGCCTTCGCAGGTTTCCGGCTGGTGCAGATGCGGCACCAGCAGCGGCGTGAGGTCGTACACGAGCTGGCTCGCGATCACCGCCTCGTGCTCGCGGCTCGCCCTGGCCGCCGCGCTCATCAGTTTCTGTTCCCACTCGATGCCGGCGAAGAACACGATCGAGTTCTCCGGGAACGCCTCGAGCAAGGCCGGATGGTCGGCATGAACGCCGCCCGTCGCACGGAACGGGCTGCGGAAGCCGCTGCCCTGGCGCTCGTGATGGTTCCAGAAATCGTTGAAGTGCTGGTAGGCCGTGCTCAGGTCGTCGTCGTTGAAAAGCCAGAGCAGCATGTCGTGCGGGATCTCGAACATGTGGCCGCCGTCCTGCGCGAAGTAGTGCGTCTTCGGCGCGAGTTCGTGCAGGTGGCGCGCGAGCGTCAGCTCGGCGCGGATGATGCCGTTCACGCCGCCCTGCCAGTGCAGGTAGGTCAGCGACAGGTCCATCCAGATCTCGGGCAGCTTGCGCGCCGGCACCTTCTGCTCGACCACGAAGCGGTTCACGTTTTCATGGATCGCGCGTGCCGTGTCGCGCCAGGTCGTGATGGTCCAGTCGAGCACGATGCGCTGCTGGTAGGCGCGCAACGCCGCGTCGTCGTTGGCGTAGTGATGGATCTTCTCGGCCCAGCTGCGCGCGTCCCACGGCGCGACGTAGTCCACCAGGTCGCGGCCGATCTCGCGCAGCGGCGGGGTGTCCGCCGAGAGGCAGAACTTGTGCTGGCTCAGGCTCTCCGGCAGCGTCAGGCTCCAGCCCTCGTAGAGCGTGGGCAGCACCGTGAAGCGGCAGTGCTTGTAGAGCACCGCGAGCTGCTTGTCGGTCGGCGACAGGCGGATCACCTTGCCGACCAGACGCGGATCGCGGTCGAGCGAATCGACCAGATCGCCGACCTGGCCGAGCACGCGCCCGCAGATCACGAGCTGCGGCATGCCCTCGAGCTGCTCGGTCTGCGCGATCAGGTAGGCGCGGTAGAGCGTGTCGTGGTTCTTGCGCGGCTCGATCGAACCGACCGTGATGATGAACGGGCCGGTGATGCCGATCTCGCGCAGGACCGCCTCGTCATTGCCCGAATCGGCGAGCTTGACGATGTCCGAGCCGAACTTGACGGCCTGCCCCGGCGGCGACGGCCATTTCATGCGGGCCTGCAGCTCGCGCGTGTCGCGCTTGGCCGTCTCGCCGCCGAACAGCATGAAGTCGACGTTCTCGGAAATCCACTTCAGATAGCCTTCGAACTTGTTCTGGCCGATCTCCGAGTAGAGGTGGCGCGTTTCGGGGCGCAGCAGGATGATGTCGTAGACGAGATAGACGACGAAGAACTCGGGGAACGCCGCCTTGACCCGCTCGAAATAGGCTTCCTTCTGGCTGTCCATCCAGCCGACGCTCACCACCACGTCGCCGGCGCCATACGGATGATGCAGGCTCGACGGTTCCGGCAGGTCGATCACGATGTTGCGCGCCTTCGACGCCTCGGTGGCGCCGGCGGCGCGATAGCGGTCGAAGAAATGCATGTAGGCATCGACGACGTTGTCCGCGTCGAACAGCCATGCGAGCTGCGCCTCGGGAATCTCGACGAAGCCGTTGCCCTTCTGCATCGAGAAACGCACCGCGGGATCGATCTTCTTCAGGCCGTAGGCGATCTCCAGCTCGGCGCGCACGATGCCGACCACGCCGCCCGTCCACTCCATCGAGGTGGTCAGGTCGAACCAGAAGGTGGGCGTGCCGCCCCTCGATACGCGCGCCGTGCCGACCTTGCCGGAAGCGACCACCGCCGGCGGCACGACTGGCGCCTGCGGTTGCGGGGCCGGGGTCGGGGCCGGCGGCTGAGGCGTGACGCTGGCCGGCGCCGGGCTTTGCGCCGACGCGTCCCGCGCGGCCGGGCGCGACTCGAACAGGGTCAGCACGCGCTGCAGCGGCGAACGCATGTGACGGCGATGGCGCGCGATACGCTCGTCCAGGCCATGCACGGCCGCCGCGTAGCGCAGGCCCTCGTCCGACTGACGCAGGTCGGCCAGCACGCGCAACTTGCCCGCCGAGCGCGTCAGCATCGCCGAATAGTGCAGGAAACCACCCGCATCCGGTGCCCGCCCCAACAGCGTTTGATACGCCTGCTCGATGAACTGCCGGCCATCGAGGGCCAGCAGCATGTCGACGGTGATCACGGATTGCAGCGAATCGGGAAAATTAGTGTGCTGACTCATTCTGAATGATCGAAAAGATCCAATGTGAATTGGGTATCAAATGCGCTCGGGACATCATCGGCATGGTGGCCCGCACGGCTGCCTGCCCCGCCCCCTGCCGTCGTCGTGTCTAGCGCGCCGCCTCCAGCCGGCGGCACAGCGCCAGCGTGTTCCCGGCGCAGCTCGCCCAGTCGCGGCGGGCCGCCACCTCGAGCCCCTTCGCCACGGCCGCGGCGCGCCAGGCGTCGTCCGACAGCACCGTCTCGATGCCGGCGCGCAGTTCGTCGTCGTGATCCGGGCTGACCAGCAGCGCGGCGCCGCCGGCCACCTCGGGCAGCGACGTGCTGTTCGAGGTCAGCGTCGGCACGCCGCTCGCGAGCGCCTCCAGCACCGGCAGGCCGAAGCCTTCGTAGACCGAAGGAAACAGGAACGCGCGCGCGCCAGCGTACAGCATCGGCAGCGACGCTTCCGGCACGAAGCCCAGATAGCGTAGCCAGCCTTCGTTCTCTGCCTGTGAAATCCGCGCGAGCAGCGTTTCGTTGAGCCAGCCGCGACTGCCGGCCAGCACCAGCGGCCAGCGCCGCCGCAGCGCCTCGGGCAGCCGTGCGTAAGCCGCGATCAGGCGGTCGACGCGCTTGCGCGGCTCGAGCGTCGAGACGCACAGCGCGTAGCCGCCTGCCGCGAGCCCGAGTTCGGCAAGCGGCGCGGCCAGTTCGGCGGCCTCGCGCGGGTGATACTCGGGCGCCACGCCGAGCGGAATCGCCGTGATCCGTTCGAGCGGCCAGCCGAAGAACCCGGCCACCTCGGCGCGCGTCGCCTCGGAATCGGTGATCAGATGGCCGGCGCGCGCGAGCGTCGAGCCGAACGCCGTTTCGAAATGCCGGATCCGTTCCGCCGGATGCGTTTCCGGAAACTTGAACACCGACAGGTCGTGGACCGTCGCGACGCCGCGCTCGGCGAATTCAGGCAGGAAATAGTTCGGACCGTGAAAGAAATGCGATCGCAGTTCGCGACGCCGCCACCAGTGCTGCATGCGCTGCGTGCGGCGCACGCCCAGCAGCGTCTGCAGCGCGCTTTTCGGCGGCTTGTTCGCCGCCTGCGGCTGCAGCAACGTGGCCGGATCGTCGATCCATCGTTCGCCGTGCAGCAGGCGCGGCGCGTCATCCGACGCGATGGCCCGGTAATGACGCGCGAGTTCCCAGGTGTAACGCCCGATGCCGGTCAACGGATGCGCGATCGCATCCACGCAGAGAATCAGTTTCACGCAATGATTTCCTTCGATCGGCCGGCGCCCGATCGGCGCCGTCGCCGGCCGGCCACGCCGCGTCGCGCGCGGGACGACGCGAGCCCGGGCGCGACCCGCTTCGCGATCAGAACGACTTGCCGGTTTCGTTGCGGCGGATGTCGGCCTCGACCATCATCTGGCAGAGTTGCTCGAGCGTCGTCTTCGGCTCCCAGCCCAGTTCGTCGCGCGCCTTCTTCGGGTCGCCGATCAGCAGTTCCACTTCGGCCGGACGATAGAAGCGCGGGTTGATCTTCACGATGGCGCGATTGCTGTTGCGGTCGATGCCGACCTCGCTTTCCTCGCTGCCCTGCCACACCAGATCGAAGCCGGCGGCCTTGCCCGCCATGGTGGCGAAGTCGCGCACGGTTTCCGTGCGGTTGGTCGCGAGCACGAAGGTGTCGGCTTCCTTGGCCTGCATCATGCGCCACATGCCTTCGACGTATTCCTTGGCGAAACCCCAGTCGCGCTTGGCGTCGAGATTGCCGAGCTCGAGCGTGTCCTGCAGGCCGAGCTTGATGCGCGCCATGGTGTTGGTGATCTTGCGCGTCACGAATTCCTGGCCGCGCAGCGGCGATTCGTGATTGAACAGGATCCCGCTGCACGCGAACATGTCGTAGCTCTCGCGGTAATTCACAGTGATCCAGTGCGCGTAGAGCTTGGCGACGCCATACGGGCTGCGCGGATAGAACGGCGTCGATTCCGTTTGCGGGATCGCCTGCACCTTGCCGAACATCTCCGAGGTGCTGGCCTGATAGAAGCGGATCTTCGGATTGACGACGCGGATCGCCTCGAGCAGGTTCAGCGCGCCCACGCCGGTGATTTCGGCCGTCGTGACCGGCTGGTCGAACGACACGCCCACGAAGCTCTGCGCCGCGAGGTTGTAGACCTCGTCGGGCCGGGCCGACTGCACGAGACGGATGTTGGCGCTCAGATCGGTCAGGTCGCACTCCACCAGCTTCAGGTTCGGGTGGGAAGCGATCCCGAGATCCTCGATACGCCAGAAATTCACCGAGCTGGTACGGCGGTAGGTGCCGTAGACCGTGTAGCCCTTTTCTATCAGCAACTGCGCGAGGTAGGCGCCGTCTTGACCAGTAATGCCGGTGATAATTGCTGTCGTCATCGCTTATCTCAAAATAGTCAGACAAAAACTTCGGGCTTAACGATTGATTTAGAAAATAATCGTTAAGCCCCGAATTGGTTTAAATCATTTCTGAAACCCAAGATCAACCGGGATCATCGAATATGTATTAATCATATTAAATGATCGGATGATTGATCGATTCCGATGCTCCGGAATCCGACGAATCGCTCAACGAGTCACTTCGACCCCGGTGATCACCGGGTAAGCCACCGAGAACACCACGTTGAGGAATTTTTGCAGCTCGGCCACCGGCGCATTCGAGACGTAGAGGATGTCCTTGTTGTCCATCATGAAGTTCTGCGCCACGAAAAACGCGTTGGGATCGCGGAAATTCACGCGGTACACCACCGGCACCTTGCCGTCGGCCGTGGTGCGCACCGGCGTGTTGGCCCACTTGAGCGCGTTGGCGTCCTCGAGGCGGAAGATGAACACGCCCTGCGCGTCGGAACGCGTATCGAGCAGGCCGCCCGAGCGCGCGATCGCCTGCGCCAGCGTGATGCCCTGCGCCTCGAAGCCGACTTCCTCGTTCTTGCCGGTCGCGCCGAGCGCCATGAAGCTGTAGGGCTGGAACAGCGCCGTCATCACGTCGCCCGCGTGCAGCGGCACGTTCTGGCGCGGATCGCGGATCACCGATTCGAGCGGCATCGACACCACCTTGTCGCCGCGCGTGAGCTGGATCGTCACCTTGTCCACCGGCTGCTTGACGCCGCCCGAGGCGGCCAGCATGTCGAGCACGCGCTCGCCGTGGGCGGTCAGCGGCTGGCGGCTGCTGTTGACCACGTCGCCCACCACGGTCACATACGAGGTGGCGTTGCGCGACAGCTTCACCAGTACCTGCGGATCGTGCGCCACGTTCTTCAGGCGCGCGACGATGGCGTTCTGCAGTTGCACCGGCGTGAGGCCCGCGGCCCGGATCTGGCCGACGAACGGCACGTTGATCGAGCCGTCGCCGTCGATCATCTGCTCGGGCAGCGCCGTGACCTGCGAGCCGCCCGCGGCGGCCGACTTCGCGTCATGGCTGCTGCCGCCGCCGGCGCCGAACAGCGTGGCGGGCGGCGCTTCCCAGATCGAGATTTCGACCGTGTCGCCGATTCCGAGCTGCTGATTGAACGCGGGGCGCCCGCCCAGCGCCGTAAAGAAGCTGTTCGCGCCGCGTTCGGCGAACAGCTGGCGGGCGATGTCGTTGGTCACGTCGACCACCTGAATCCCGTCGCGATCGACCTGCGCCGCACTCTGGCCGGCCTGATTGATGCGCGAGGCGCTCGGCCCCGAGGTCGGGATGGTCGAACATCCGGCCAGCACGCCTCCCAGCACGACCGCCATGCAACCCAACTGAAATGTCTGACGCAACATTTATACCGACTTCAAGAATAAATTGTGATGTATTGTCGCACGGCGTAAGTTAAGATGGTCGCTTTGGCAAAAAATAAATGCCACGAAGTGAAGTCAGTATTGCAGCTGCGAGATCGCACTACCGTGTCATTATTACTTCTTGATGTAACCCGCCTGTTGAATCGCCTCTACGACGGCACCTTGCCGACCGGGGTGGATCGCGTCGGGATCGCCTATATCGAGAGGTACGGGCACCGGGCTCGCGCGGTACTGAGCGAACGCGGCTTCGTGACCACGCTCGGCGAGCGCGATTCGCGGCGCGTGTTCGACTGGCTGACCGGACGCGAGCGCGCCGCGCGCGCCGCGATCCGCGCCACCGTCGCGCGCGCCGTGGCCACCGGCTGGCGGCGCCGCGCCGCCGTGCCGGGCGTGCTGCTGAACACCAGCCACACCGGCATGGAATATCCGCGCTACTACCGCAGCGTCGCCGCCCGCAACGCGCGCTCGGTCTTCATGATCCACGACCTGATCCCGCTCACGCACGCGGAATACTGCCGGCCCGGCGTCGACCAGCAGCACCGCCGGCGCGTGCGCCTCGCGCTGGCCCATGCCGACGCCCTGATCGCCAATTCGCAGGCCACCTTCGACACGCTCGCGCACGAGGCCGAACTGGCCGGCCTGCCGCTGCCACCGACCGCGGTCGCCCATCTGGCCTCCGGCATGCAGCCGGCCGGCGGGCACGCGCGCCCGCTCCCCCGCCCCTATTTCGTCATGCTCGGCACCATCGAGCCGCGCAAGAACCACTGGCTGATGCTGCACGTCTGGCGCGCGCTGGTCGAGAAGTGGGGTGCCGCGGCGCCGACGCTGGTGGTGATCGGCCGGCGCGGCTGGGAGTGCGAAAACGTGGTCGACATGCTGGAGCGCTGCGCGCCGATCCG
The DNA here is from genome assembly GCF_001411805.1 of Burkholderia plantarii. NCBI lineage: Bacteria > Pseudomonadati > Pseudomonadota > Betaproteobacteria > Burkholderiales > Burkholderiaceae > Burkholderia > Burkholderia plantarii. Next base: position 727,687 of record NZ_CP007212.1, on the reverse strand, counting down.
CGATTTCGTCATCGAGAAATCGAACTGCTCCGACGCGGAACTGCAGGCCTGGCTCAGCCACGCGCAGGCGCTGCTGTTCCCGTCGTTCGCCGAGGGCTACGGGATTCCGCTGGTGGAAGCGCTGGAACTCGGCGTGCCGGTGATCGCGAGCCGGCTCGACGCGTTTGCCGAGATCAGCGCCGGGATCCCCGACTATCTCGATCCGCTCGACGGGCGCGGCTGGCAGCAGGCGATCGAGGCCTACGCCGAAGCCGGGTCGCCCGCGCGCGCGGCGCAGCTCGCCCGCATCGCGCGGTTCGTCGCGCCCACCTGGGACGCGCATTTCGAACACGTCGACGCGCTGCTGCGGACCCTGACGGGCGCCTGACGACGCCATGCGCCGCCTCACCCGATCCGCCGACGCGGCGCAGGCGCCCCCCGGCGCCGCGCGCCGGACTTGCGATCGCTTCGACGCCCGCGCGGCGCGTGCTGCCCGGCCCGGCCCGGTCTGGTCGTCGGGGCGGCCGGTCTCGCTGTCGGCGTTCCGCGAGGCGGCCGGCGACGGCAGCGCGCGGGCCTGGAGCCAAGTGCTCGGCGCGATGCTGGCCGAGCCGCCGGCGCGGCCGGCCGCCGAGCTGGACGCGCTGATGCGGCGCGTCCTCGGGGCACGCGCGGCGGCCGGCGCGCACGACTTCCCGCCGCTTCCGGTCGAATTCACGGCCAACTCCACGGCTGGTTTCCCGGCCGATCTCGCGACTGACCGCGGCGCCGCCGCGACGCCGCGCGTGCTGCTGATCGACGAGCGCCGGCGCGGCCCCGACCGTCACGCCGGCAGCGCGCGCGAGCGCGAACGCGGATTCGCGCGGCTGCTCGATGCCGCGCGCGAACGCCATCGCGACGCGCGGTTCTGGCTCGCGCCGTCGAGCGACGACGGGCATGGCGCATGGCTGTCGTCGCGGCACGCGGCGCGGCTGCCCGCCGGCCTGCGGCGCGTCGCGACGCCCGGCGCCGTCTGCGCGATGCTGCCCCATGTCGACCACGTCTACGTGCTCGGCGCCTCCGAGGGCCTGCACGCGCTGCTCGCCGGCAAGCCGCTCGACGTCTTCGGGACCCCGAACTATGCCGGCTGGGGGCTCACGCGCGATGACCGGCCGCTGCCGGAGCGCGTCGCGCGCCCGACGCCGGCCGCGCTGTTCGACTGCCTGTTCGTGCGGCTCGCACGTTATCTCGACCCGGTCACGCAGGGCGCCGGCACGCTCGCGACAACGCTCGCGCACCTGGAGCTGCAGGCGGCGGTGCGCGCGCGCTTCGCCGACCTTCGACAGGTGACGGGCCTGCGCTTCCAGTGGTGGAAGCGCCCCTACGCGACGCCCTACCTGCAGGCCGGCGCCGGCCGCCTGCGCTGGGAACGCGACGCGCGGCGCCTCGCGCCGGGCGGGTATGCGGCGCTATGGGGCGGACGCGGCCTGGACAGCCTGCCGGCCGGCGTCGCGCCGCTCTGGATCGAGGACGGTTTCCTGCACTCGCACGGTCTCGGATCGGACATGATCGCGCCGTATAGCCAGGTGCTCGACCGAACCGGCATCTATTTCGACGCGACACGCCCGAACGACCTGCAGGCGATCCTGAACCACGCCGACTTCGACGCCGCGGAACTGGCGCGCGCGCAGCGGTTGCGGCAGGCGCTCGTCGCCAACGGTCTGACCAAATACAACCTGGGCCGGCGCGCCCCGGCATGGCGCCGCCCCGATGCGCGCGCCGTGCTGCTCGTGATCGGCCAGGTCGCCGACGACGCCTCGATCCGGCTCGGGACCGGAACGATCAGCACTGCGGATCAATTGCTGAAGACCGTGCGCGCGCGCTTTCCCGACGCCTGGATCGTCTACAAGCCGCATCCCGACGTGCTGTCCGGCAACCGCGTCGGCCTCGTCGAGGCGCAGGCGCTGGCCGACGTGGTCGACGCCCAGGCCGACGTGCTGTCGCTGATCGAGGCCTGCGACGCGGTCCACACGCTGTCGTCGCTGGCCGGCTTCGACGCGCTGCTGCGCGGCAAGCCGGTCCACACCTACGGCCTGCCGTTCTACGCGGGATGGGGGCTGACGGTGGACGCCCTGCCCCAGCCGCGCCGCGAGCGGCGCCTGTCGCTAGAGATGCTGACGGCCGGCGTGCTGCTCCGCTATCCGGTGTACTGGGACTGGACCTGGCGGATGTATACGAGCCCCGAGGCGGTCATCGAGCGGCTCGCCGGCCCTGCCGCGCGCGCGTTGACCGACCTGCGCCGCGATCGCGGCCGCCCGCTGCGCAAGGCGCTGCGCTGGCTGCGCAACATCGCGCGCCACGCCGCCTGGCGCTGGCGCAACGCGCCGTCGCGCGACGACGGTGCCGACGGCTAAACTGGCAGTTCCCGGCAATTTTCGAACCCGTGTTCCTCAACAAGAGCTTGCGATGAATATTTATCCGATCATTCTCTGCGGCGGCAGCGGCACCCGTCTGTGGCCCATGTCGCGGGGCGGTTATCCGAAGCAGTATCTGCGGCTGACCGGCGAACAGACGCTGGTGCAGCAGACCGCGCAGCGTCTGCGCACGATCCCCGACGTGGCCGCGCCGATCATCGTCAGCAATGCCGAGCAACGCTTCCTGGTGGCCGAACAGCTGCGCCAGATCGACGTCGCGCCGACCTCGATCGTGCTGGAGCCGGTGGCCCGCAACACCGCGCCCGCGATCGCCGTGGCGGCGCTGCTCGCGGCGCAGCAGCAGCCCGACGCGCTGATGCTGGTGCTGCCGTCCGACCACGTGATCCTCAACGAGCGCGCGTTCGTCGAGGCCGTCACCAACGCGGCGCCGGTGGCCGCCGACGGCGCGCTCGTCACGTTCGGCATCGCGCCGAAGGAAGCGCACACGGGTTACGGCTACATCCATCGCGGCGCGCCGATCGACGCCGGGCGCGCGGTGTTCCAGGTCGACGCGTTCATCGAGAAGCCCGACGCGGCCAAGGCGCGGCGCCTGCTCGACGAAGGGGGCTACTACTGGAACAGCGGGATGTTCCTGATCAAGGCCTCGACCTACCTCGAGGAACTGCGCCAGCACGCGCCCGAGATCGCGCGCCAGGCCGGCCTCGCGCTGGCCGGCGCCCAGCGCGACAGCGACTTCGTGCGGCTCGACCACGAGGCGTTCGCCGCCAGCCCGAGCCTGTCGATCGACTACGCCGTGATGGAGAAGACCCGCCACGCGGCCGTGGTCGAGACCGTCGACCTGGGCTGGGACGACATCGGCTCATGGAGCGCGCTGGCCGACATCTCCGCAAAGAACGCGGACGGCAACACGGTACTCGGCGACGTCTACACCGACGCCGTCAGCAACTCCTACGTGCGCGCCGACCATCGCATGGTGGCCGCGATCGGGGTCGACAACCTGGTGATCGTCGAGACCGCCGACGCGGTGCTGATCACGCATCGCGACCGCTCGCAGGACGTCAAGAAGATCGTCGAATGGCTGAATGCCTCGGGCCGTCACGAATCGGTCACGCACCGTCGCGTGGTACGCCCGTGGGGCGACTACGAGGGCATCGACCAGGGCGACCGGTTCCAGGTCAAGCGCATCGTCGTCAAGCCGGGCGCGCAGCTGAGCCTGCAGATGCACCACCATCGCGCCGAGCACTGGATCGTCGTGAAGGGCACCGCGCTCGTGACCAACGGCGACCGGGAAATCATGCTGACCGAGAACCAGTCGACCTACATCCCGCTCGGCGCGACGCACCGCCTGAGCAATCCGGGCAAGATCCCGCTCGAGCTGATCGAGGTGCAGTCGGGCGCCTACCTCGGCGAGGACGACATCGTCCGCTTCGAGGACACCTACGGCCGCGCGCCGAAGTAAGCGGGCGGCGGCGCGCGAAGGCTCGCGAAAGCCTTCGAAAGCGCGCCGAAACCGGCTTGCAGGCGGGCCGCGACCTGCCTGCAAGGCCGGCGCCGCCGGTCGCGCGGGCCGCCGCCGGGGTCGGCCGATTTCCGCTATGCTCGGCTGACTTCCCGGCCGGCCGCGCCCCGCGCGCCGGCCCTCCGCCGCAGTCGCAGAAGGAGTCCCCATGTGCCGCTGGCTGGCCTATACCGGCAATCCGATCCCGCTCGAAACGGTGCTGTTCCGCGCCAGGCATTCGCTGATCGACCAGAGCCTGCATTCGCGGCTCGGCGCCACCACCACCAACGGCGACGGCTTCGGCATCGGCTGGTACGGGCGCCCCGACGAGATCCCGTTCCGCTACCGCTCGGTGCATCCGGCCTGGAACGACCGTAACCTGCGCGAGGCCGCGCGCGCGATCCACTCCCCGCACTTCGTCGCGCACATCCGCGCGGCCACCGACACGCCGATCCAGGAAACCAACTGCCATCCGTTCCGGCACGGCCGCTGGATGTTCGTCCACAACGGCCTGATCCGCCGCTATCACAAGCTGCGCCACGACCTGATGCTGCGCATCGATCCGGCGCTGTTCCCGTCGGTGGAAGGCTCGACCGACTCCGAGGTGATGTTCCACCTGGCGCTGACGTTCGGGCTCGAGCACACGCCGCTGCCGGCGCTCGAACGGATGGCCGGCGTGATCGAGGACATCGCCGCGAAGCACGGCGTGGCGCAGCCGATCAACATGACCGTCTGCGCGACCGACGGCGAGCAGGTGGTGGCCGTGCGCTATTCGAGCGAGCATCGATCGCGCACGCTGTTCCACAGCACCTCGTTTCGCCATCTGCACGAACTCTATCCCGACGATCCGCGCATCGCGGCGGTCGGCGACGATGCGTTCCTGGTGCTGTCCGAGCCGCTCGTCGACCTGCCCGACGCGTGGCAGGAGATCCCCGAGAGCACGGCGATCGTCGCGCGCGGCGGCCGCGTCGAGACCTTCGCGTTCACGCCGCGCGCGCCGCGCAACGGCACCCACGGCTGAGCATCCGGCGCTCTCGCCTCGGCACCGGCAGCCCAATTCCGGCGCCGCTTCCCGGGCACGCGCCGCGAGCCGCGCATCGCCTTGACCATGCTTGACCTTTCCTGCGCGGCGCGCGGCTGCCGCCGCGGGTCCGGACGGTTATCACGGCGCGGCCGGGCGCATGCCGCGCCCCGATTTTCCGACCCGGAGACTTCATGGCGGAACTCGCTACCGCCCAACAATGCATGCCGCAAGCGACGACGCCCGCTCGAAGGGAGCGAGCGTCGTCGCTTTCAGGCGGGGGCCGGGACCGGGGCAAGCGGATCGCGGCAGTCCGGCCGCGGCGGCGGTGCCTCAGCCGCGCCCGCGCGGCGCGTTCGAGCCGCCGCGCGACGGGTTCGCCCGCCCGCGCAACAGCTTCCAGAGCGCGCCGATCACGACCGGCACGGCCGCCGCGCCGATCCCCACCAGCACGATCACGTTCAGGTACTGGCGGATGAACGGGATGTTGCCGAAGAAATAGCCGAGCAGCGTGAGCAGCAGCACCCAGCCCAGCGCGCCGGCCACGTTGAAGAGCTGGAAGCGCGCGAAGCGCATCGCCGAGACGCCGGCGACGAACGGCGCGAAGGTGCGCACCACCGGAATGAAGCGCGCCAGCACCAGCGTCTTGCCGCCGTGGCGTTCGTAGAAATCATGGGTCTTCTGCAGCGCGGCGCGGTCGAGGAAGCGCTCGAGCACCGGCACGTGCGTGTCGAACACCTTCGGCCCGATCGCGCGGCCGAGCAGGTAGTTGACGGTGTTGCCGAGCATGGCCGCCGCGAGCAGCAGCACGATCAGCGCCACCACGCTCATCTCGCCGGACGCGGCGAACGCGCCCGCGATGAACAGCAGCGAATCGCCCGGCAGGAACGGCAGGATCACCAGCCCGGTTTCGCAGAACACGATCAGGAACAGCACCAGATACACCCAGGCGCCGTACTGCCGGATGAACTGGCCGAGGAACGCGTCGATGTGCAGGACCAGGTTGACGAAATGAATCAGCGTATCCAAGACGTTTCCTTCGATTCGGGAACAGGGGCGGGACGAGCGCGCGAATTGGGGGCGCGCGGACTGGGGACAAAACAGCGGGAAAGCCGGACGGGCGCGCCGCCGGCCGGGCCAACGCAACCGGCGAGATGATACCGAAGGAAACTTGAGCGCCCGTGTACGCACTTGAAAAAATTTGTGTCGCTCGGCAGCGCCGGTGCGCGCGCGGCGGCGTCGTTATAATTCCCGCATGTCCGAATTCACCGATTCCACCGACTCCGCCGACGCCCCCGCGAGCGCCGGCGCTCCCGCGGCCGGGCCGCGCCCGCTGCGCGCGATCCAGCCGCTGCCCGACCAGCTGATCAGCCAGATCGCGGCCGGCGAGGTGGTCGAGCGCCCGGCCTCCGTCGTCAAGGAGCTGCTCGAAAACGCGCTCGACGCCGGCGCCACCACGCTGCGCATCGTGCTCGACGAGGGTGGCGTCAAGCGCATCGCGATCACCGACGACGGCTGCGGGATTCCCGCCGACGAGCTGCCGCTCGCGCTGATGCGCCACGCCACCAGCAAGATCCGCTCGCTCGTCGAGCTCGAATCGGTGGCCACGCTCGGCTTTCGCGGCGAGGCACTGGCCTCGATCGCCTCGGTTTCCGAGCTGGCGATCACGAGCCGCACCGAGCAGGCGCCGCACGCCACGCGCATCGACGCCGACACCGGCGCGCTGTCGCCCGCGGCCGGCACGCGCGGCACCACCATCGAGGTGCGCGAGCTGTACTTCAACACGCCCGCGCGCCGCAAGTTCCTGAAGAGCGAGCAGACCGAATTCGGCCACTGCCTGGAGATGATCCGCCGCGCGGCGCTGGCGCGCCCCGACGTGGCGATCTCGGTGCTGCACAACGGCAAGGCAGTCGAGCACTGGAACGCGAGCGAGCCGGCCGTGCGCGTCGCGAAGATCCTCGGGGAGGGCTTCGCCACCGCGCACCTGCCGCTCGACGAGCAGGCCGGGCCGCTCGCCGTGTACGGCTGCGCGGGCCTGCCCACCGCGAGCCGCGGCCGCGCCGACCAGCAATACTTCTTCGTCAACGGCCGCTTCGTGCGCGACAAGCTGCTCACGCACGCGGTGCGCGCCGCCTACGAGGACGTGCTGCACGGCGACCGCTACCCGTCCTACGTGCTGTTCCTCGACCTGCCGCCCGAGGCCGTCGACGTGAACGTGCATCCGTCGAAGATCGAGGTGCGGTTCCGCGATTCGCGCTCGATCCACCAGTACGTGTTCCATGCCGTGCAGCGCGCGCTCGCGCGGCACGCGGGCGCCTCGCCCGAGACCACGGCGGGCGGCCATGCCGCGCATCTGGCGCCGGCCGGCGCGGGGGCCACGCTGGAACGCGCGCCGCTCGGGCTCGCGGGCGGCGAGGCCGGCGACGCGACGGCGCGCGCGGCCGAGGGGGCCGAGGAGGCCGCGGATGGTGTCGGCAGCCTTGGCGGGCTCGGCGGGGGTTTCGGTTCGAGCTTCGGCGGCGGCGCGTCGTCAGGCACGGCGGGCGGCTTCGGGCGCGCGGCGGGTGGCTTCGGTTCGGCCGGCGGCGGCGGCGGCGGCGGCAGCGGCGGCGGATTCGGCGGCGGCGCCGCACGCCCGGGCTCCGGCAACACCTGGATGCGCCAGTCGCGCATGACCCAGGGCACGCTGCCCGTCGCGCAGCCGCTCGCGCTCTACGACGCGCTGTTCGGGCGCAAGGAAGCCAGCGGCGAGGCAACCGGCACGGCCGAGCCCGCGCCGTTCGGCGCCACGCCCGGCACGCTGCCGGCCGACGCCGGACTCGACACGCAGCCGCTCGGCTTCGCGCTCGGCCAGATCCACGGCATCTACGTGCTCGCGCAGAACGCGCAGGGCCTCGTGATCGTCGACATGCATGCCGCGCACGAACGGATCCTCTACGAGCAGTTCAAGACCGCGCTCGCGAACCGCACGATCGCGGTGCAGTCGCTGCTGCTGCCGGTGACGATGGCGGCCACGCCGGTCGAGATCGGCACCGCCGAGGAGGAGCGCGAGACGCTCGACGCGCTCGGCTTCGACCTGGCGACGCTCTCGCCCACCACGCTCGCGATCCGCGCGGTGCCGGCGCTGCTGCGCGACGCCGACCTGCCGACGCTGGCGCGCGCGGTGCTGGCCGATCTGCACGAATTCGGCGGTTCACGCGTGCTGACCGAGCGCCAGCACGAACTGCTCGGCACGCTGGCCTGCCATCACGCGGTGCGCGCGAACCGGCGCCTGACGCTCGACGAGATGAACGCGCTGCTGCGCCAGATGGAGGCCACCGAGCGCGCCGACCAGTGCAATCACGGCCGGCCGACCTGGTACCAGCTCACGCTTGGCGATCTCGATCGCCTGTTCATGCGCGGCCAATGAGCGGCGTGACCGGTTCTCCGCGCGTCACCGTCGCCTGCCTGCTCGGCCCGACCGCCTCGGGCAAGACCGCCGCGGCGCTGGCGCTGGCCGGGCGGCGTCCGGTGGAGATCGTCAGCGTCGATTCGGCGCTCGTCTATCGCGAGATGGACATCGGCACCGCGAAGCCGGACCGCGCCGAACGCGAGCGCGTGCCGCATCACCTGATCGACATCCGCGATCCGCTCGACGCCTATTCAGCCGCCGAATTCCGCGCCGATGCGCTGCGTCTGGTCGGCGAGATCCTCGCGCGCGGGCACACGCCGCTGCTGGCGGGCGGGACCATGCTCTACTACAAGGCGCTGACGCAGGGGCTCAATGCGCTGCCGGCCGCCGATCCGGAACTGCGCGCGCGGCTCGATGCCGATGCCGCGCGCGACGGCTGGCCGGCGCTGCACGCGCGGCTCGCGCTGGCCGACCCGGACACCGCCGCGCGGCTCGCGCCGAACGACGCGCAGCGCATCCAGCGCGCGCTCGAAATCCTCGAACTGAGCGGCCAGCCGATGTCGGCGCTGCTCGCCGCGCCGCCGCCCGCCAGCGACGAGGCCGAGCGCTACCGCTTCGTGCCGGTGGCGCTGGAGCCGTCCGACCGCGCCGTGCTGCATGCGCGGATCGCCGCGCGCTTCGACGCGATGCTCGCGGCCGGCTTCATCGACGAGGTGCAACGGCTGCGCCGGCGCGGTGACTTGCATCTCGGCCTGCCGTCGATGCGCTGCGTCGGCTACCGGCAGGCCTGGGAGTATCTCGACGGCGCCACCGACCTCGCGACGATGCGCGACAAGGGCGTGTTCGCCACGCGCCAGCTCTGCAAGCGGCAGCTGACCTGGCTGCGCTCGATGCCGGAGCGCATCGTGGTGGACTGCTGCGCCGACGACTCGCCGCGGCGGGCCGTGACCGCGCTCGAACGCGTGCTCGACACGGCGGCCTGAGTCGCGCCGCCCGGCCACCGGCGGGGCGCCCCCCGCGGCACGGGGCGGGAAAACGGACGACGGGCAACGGACGACGGGCAGCGCGACCGCCGCCGCCGCACCACGCGAACGAACCCCCCGCCGGCGTCGCGCCCACCAACGAAAAGGGCCGCGAATCGCGGCCCTTCCTGCTGCACGGCGCGAGCGCCGTGCCACCGATCCTCTCGCTGCCTCGGCCTCACACCACCACGGTCTGCGCCTCGCCCTCGCGCGTGGCGCGCACCTTGCCGATCTTCCAGACCTGCTCGCCGGCGGCGCTCAACTCGGCCACCGCCGCGTCGGCGTCGGCCGCCGAGACGATCACTGCCATCCCGATCCCGCAGTTGAAGACGCGATGCATCTCCGCGTCGGCCACGCCGCCGTGCTGCTGCAGCCACTGGAACAGCGGCGGCAGCGTCCAGGCGGTCTGGTCGAGCTCGGCCGTCAGGCCCTCGCGCAGCACGCGCGGGATGTTCTCGACGAGGCCGCCGCCGGTGATGTGCGCCATGCCCTTGACCGGCAGCTTCGCCATCAGCGCGAGCAGCGGCTTCACGTAGATGCGGGTCGGCGCGATCAGCGCGTCGGCCAGCGTGCGGCCGTCGAACGCGGCGTCGAGGTCCGGGTTCGCGCGCTCGATGATCTTGCGCACCAGCGAGAACCCGTTCGAGTGGATGCCGCTCGACGCGAGGCCCAGCACCACGTCGCCCTCGACGATCGTGCTGCCGTCGATGATCCTGCTCTTCTCGACCGCGCCGACCGCGAAGCCGGCCAGGTCATATTCGCCGTCCGGATACATGCCCGGCATTTCCGCCGTCTCGCCGCCGATCAGCGCGCAGCCGGCCAGCTCGCAGCCCGTCGCGATGCCCTTCACGACCGTCGCGGCCGTCTCGACGTCGAGCTTGCCGCACGCGAAGTAGTCGAGGAAGAACAGCGGCTCGGCGCCCTGCACGAGGATGTCGTTCACGCTCATCGCGACCAGATCCTGGCCGACCGTGTCGTGGCGGTTCAGGTGGAACGCGAGCTTGAGCTTGGTGCCGACGCCGTCGGTGCCCGACACCAGCACCGGCTCCCGGTACTTCTTCGGCACTTCGAACAGTGCGCCGAATCCGCCGATCCCGCCGAGCACGCCGTCGCGCAGCGTTTTCTTGGCAAAGGGCTTGATCTTGTCGACGAGCGCGTCGCCCGCGTCAATGTCGACGCCCGCGTCACGGTAGGAAAGACCTTGGGCGTCGGGAGCGGATTTCGGAGAAGTCATGGGGGAATGCGAGAAGGTCGGTAAAATGCGATTTTACCCGAAGCCGGACGCCCGGCCGAATTCCCCGCGTCGATCTCTCCAGGTAAAGCATCGTGTCCGAATCGTCCCCGTTTTCATCGCCGGCCCACCGGCCGGCAGCGGCGCCCGCCGCGCCGCCGCGCGGGTCGCGCGCGGCCGGCCCGGCACGCGGCGCGGGCGCGATGCCGGCCGGCGCCCGGGCACGCCGGGCGCGCGGTCGAAGCGATGGCGCCTCGCGTTGGATCGCCGCGACAGCGGCCGGGACCACGAACGACACCGCGACGACGACGGCGGCTGCGCCGCAACCGCGGCAACCGCGAACGCGCGGCATCGGCCCCACCGCCGTGGAAGCGGCGGCGACAGCCCGGCGCCCGCTCCCCGCCGCCGCACGGCGCGAGCCCGACCTCACCCGATCCGCACCGTGACCGCCACCCGTCAACTGACGCTCGACCTCGGCACGCCGCCGCCCGCGACGTTCGAGAACTTCACCATCGGGCCGAACGACGAGCTCGTCTCGCGGCTGCGCCGGCTCGATCTCGCGCTCGCCGCCGGCCCGGTCGCCGACCGCTCGTTCTACGTCTGGGGCGAGGCCGGCAGCGGCCGCAGCCATCTGCTGCAGGCGCTCGTCTACGACACCTCGTACGGCAGCGCGCGCTACCTCACGCCGCAAAGCCCGCTCGGCGCGATCGCGTTCGATCCGCGCGTCTCGCTGTACGCCGTCGACGACATCGACGCGATGAGCGACACCCAGCAGATCGCCCTCTTCAACCTGTTCAACGAGGTGCGCGCGCATCCGTCGAGCGCGTTCGTCGGCGCCGGCCCGGCCGCGCCGCTCGCGCTCGACGTGCGCGAGGACCTGCGCACGCGGCTCGGCTGGGGCCTGGTGTTCCATCTCGCGCCGCTGTCGGACGCCGACAAGGCGGCCGTCTTCAAGCAGGCCGCCAAGGCGCGCGGCATCGCGATCGCCGACGACGTGCCCGCCTACCTGCTCACCCACTACCGGCGCGACATGCCGAGCCTGATGGCCCTGCTCGACGCGCTCGACCGCTTCTCGCTCGAACAGAAACGCGCGGTCACGCTGCCGCTGCTGCGTGCGCTGCTGGCCGCGCTGGAGCGCGAGGCGGACGCTTCCGGCCGGATCAAGTAGCTTCAAGTAAAATGCCCTTCCATGACAAATCTGGCACTCTTTGACCTCGATCACACGTTGATCCCGACCGACAGCGACCACGAATGGGGCCGCTTCATCGTCAAGCTCGGCCTCGTCGACGCTGACAGCTTCACGCGTCAGAACGATCGCTTCTACGCCGACTACAAGGCCGGCACGCTAGACATCCATGCCTATCTGGCCGCGGTGCTGGCACCGCTCGCGCAGCATTCGCGCGAGCAGCTCGACGCGTGGCACGAGCAGTACATGCACGAGGTGATCCGGCCTGCGATGCTGCCGGCCGCAGTTGAGCTGGTGCGCGAGCACCAGCAGGCGGGCGACCTCTGCTGCATCGTCACCGCGACCAACGCGTTCGTGACGCGGCCGATCGCCGACGCGTTCGGCGTCGAGACGCTGATCGCCTGCGACGTCGAAACCGTCGACGGCGATCCGGCCTCGGCGCTCACCGGCCGCGCGACCGGCACGCCGAGCTTCCGCGAGGGCAAGATCGCGCGCACCGAGGCGTGGCTCGCCTCGCTCGGCAAACGCCTCGCCGACTTCGAACGCAGCTACTTCTACAGCGACTCGCACAACGACATCCCGCTGCTCGAGAAAGTGACCGATCCGGTCGCGACCAACCCCGACGACACGCTGCGTGCGCATGCCCGCGAACACGGCTGGCGCGTCCTCGACCTCTTCCAACCGTCGTGATCAAGAAACTCATCCGCAAGCTGCTCGGGCAGGACGATTCCGCCGCCCAGGACACCCCCGGCGCGGCCGACGCCGCCCCGCCCTCCACCGGCCCCGCGGCCGCCTCGCCGGCTGCCGTCGCCGCCGCGAAGAAGCAGGCCGCGCGCGACGCCGCGAAGGTCGCCGCGAGCCGCACCGAGCCGACCCTCGTGCCGGCCGCCGTGCATGGCATCGACCCGTCGCTGATCTCGCGCAACGCCGTACGCGTGACCGACACGCTGCAGCAGGCCGGCTTCCGCGCGTTCATCGTCGGCGGCGCGGTACGCGATCTGCTGCTCGGCATCGCGCCGAAGGATTTCGACGTCGCCACCGACGCGACGCCCACCGAGGTACAGCGGCTGTTCCGCCGCGCGAGGCTGATCGGCCGCCGGTTCCAGATCGTCCACGTGCAGTTCGGCCAGGAGCTGATCGAGGTCTCGACGTTCCGCGCGCTGGTGGACACGCCGGCCGACGCGCCCGAGGCAGCCCCCGCCGACGCCGCGCCGCCGCGGCGCATGAAGCGCGACGAGCTCGACCGCCGCACCCACGCGGTGGACGCGAGCGGGCGGGTGCTGCGCGACAACGTCTGGGGCGAGCAGCACGAGGACGCGGCGCGCCGCGACTTCACGATCAACGCGATGTATTACGACCCCGCGACGCAGACCGTGCTCGACTACCACGACGGCATGGCCGACGTGCGCGCACGACTGTTGCGCATGATCGGCGATCCGGCCACGCGCTACCGCGAGGATCCGGTGCGGATGCTGCGCGTGGTGCGCTTCGCGGCCAAGCTCGGCTTCGACATCGAGCCGCACACGCGCGAGCCGATCCAGCCGCTCGCCGACCTGATCAACAACGTGCCCGCCGCGCGCCTGTTCGACGAGATGCTCAAGCTGCTGCTCTCGGGCCACGCGCTCGCCTGCCTCAGGCAGCTGCGCAGCGAGGGCCTGCACCACGGGCTGCTGCCGCTGCTCGACGTGGTGCTGGAACAGCCCCAGGGCGAGAAGTTCATCACGCTCGCGCTCAACAACACGGACGCGCGCGTGCGCGCCGGCAAGTCGGTGTCGCCGGGCTTTTTGTTCGCGACGCTGCTCTGGCACGACATGCGCCAGCGCTGGAACCAGAACGTCGCGAACGGCGAGTTCCCGGTGCCGGCGCTGCAGCGCGCGATGGACGACGTGCTCGAGATGCAGACCGAGAAGCTCGCGATCCACAAGCGCTACTCGGCCGACATGCGCGAGATCTGGGGCCTGCAACTGCGCCTGGAAAAGCGCTCGGGCCGCAGCGCCATGAGGCTGCTGGAACACCAAAGGTTTAGAGCGGGGTATGATTTCCTCCTCCTGCGCAGCGAGTCGGGCGAACTGGACCCGGGCGTCGCGCAATGGTGGACGGATTTCATCGACGGCGATGCCGCGGCTCGCGAGGCATTGCTCACGAACGGCGCCCCGCGCGACCCGGCGGCACCGCGCAAGCGCCGCCGCCGCGGCGGCACGCGCAACCGCAGGCCGGCCGACGGCACCGTGCAAGAGGCCGACGCGCCGGACGCGCAGGACTGAGCCGTCGAACGACGTAGGATGTGGATGCCATGACGGTTGCTTATCTCGGGCTGGGCGCGAATCTCGGCGATGCGCGCCAGGCGTTGAAGGACGCGGTGGTCTGCCTCGCGCAGCAATGCACGTTGATCACCGTGATCGGCAAGTCGAGCCTGTACCGGACGGCCCCCGTGGACGCCGGCGGCGACGACTACTACAACTGCGTGGTCAAGATCGACACGCGGCTGCCGGCCCGCGAATTGCTCCGGCTCTGCCAGCAGATCGAGCACCACTTCGGTCGCGAGCGGCCGTTCCGCAACGCGCCGCGCACGCTCGACATCGACATCCTGCTGTATGGCGACCATCTGATCGACGAGCCCGACCTCGTCGTGCCCCATCCGCGCCTGACCGCGCGCGCGTTCGTGCTGGTGCCGCTGCTCGAACTCGATCCGGCACTCGCGATTCCCTCGCACGGCGCCGCCCAGGCGTTCCTCGCCGCAGTGGCCGACCAGCGCATCGAGAAGGTGCAGACCTGCCAGTGCCTGGTGGCGATGAAGGCCGCCAACGAGACGCGCCGCTGCCGATGAACGCGACGCCGCTGACCGTCACGCCGCCCGACCCGCGCCCGCCCCACCGCTACCTCGCGATCGAGGGGCCGATCGGTGTCGGCAAGACCTCGCTCGCCACGCTGCTGGCCGAACACTGGGAGATGGGCACGCTGCTCGAGCGCCCACAGGACAATCCTTTTCTCGAACGCTTTTACCGCGAAGGCGCGCGCCATGCGCTGCCGGCGCAGCTTGCGTTCACGCTGCAGCGCGCGCGCCAGGCCGGCGAGCTCGCCGCCGCGCAGGCCGCCGGCGCCGCGCTGGTGGCCGATTTCATGCCGCAGAAGAACGAGATCTTCGCGCGCCTGACGCTCGCCGACGACGAATGGCAGCTCTACCGCGCGCTGGCCGAGCGCATCGACACGCCGGCGCCCGCGCCCGACCTGGTGGTCTACCTGCAGGCGAGCCCCGAGGTGCTGTACGCGCGCATCCAGAAGCGCGGCGTCGCGATGGAGCTGCAGATCGGCGACGCCTACCTGCGCGCGCTGTGCGATGCCTACAACGAATTCTTCTATCACTACGACCGCACGCCGGTCCTCACCGTCGCGGCGGAACACCTGAATCCGCTCGACTCGCCGGACGACCTTGCCCTGCTGATCACGCGCATCGAGACGATGCGCGGGCGCAAGGAATCCTTCGTCAAGGGCGGCGCGGGCCGCTGAGGCGGATCGCGGCGCCGCCTGTCTTTCTCCACGAAACCGGACCCTCCATGACCTACCTCCAGGAATCGAGCCGCGCGGCCGTGACCGTGCCGAAACTGCAGGCCATGCGCGACGCGGGCGAAAAGATCGCGATGCTGACCTGCTACGACGCGAGCTTCGCGTCGCTGCTCGATCGCGCCGGCGTCGACGCGCTGCTGATCGGCGATTCGCTCGGCAACGTGCTGCAAGGCCAGACCACCACGCTGCCCGTCACGCTCGACGAGATCGCCTATCACACCGCCTGCGTGGCGCGCGCGCAGCCGCGCGCGCTGATCGTCGCCGACCTGCCGTTCGGCACCTACGGCACGCCGGCCGAGGCGTTCGCGAGTTCGGTCAAGCTGATGCGCGCCGGCGCGCAGATGGTCAAGCTGGAAGGCGGCGAATGGCTCGCCGACACGGTGCGCTTCCTGGTCGAGCGCGCCGTGCCGGTGTGTCCGCACCTCGGGCTCACGCCCCAGTCGGTGCATGCGTTCGGCGGCTTCAAGGTGCAGGGCAAGACCGAGGCCGGCGCCGCCCAGCTGCTGCGCGACGCGCGGGCGCTGGAGCAGGCCGGTGCGCAGCTGATGGTGCTCGAGGCGGTGCCGACACTGGTCGCCTCGGAGCTGACCGCGCTGATCCGCACGCCCACCATCGGCATCGGCGCCGGCCTCAACTGCTCGGGCCAGGTGCTGGTGCTGCACGACATGCTCGGCATCTTCCCCGGCAAGCGGCCGCGCTTCGTGAAGGATTTCATGCACGGCCAGCCGAGCATCTTCGCGGCCGTCGAGGCCTACGTGCGCGCCGTCAAGGACGGCAGCTTCCCCGGCCCGGAGCATTCGTTCTGAGAGTGGTTTGCGTGGCGCGCTGGCGGCGCGCCGCCAACGAAAAAGGCGCGGCATCCCCGGTGGATGCCGCGCCTTTTTCACGTCAATGGACGCACTGGATCGCGCGACGCCGTGCAGCGCCACGCGCCGCGCCGTATCACGCTCAGGCGCGCCGCAGCGTGGCCGGCACCGCGCCGCGCAGCGCGTTGCAGACCATCAGCGCGTCGGCGCGCAGCAGGTCGTCGGGCGTCATCACGCGCTCGCTCGCGCCCCAGGCCGCGTCGTCGAGCAGCGCCGCGCGCATCACGCCGGGCAGCAGCCCGCAGGCGAGCGGCGGCGTGTACCAGCGCCCGTCGAGCCGCACGAACAGGCTGGTGCGCCCGCCCTCGGTCAGTTCGCCGCGCTCGTTGACGAACAGCATGTCGAACGCGCCGGCCGCCTCGGCCTCGCGCCAGGCGCGATCGTATTCGGCGCGGCGCGTGGTCTTGTGCGCGAGCAGCGGATCGGACGACGCGGTCGGCGCGAAACCGTGTTCGGCCGCGAGCAGCACCGTGACGCCGGGCGCGGCCAGCGCCGCCATCGGCGCCGCCACCAGTTCGAGCGTGCCGTCTTTGGCCAGCGCCGCGCGCAGGCGGATCGCGCCGTCGCCGTCGAACGACGCCACCCGTTCGGCGATCTGCTTGTCGAGCGCCGCGCGATCGCAGGCGAAGCCGAGCGCCTCGGCACTGGCGGCGAGCCGCGCGAGGTGGCGCTCGAGATGGCGCACGCCGTCGGCGCGCGTGGCATGCATCGTCTCGAACAACTGGAAGCCGGGATCGGCGTCGGTCAAAAAGCTGGCCTTCAATTCGCACTCCGCGTATTCGTCAGGGGCGGCGCTGTCGAGCACGATGCCGGCGCCGACGCCCATTGTACCGGCGCGCCAGCCGTCGGCGCGACGCGCCGCGAGCACCAGCGTGCGGATCGTCACCGACAGGCAGAAGTCGCCGCAGGCGGCGCCCGGCGCCGCCGCGTCGAGCCAGCCGAGCGCGCCCGTGTAGAGGCCGCGCGGCGTCGATTCGAGTGCGTCGATCAGCGCCATCGTGCTGTGCTTCGGCGCACCCGTGATCGAGCCGCACGGGAACAGCGCGCGCAGCAGGTCGGCGAAGCCGGCCTCGGGCCGCGCCTCGGCCTCGACCGTCGAGGTCATCTGCCAGACCGACGCGTAGGGCTCGACCGTGAACAACGCCGGCACGCGCACCGAGCCCGTCACGGCCACGCGCGAGACGTCGTTGCGCAGCAGGTCGACGATCATCAGGTTCTCGGCGCGATTCTTCGCGTCGCCGGCGAGGAACGCCGCGGCGCGCGCGTCGGCGGCGGGGTCGGCCGAACGCGGCGCGGTGCCCTTCATCGGCCGCGTGCGCAGCCGCGCGCCGGCCTTCTCGACGAACAGCTCGGGCGAGCACGACAGCACCCAGCGGTCGTCCGGCAGCGCGACGAGCGCACCATAGCGCACCGGCTGGCGCGCGCGCAGCCGCCGGTATAGCGCGAGCGGCGAGCCGTGCGCCTCGAAGCCGAGCCGGTAGGTGTAGTTGACCTGGTAGGAATCGCCGGCGCGCAGCGCGGCAAGGATAGCGTCGATCGCCGCGTCGAATCCGGCGCGCGTGACGCTCTTGCGCAGCCGCGCGACGCCGGCCGCCGACGGCTCGCCGCCGGGGCCGCCGCCTTCGGCGTCGTGCGCGGCGAGCCACGCATCGACCTCGTCACACGAGAGCCGCGCGAGCGAGGTGAACAGCACGAAGCGCAGCGCGCCGTCGGCCTCGGCGCCATCGCCGGGCACGCCGCGCTGCAGGTTGCGGCCGAACGCGTAGTCGCCGAGCACCACCGCGTGCAGGCCGCGCGCCGCGTCGGCCGCCACCGCCGCGCAGATGGCGTCGAGCGCGGCCGGATCGGTGCAGACGCGTTGGTGCGAAAAGCCCGTGTACAAACGACTCGACCGCGCGAACGCGGTCGAGTTGCAGTCGTCGAGCAGCGCGAACGGCGCGCCGGCTCCGACTTCAGTCATGTCGCCATCCTTCCGGTCACTCGAAGAAGCTCTTCACCCGGTCGAACCAGCTCTTGCTCTGCGGGCTGTGGCGACCGCCGCCTTCGGCCAGCGACTGCTCGAACTGCTTGAGCAGGTCGCGCTGCGCGTCGGTCAGCTTGACCGGCGTCTCGATCTGCACGTGGACGTAGAGATCGCCGGCGATGCTCGAACGCAGCCCCTTGATGCCCTTGCCGCGCAGCCGGAACGTCTTGCCCGACTGCGTGCCTTCCGGCACCGTGAACGAGGCGCGTCCGGCCAGCGTCGGCACCTCGATCTCGCCGCCCAGCGCCGCCGTCGTGAACGGGATCGGCATCTGGCAGTGCAGGTCGTCGCCGTCGCGCTCGAACACCGAGTGCGACTTGATGTGGATCTCGACGTAGAGGTCGCCCGACGGCCCGCCATTGATGCCGGGCTCGCCGTTGCCGGCCGAGCGGATCCGCATGCCGTCGTCGATCCCGGCCGGGATCTTCACTTCCAGCGTCTTGGTTTCCTTCACCTTGCCCGAGCCGTGGCAGTGCGCGCACGGTTCCGGGATGTAGGTGCCGGTGCCGTGGCATTTCGGGCAGGTCTGCTGGATGCTGAAGAAACCCTGCGACATGCGCACCGAGCCCTGGCCGTGGCAGGTCGGGCAGGTGTCGGGCTTGGTGCCCGGCTTCGCGCCGGAGCCGTGGCAGATCTCGCACGAGACCCAGCTCGGCACGCGGATCTGCGTCTCGTAGCCGTGCGCGGCCTGCTCCAGCGTGATTTCCATGCTGTAGCGCAGGTCGGCGCCGCGATAGACCTGCGGGCCGCCGCGGCCGCCGCGCGCGGCCCCGCCCGCGGCCTGGCCGAAGATGTCGCCGAAGATGTCGCCGAATGCGTCGGCGAAGCCGCCGAAGCCCTGCGCGCCAGCGCCGCCCATGTTCGGATCGACGCCCGCGTGGCCGTACTGGTCGTAGGCCGCCCGCTTCTGGTCGTCCGAGAGCATTTCGTAGGCTTCCTTCACCTCCTTGAAACGCTCTTCCGCATCCTTGCTGTCCGGATTGCGGTCAGGGTGGTACTTCATCGCGAGCTTGCGATATGCCTTCTTGATTTCGTCGTCGCTCGCGTTCTTCGCGACGCCCAGAACCTCGTAGTAATCCCGTTTCGCCATATCGGTTCACTGCCGCCGCGCACCTCGCGCGGGCGGCTCCTCTCGCTTCCAGTAAAGTCTTGCGACCTGTAGAGCGGCGCTCGCGCGCCGCCCGCCATAAAACGAATGTGCCCGGCGAGCCGCAAGGCCCGCCAGGCGCAGGGATGATCCACCCGTCCGGCAGTGACGGGGCGGATCGGAAGCGGCCGTGCCGCGCGGCACGGCCGCTTCCCGACTTCAGTCCTTCTTCACTTCCTTGAAGTCGGCATCGACGACGTCGTCGGCCGCCGCGCTCGCGCCGCCCGCATGCGCCGCGCCTTCGGCCGCGCCCGCCGCGCCGGCGGCACCGGCCTGCTGCGCCTGCATGTCGGCGTACATCTTTTCACCAAGCTTCTGCGAAGCCGTCGACAGCGCCTCGACCTTCGCCTCGATCGCTTCCTTCTCGGCCGAGGTGTCCTTCAGCACGTCCTCGAGGTCCTTCAGCGCCGCCTCGATCTTTTCCTTCTCGCCGGCGTCGAGCTTGTCGCCGTACTCGGCCACCGCCTTCTTCGTGCTGTGGACCAGCGCGTCGCCCTGGTTGCGCGCGTCGGCGCGCTCACGCAGCTTCTGGTCTTCGGCCGCGTTCGCTTCGGCGTCCTTGATCATCTTGTCGATCTCGGCTTCCGACAGGCCCGAGTTCGCCTTGATGGTGATCTTGTTTTCCTTGCCGGTCGCCTTGTCCTTCGCGCCGACGTGCAGGATGCCGTTCGCGTCGATGTCGAACGTCACCTCGATCTGCGGCACGCCGCGCGGTGCCGGCGGGATGCCTTCGAGGTTGAACTCGCCGAGCAGCTTGTTGCCGGCCGCCATCTCGCGCTCGCCCTGGAACACCTTGATCGTCACGGCGCCCTGGTTGTCGTCGGCCGTCGAATAGACCTGCGCGTGCTTGGTCGGGATCGTGGTGTTCTTGTTGATCATCTTCGTCATCACGCCGCCGAGCGTCTCGATGCCGAGCGACAGCGGGGTCACGTCGAGCAGCAGCACGTCCTTGCGGTCGCCCGACAGCACCTGGCCCTGGATCGCGGCGCCCACGGCGACGGCTTCGTCCGGGTTCACGTCACGGCGCGGTTCCTTGCCGAAGAACTCCTTGACCTTCTCCTGCACCTTCGGCATGCGCGTCTGGCCGCCGACCAGGATCACGTCGTCGATGTCCGACACCTTCACGCCGGCGTCCTTGATCGCGATGCGGCACGGCTCGATGGTGCGCTCGACCAGTTCCTCGACCAGCGCTTCCAGCTTGGCGCGCGTGATCTTCAGGTTCAAGTGCTTCGGGCCCGAGGCGTCGGCCGTGATGTACGGCAGGTTGATCTCGGTCTGCTGGCTCGACGACAGCTCGATCTTCGCCTTTTCGGCCGCTTCCTTCAGGCGCTGCAGCGCGAGCACGTCCTTCGACAGGTCGACGCCCTGCTCCTTCTTGAACTCGCCGATGATGTAATCGATGATGCGTTGGTCGAAGTCCTCGCCGCCGAGGAACGTGTCGCCGTTGGTCGACAGCACTTCGAACTGCATTTCGCCGTCCACGTCCGCGATCTCGATGATCGACACGTCGAACGTGCCGCCGCCGAGGTCATACACGGCGATCTTGCGGTCGCCCTTCTCGGCCTTGTCGAGGCCGAACGCGAGCGCGGCCGCGGTCGGCTCGTTGATGATCCGCTTGACTTCCAGGCCGGCGATGCGGCCCGCGTCCTTGGTGGCCTGGCGCTGGCTGTCGTTGAAGTAGGCCGGCACCGTGATCACAGCTTCCGTGACCGGCTCGCCGAGGTAGTCCTCGGCCGTCTTCTTCATCTTGCGCAGCACTTCGGCCGAGACCTGCGGCGGCGCGAGCTTCTCGCCATGCGCTTCGACCCAGGCGTCGCCGTTGTCGGCCTTGATGATCGCGTAGGGCATCAGGCCGATGTCCTTCTGCACTTCCTTCTCTTCGAAGCGGCGGCCGATCAGGCGCTTCACCGCGAACAGCGTGTTCTTCGGGTTGGTCACGGACTGGCGCTTGGCGGGCGCGCCGACCAGCACTTCGTTGTCGTCCATGTACGCAATGATCGACGGCGTGGTGCGGGTGCCTTCCGAGTTCTCGATGACCTTGACCTGATTGCCTTCCATCACGGCCACGCACGAGTTCGTGGTCCCGAGGTCAATACCGATGATCTTTCCCATTTTCGTAATCTCCAGAAACTCTGTTTTGCTGCGGATTCCGGGACGTTTTGCCCGGTTTGCCGCGCCGAATTCAACCATGCACACGAAATAGGTGCGTTCGCGCCGTTTTCAAGACCCCGAAAGCGATGCGGCTATTCAATTTTTTCAATCGGCGGGCGCCGCGGGCCGATACGGCCCCTTATCAACACGAAGCCGGGCGCAACCCGCCGCGCCCGGCTCCGGAACGTCACGCGGCCGCGCCGCCGGCGCGCACGAGGCGCGGCGCCGGCGGCGGGGCCGGAAACGCTCAAATCATGCTTGAGTCATGCCGATGTCATGCGGGCGACGCGCCGATTTCGCGCCAGCCGCGCGCTTACTTCGGCTGCGAAACCGTCACGAGCGCGGGACGCAGCACGCGGTCGGCGATCGTATAGCCCTTTTGCAACACGGTGACGACGGTGTTCGGCTCCTGCTCGGCCGGCACCATCGAGATCGCCTGGTGCTGGTGCGGATCGAACTTCGCGCCGACCGGGTCGATCACCTGCACGCGGCCCTTTTCGAGCGCGCTCTGCAACTGGCGCAGCGTCAGCTCGACGCCTTCGCGGACCTTCGCGATGTCGTCGGACTTGTCGCCGACGGCGGCCTCGAGGCTGTCGATCACCGGCAGCAGGTGCTCGGCGAAGCTCTCGATCGCGAATTTGTGGGCCTTGGCGACGTCGTCCTGGCCGCGGCGGCGCACGTTCTCGGTCTCGGCCTTGGCCCGCAGGAAGCTTTCCTGCAGGTCGGCGATCCTGGCTTGCGCCTCGGCCAGCGCGGCCTCGGCCTCGCCCGCCGCCGGCGGCACTTCGGCGGCCTGGGGTTGCGCAGCCTGCGCGTCGCGGCCGCTCTCGTCGGCCGGTTGACCAGCCGGATTCTCTTGCGTGTTTTCCATGTCGCTGAAATCGAATTGAGTGATGAAAGCCAGACCGGCGGCGCCTCGCACGGGAACGCACCGCCGCACAACGTTGGCGCAGATAAGGCCGAAGACAACATTTTCAAGAGGGTCTTTCGGACAGCGCGACGAAATCGGCCGGTTTGGACCCGTTCGAGCCGGTCCGGGACCGGATTTCGGCCCGGAACCGGGCGATTCTCGAGCGCCGCGGTGCCAGTTCGGAGACAATGCCGGAACGGCACCGGTTCCACCGCCAGGCGACCGAACGGTCCGGCGGCCTGGCGAAACCCGCCGTAACAACCGTTACCCGCGCCTCACTGGATCGGCTTCGGGCACTACACTACACTTTGGTACAGGTTGCCCGAGCAAGCACGGTTCCCACCATGGTCCGTCAGGCAGCCTCCCACCGAACCCGTCCCGCCTGCCTTCCCGAGGGGAGTACCGTGAAACTGACCTTTGCGATATCGGTGGTCGCGCTGGTGTTGGCGGCCGGCACCACCACCATCTGTCTGTCGGGCGCCGTCACCGACCGCAATACCGAATACGGCAGCGCCCGGGCGACGTTCGAGCGCCTCTTCAGCGCCCATTCGAAAGTTTGTCGATGATCCGGCGGTCACGCTTGGTCGGCCGGCCGTGCAGCTCGGCGGCCGGCTCGCGATAATGCCGTCGCCGCTCCAGTTCGGCAAGCCGCTTCGCGCGGCCCTCCCCGGTTTCCGCATAGAGAGTCTGCGCGATCGCGGCCGGCCCGCGCAGGTCGCAGATGCCGAGCACGTCGACCTGCCAGACCGCCGTGTCGATCGTCACCTCGACGCGGTCGCCCACCCGCACGTCCTTTGACGGCTTGACGGGCGCCCCGCCGATCCGCACCCGCCCTTTCTCGACGGCATCGGCCGCGAGCGAGCGCGTCTTGAAGAAGCGCGCGGCCCACAGCCATTTGTCGATGCGCAGCTTCGCGCCCGGTTCGGTCGAAATTCGGTAATTCATCGGAGCCTTCCCGTCTCAATGGCCGCCGCGCGGCCGGTCCGCCTTCATGCCGCCGCGTCGGCCGCCGCCGGCGCGCGCACCGGCCAGCCCTGCAGGTTCTCGGCCACGATCTGGCCGAGCGCGTCGATCCAGGCCGGCGACGCGTTCAGGCACGGAATCCGGTGGAACGTGCCGCCGCCGCCGTGCAGGAACTCGTCGCGCACCTCCATGCCGATTTCCTCGATCGTCTCGAGGCAGTCAGCCGTGAAGCCGGGGCAGAACACGTCGGCGCGCTTCACGCCGGCCGCGCCAAGCTCGCGCAGCGTCGGCGCCGTGTAGGGCTGCAGCCACTCGGCCTTGCCGAAGCGCGACTGGAACGTGACGCGGCATTCGAGCGTGGTCAGTTCGAGCGCCGCCATCAACAGCGCGGCCGTCTGCTGGCACTGGTCATGGTAGGGATCGCCGAGATCGAGCGTGCGCTTGGGCACGCCGTGGAAACTCAGCACCAGCTTGTCGCCGGCCGCGAAATCGGGGCGCCCGTGCTCGGCCCAGTAATGGCGGACCTGCTCGGCGAGCGCGTGGATATAGGCGGGATGGTCGGCGTAGTGACGCAGCGTGCGGACCTCGAGCTGGTTGCGCATGCGGCCGAGCGCGGCGAACGCCGCGTCGAACGCGGTGGCCGTGGTCGACGACGAATACTGCGGATACATCGGCACCAGCAGCACGCGCTCGGTGCCGGCACGCTTGAGCTGGCCGAGCACCGTGCCGATGTCGGGCGTGCCGTAGCGCATCGCGTAATCGATCAGCACCTGATAGCCGTTGGCGGCGAACAGCGGGCGCAGGCCCTCGACCTGCCGCTCGGTGAACACGCGCAGCGGCGAGCCTTCCGGCATCCAGACCGAGCGGTATTTCTTCGCCGAGGCGCGCGAGCGGAACGGCAGGATCAGCCCGCGCAGGATCGGCTGCCAGGCGATGGCCGGGATTTCGACGACACGGGGATCGGACAGGAACTGCGCGAGGTAGCGCCGCACCGCGCCCGGCGTGGGTTCGTCGGGCGTGCCGAGATTGACGAGCAGGACGGCGACGCGATGTGCCGCGGCGTGTTGCGACGGCGGTTCGAGATCAAAACGCATGAAGGGGGTGGGCCTGAGCCCCGGATCGAACGATCCTCATTATAGCGACGGCGCCACGGCGCGACCGGTGCCGCCCCAATGACCCCGACGCGCGCATAGGCAAGGCCGGGCGGCCCGTGCCGCGGGCAGCGTCACTGCTGGCTCAGCGTCAGCGACAGCAGGCGCGCGGTAATGTCGACGATCGGAATCACGCGGTTGTAGGCCATCCGGGTCGGCCCGATCACGCCGAGCGTGCCGACGATCTTGCCGTTGACCTCGTAGGGCGCCGTCACGACGCTCATTTCGTCGATCGGCACCAGCGTCGATTCCCCGCCGATGAAGATCTGCACGCCCTGCGCGTGGCTCGACACGTCGAGCAGCTGCAGCAGGCTCGTCTTCTGGTCGAACACGTCGAACAGCTTGCGCAGCCGCGCCATGTCCGACGACAGGTCGGCCACCTCGAGCAGGTTGCGCTCGCCCGAGATCAGCAGCGTGTCCTCGTCGTCGGAGGCCTCGGTGCTGGCGGTGACGGCCGCGTGCATCAGCGCCGTCATGTCGCCGCGCAGCGCGTCGATTTCCTCGCGCAGGCGCCGCCGCACCTCGTCGAACGACAGCCCGGCGAAATTGGCGTTGATGTAGTTCGAGGCCTCGGTCAGCTGCGACGACGAGTAATCGCGCTGGGTGGCCATCATGCGGTTCTGCACGTCGCCCTCGGGCGTCACGATGATCAGCAGGATGCGCTTGTCCGACAGCCGCATGAACTCGATCTGCTTGAACACGTGGCTGCGGCGCGGCGTCAGCACCACGCCGGCGAACTGCGAGAGGTTCGACAGCACGCTGGCCGCGGCCGCCACCACCTTCTGCTGCGGCTCGCCCGCCTGCAGCGTGGTCTGCACGAGCCGCGTCACGGCCGCATCGTCGATCGGCGACTCCACGCTCAGCAGCGTGTCGACGAACATCCGGTAGCCGCGCGGCGTCGGCACGCGGCCGGCCGAGGTATGCGGGCTCGACACGAGGCCGAGTTCCTCCAGGTCGGACATCACGTTGCGGATCGTGGCCGGGCTCAGTTCGAGACCGGAATACCGGGACAACGTGCGCGAGCCGACCGGCTGACCGTCGGCGATATACCGTTCGATCAGGGTCTTGAGGAGGGTTCGGGCGCGGGGATCTAACATGAAGGAAAATTCTAGCGCAACCGGGCGGCGCCCGCGAGATTTCCGGCGCCCGCCCCGCCCGCCCTGCTCCCCGGCCGCTCGGCCGGTTCCTTTTCGTCATCCAGCTATGGTGTAATGCCGGCATGAAAACCGGTAACCTGTTCCAGACCGTCGCGCTCGTCGGGCGCAGCAACACGCCCGGCATCGCCGAACCGCTCGCCGCGCTCGCCGCCGCCATCACGCAGCGCGGGCTCGAGGTCGTGTTCGAAGCCGAAACGGCGCGCGAGTACGGCATCGACGGCCACCCGGCGCTTACGCCGAGCGAGATCGGCGCGCGCGCCGACCTCGCGATCGTGCTCGGCGGCGACGGCACGATGCTCGGCATCGGCCGCCAGCTCGCGCCCTACCGGACGCCGTTGATCGGCATCAACCACGGCCGGCTCGGCTTCATCACCGACATTTCCGCCTCGGAGATGCTCGAACTCGTGCCGCAGATGCTGTCGGGCAGCTTCGAGCGCGAGGAGCGCACGCTGCTCGAGGCGCGCATCGTGCGCGACGGCGAACCGATCTATCACGCACTCGCGTTCAACGACGTGGTGGTGAACCGCAGCGGCTTCTCCGGCATGGCCGAGCTGCGCGTGTCGGTGGACGGCCGCTTCATGTACAACCAGCGCTCGGACGGCCTGATCGTCGCCACCCCGACCGGCTCGACGGCCTACGCGCTGTCCTCGGCCGGGCCGATCCTGCACCCGCAGCTGCAGGGCATCGTGCTGGTGCCGATCGCGCCGCACGCGCTGTCGAACCGCCCGATCGTGCTGCCCGACGACGTCAAGGTCGGCATCCAGATCATCGGCGGGCGCGACGTCAACGTGAACTTCGACATGCAGTCGTTCACCGCGCTGCAACTGAACGACACGATCGAGGTGCGGCGCTCGCGACACACCGTGCCGTTCCTGCACCCGGTCGGCTACAGCTATTACACGACGCTGCGCAAGAAGCTGCACTGGAACGAACATCCGTCGCACGACGACGATCCGGAATCCTGACGCGGCCGCGCCCGACATCATGCTTCGTCATCTCTCGATCCGCGACTTCGTCATCGTCGCCCGGCTCGACCTCGAATTCGATGCCGGCTTCACCGTGTTCTCCGGCGAGACCGGCGCCGGCAAGTCGATCCTGATCGACGCGCTGGCGCTCGCGCTCGGCGAGCGCGCCGACGCCAGCGTGGTGCGCGCCGGCTGCCAGCGCGCCGACATCACCGCCGAATTCACGCCGCACGACCGCGTCGCGCAATGGCTCGACGTCCATGCGTTCGACGCCGACGACAGCGTGATGCTGCGCCGCGTCATCGACGCGAACGGCCGCTCGCGCGCGTTCATCAACGGCACCAGCGCGACGCTGTCGCAGTTGCGCGAACTGGGCGAGATGCTGGTGGACGTCCACGGCCAGCACGCGCACCAGTTGCTGATGCGGCCCGACGCGCAGCGCGAGCTGTTCGACACGCACGCCGGGCTCGCCGCCGAGGCGGCGGTGGTGGCGCGCGGCTGGCGCGCGTGGCGCGACGCGCTGCAGAAGATCGAGGCCGCGCAGGTCCACGAACGCGAGTTGCAGCTCGAGCGCGAGAAGCTCGCCTGGCAGCTCGCCGAACTCGACAAGCTCGCGCCGCAGCCCGGCGAATGGGACGAAGTGAACGCCGAGCACGGCCGGCTCACGCATTCGGCGAGCCTGATCCGCGGCGTGCAGGGCGCGCTGCTCGCGATCTCCGAATCCGACGACGCGCTGCTGCGGCAGCTCGGCGGCGTGATCTCGAAGGTGCGCCAGCTGGCCTCGATCGATCCGACGCTCAACGACGTGCTGGCCGCGCTCGATCCGGCCGAGATCCAGCTGCGCGAGGCCGGCTATTCGCTGTCGCACTACGCGCAACGGCTCGAACTCGATCCGGAGCGGCTCGCGCAGGTGGAGGCGCGGCTCGACGCGCTGCACACGGCCGCGCGCAAGTTCCGGCTGCCGCCCGACACGCTGCACGACGAACACATGGCGCGCCGCGAGCAGCTCGCCGCGCTCGACGCGGCGGCCGATCTGAGCGCGCTCGAGGACGCGGCCGCGCGCGCGAAGCAGACCTACCTGGCCGACGCGCGCGCGCTGTCCGAGGCACGCGCGCAGGCCGCCGGCGCGCTCGGCGCGGCGGTTACGGCCGCGATGCAGGAACTGTCGATGGCGGGTGGCAGCTTCGACGTGACGCTGGTGCCGCTCGCCGAAGGCGGCCCGCACGGGCTGGAGCAGATCGAATTCCGCGTGGCGGGCCACCCGGGCGTGCCGCCGCGGCCGCTCGCGAAGGTCGCCTCGGGCGGCGAACTCGCGCGCATCAGCCTCGCGCTGGCGGTGATCGCGAGCGCCGCGAGCCTCACGCCGACGCTGATCTTCGACGAAGTGGACACCGGCATCGGCGGCGGCGTGGCCGAGGTGGTCGGGCGGCTGCTGCACCAGCTCGGCCGCGACCGGCAGGTGCTCTGCGTCACGCACCTGCCGCAGGTGGCCGCGCGCGGCGATCATCATTTCCAGGTCGCCAAGGGGCTCGACGCGGCCGGCGGCACGGTCTCGACCGTCACGCCGCTCGACCGCGCGAGCCGCGTCGAGGAAGTCGCGCGGATGCTCGGCGGGCTCGAGATCACGGCCACCACGCGCAAGCACGCGAAGGAAATGCTGGCGGCCTGATGCCAGCCGGGGCGCGGCGGCTCGGGCCGGGCGCGAGGATCGGCCGGCGGCGCGGCGCACATGGCTCGATCGGGCCGCAGGAGCGCGACATGAACGCCAGCGCCCGCGGTTCCCCCGCTGTTCGCGACGGCTCTCCCCCCGATCATCCACCGATCGCCCGAGCCACGCGCTCTCGTCCGCCCGCGCCGCCGCTCAGCCGGTGGCCGCCCTGATCGCATCCAGATCCGCGAGCGCGAGCCAGTGGCAATAGCCGCCCAGCGTGGTCCGGTCGATCGTGGCCGGATCGATCTGCGCGTAGTCGCCGTTGCGGAACGCGTGCTTCGAGAAATACTCCTCGACGTGCCACGCGTGGATGTGCAGCACGTCGTCGCCGAGCCGGCGCGAGGCATGCGGGAAATGATCGAGCAGGCCGAGCGTGCAATGCTGCGGATAGGTCTGGCGCAGCGCCAGCTCGCCCGCGTACATGGTCAGCACGTTCTTGCACCAGCCCGGCCACTCGCCCGGGTCCGCGGCGAATTCCTCGGCGAGCAGGCGCTGGCAGTAGGCGAGCTGCGCGACCAGGAACGCGCCGACCATCGCGCTCGGCCCGAACACCGACGCGCCCACGTTGTGCAGCCCCGAATGCGGAAACCCCCAGCGCTCGCTGCATTCCACCAGCTTGCGGCGCACCGCGTCCTGATAGGCATAGGCGCCGAAGCCGAAGCAGAGGCCCGACGGCACGAAGCGCGCGAACGCCGGCGTGACGAACGTGTCGCAATCGGTCTTCAGTACCACGTCGAACGCCGCGCAGGCGTCGAGCACGTCGGGCGCGCAGAGATTTGCCACCGAATTGATGTAGGGATAGCCGGCCCATTCGGCGTGCCGGTCGGCGTAGGGCGCCGCCGCGATCGTGATCAGGCGCGGGTCGGCCGGCAGATGGCCGAGCGCGTCGGGATGGCAGACGGCGATCAGCGCGCCGTCGTCGAGCGCTCGCGCATGAAGCAGGCTTTTGTACAGCCAGAAGAACTCCTCGATCATCCGGCTGTTGTGGTCCACATACACGAGGATCGCCTTTTTCATCGGAGTGCCGGCCCGGAGCTTGGACCGCTGCATCGTATCACCGGGCCGCGGCGATCTCCATGCGTGCCGGCCCGGCGCGGGCGCGGCGGCGCGCACGGCAACGCGCCATGCCACGAACGCGGGCCGGCACGGCGCACCGCGGCTGCCCTTCGGCCCGGCCGGTGCCGCGAGCCGACCGGCGGCCGGCTCAGCCCTGCGGGTCGGCCGCCGTCGCGGCCGGCGCCACGCCGCCGAACACGCGCTGCCACAGCGCCAGCACGGCGGCGCGCTCGGCGGCCACCGTCTCGCCCGGCACGCGCGCCTTCTCCATCCCGTCGAGCCGCAACTGGTGCTGGCGCTTGCGGTAGCACCGGTAGGCGGCGCCCACCGTCTCGGCCTCGGTGTCGTCCATCAGCCCCAGGTGCGCCACCTCGCGCAGCAGCGCGATGTTGCCCGTGTTGCGGATCAGCTCCGGATCGCGCGCCGCGTGCAGCAGCACCCAGTACTGGACGATGAACTCGATGTCCACCATGCCGCCGCGATCGTGCTTGAGGTCGAACAGCTCGCCATGGTTCGGATGGCCGGCCGCCACCTTGTCGCGCATCCCGACGATCTCGCGCGCGAGCAGCTCGCCGTCGCGCGGCGTGGTCAGCACCTGCTCGCGGATCGCCTCGAACGCGGCGCCGATCCGTGCGTCGCCGGCGCTGAAGCGCGCGCGCGTCAACGCCTGATGCTCCCAGACCCAGGCGGTGTTGGCGCCGTCGCCCTCGCGCAGCTGATAGCGGCGGAACGCGTCGAGATCGGTGACGAGCAGCCCGGCCTCGCCGTTGGGCCGCAGCCGCAGGTCGAGATCGAACAGCGCGCCCGCGCCGGTGGCGGTGGTGAGCCACGTGATCAGGCGGCGCGTGTAGGTGGTGTAGACGTCGGCCGCGCGGTCGTCGGGATCGTCGTAGAGGAAGATCACGTCGAGGTCCGACGCGTAGCCGAGCTCCTTGCCGCCGAGCTTGCCGTAGGCGATCACGGCGAAGCGCGGCGCGTCGCGATGGCGCTTGGCGAGCTGCGACCAGACCACCTCGAGCGTGACGTCGAGCACCGCGTCGGCGAGTTCCGAAAGCCGGTCGCTGACATGCTCGACCGACAGCTTGCCGGCCAGATCGATCAGCAGGATCCGGAACACCTCGGCGTGCTGCGCGTGCCGCAGCAGGTCCATCTGCTGCTCCATGCCGTCGGCCGCCGCGAGCCGCGCGCGCAGCGAGGCCTTGAACACGGGCCAGTCGAACGGGCTCGCGATCGCCTCGTCGTCGAGCAGCTCGTCGAGCAATTGCGGATGGCGGATCAGGTAGCCGCCGCCCCAGCGCGTCGCGCCGAGCACCGACAGCACGCGTTCGAGCGCGGCCGGGTATTCGGTCAGCAGCGCCAGATAGGCGCCGCGCCGGCCCACCGTCTCGAGCAGGTCGAAGAAGCGGATGATCGTGTCGTCGCGATGCGCGGCGTCGATGCCGACGGCCGCGTCGAGCGCGCGCTGCGCGACGCGGTCGAAGCGCTGCCGGCTGCTCTCGGGCAGCCCCGCGTAGCGCGAGGACTGCCAGACCGCGCGCAGCCGCGCCAGCACGGCGGCCGGCGTCACGAAGCCGAGGCCCGCGAGGCGCGCGGCGAGCACGTCGTCCTCGCCGTCGTCGGCCAGCGCGTCGCTCCAGATCCAGGCGGCGGCATCGTCCTCGGCGCCGTTGCCGTTGCCATTTCCATTGGCGCCGCCGTTGCCGCCGCTGCCGTTCGCCTCGCCGGGCCGGTTCGAGAAGATCTGGTCGAACTGCGCCTCGACGAACCCGCGGTGCCGGTCCAGCTCGGCGACGAGCGCCGCGTAGTCGGCATGGCCGAGCGAGGCCGCCAGCGCCGCGCGGTCCTCGGGATCGACCGGCATCGCGTGGGTCTGCGCGTCGTTGCGATACTGCAGCCGGTGCTCGATCGTGCGCAGCAGCCGGTACGCCTCGGCGAAGCGCTCGGCCACCTCGGCCGCGATCAGCCCGCGCTCGGTGGCATGGGCCAGCACCGCGAGCGTCGGACGAATCCGGAAGCCGGCGTCCTGGCCGCCGCGGATCAGCTGGAACACCTGCGCGCTGAACTCGATCTCGCGAATCCCGCCGCGCCCGAGCTTGATGTCGTCGGCCTTGTCGGGGCGCATCGTGGCGCGACGCTGCGCCTCCTGGCGGATCTGCCGGTGCAGATCCCGGATCGCGCCGATCACGCCGAAATCGAGATAACGACGGTAAACGAACGGCTTGACGATCGCGTCGAGTTGCGCGGCGAGCCGCTGCGCGGCCTCGCTGGCCGGCTCCGAGACGAGCCGCCCCTTGATCCACGCATAGCGCTCCCACTCGCGCCCCTGCACGTAGAAGTATTCCTCCAGCATGCCGAGGCTGCAGACCAGCGGGCCGGAATCGCCGTTCGGGCGCAGCCGCATGTCGACGCGGAACACGTAGCCGTCGGCGGTGGTATCCGACAGCACGCCGATCAGGCGCCGGCCCAGGCGCGTGAAAAATTCCTGGGTGGCGAGGCCCGCGCGCGTGCCGCCGGTGGTTTCGCCGTCGTCCTCGTAGACGAAGATCAGGTCGATGTCGGACGAGACGTTCAGCTCGCGCCCGCCCAGCTTGCCCATGCCGACCACGCCGAGCGCGAGCCGCTCGCCGGCCGGCCCGTGCGGCTCGCCGTAAAGCCCCTCCAGCTCGGCCGACAGCACCGCGAGCGAGCGCTGGATCGCGATCTCGGCCAGGTCGGTCATCGCCGCCGTGACTTCGGCCACGTCGGCCGCGCCGGCCAGATCGCGCTCGGCGACGGCGCCGAACACCTCGATGCGCAACTGGCGCAGCGCGCGGCGCAGCGCCTCCTCGCCCGGCGCGCCCGCCGGCGAGGCCGCCGCCAGCAGCTCGTCCAGGCGCGCGTCGATGGCCTCGCGCGTGAGCGGTGCGGCGGCGGTGTCGGCGATGCGCGCGGCGAGTTCGGGGCGCGCGGCGACGGCGCGGGCCAGATAGCGGGAATAAGCGGTGCTGAGCAAGGCGTTGGCGTCGGTCATGGCGGCGGGGCGCGAAGCGCGGGAACGGGACACGAGGAACGGAGCACGAGGCGGGACGAAACGCGACGCGGAACCCGGCTGCCAGCACGGCGCGGACCGGCCGGCGGACCGGTGGCACACCGCACCGACCGCCAGCCGGAACCTCGGCCAGGCCACTGTCCGGAGCCGGCTTGCCGGCACCGCGCGCGGTCGGGCGGGGAAGTCCGGATGCCGGCCGAACGGCCGCCGGACCGGACCCCTGTGTTACATTTCAACGTCAATTCGCAACGCTACCATATCCCCGCCCGTCCGCCGCATGCCCGACCGTCAGGAATCCGCCGCCAGCAGGCCAGAAGCCGGACCTCCCGGGCACGATCATCCGGTCCTGCGGCGCGTTTGCCGCCTGGTGCTGATCGGCGGCGCGACGATCTACTTCGTCGCCGCGAGCGCCTACCTCGGCCTGCGCTACGCGCTGCTGCCGCAGATCGACCGGCTGCGCCCGCGCATCGAATCGTTCGTCTCCGACAAGCTCCACGCCGAAGTCCGCATCGGCCGCCTCGCGCCGCACTGGTCCGGCATGCAGCCCGGCGTGGACGTGACCGCGCTGACCATCCGAGGCAAGGACGGCACCCTCGCGCTGACGATTCCGCACGCCACGGCCGCGATCGCCTGGGCCTCGCTGGCGCATCTGGCGCCGACGCTCTCGAGCCTCGTGGTCGACGCGCCGGACCTGCTGATCGAGCGCAACCGCGACGGCACGCTGATGATCGCCGGCGTGGCGGTGCCGACCACCCGCAAGGGCGGCAACGACGCGTTCAGCACCTGGCTGCTGCGCCAGCAGGCGATCGTGCTGCGCGGCGGCACGCTGCGCTGGCGCGACGCGCAGCGCAACGCGCCCGAACTGACGCTGACCGGCATCCGGCTCGCCGTGCTCAACGACGGCCTGGTCCACCGGCTGGCGCTGCAGGCACCGGCCAACGGCACGCTGTTCGCCGGCCCGCTCGATTTCCGCGCGCGCTTCACGCACCGCGCGCTCGGCGCGATCGGCCGGCCCGCCAACTGGACCGGCGACGCCTACCTGTCGACCGGCCCGGTCGACCTGCCGACGCTCGCGCGCTACCTGCCGGTGCCCCTCACCGCCTATGCCGGCCGCATCGACAACACCATCTGGCTCGGCTTCCAGGACGGGCGCCTGCGCGACGCGCACGGCACGCTGAGCGGCGCCGACGTCGCGCTGCGCGTGCGGCCCACCCAGCCGCGGCTCGACATGCCGATGGCGAACTTCGGCTGGGACCTCGCGCTCGATCCCGGTCGCGACTACACGCTCAACCTCACGAACCTGCACGCCGAGCTGGGCCAGCCGCCGCTCGACGACGGCACGCCGCTGTCGCGCGCGCTCGCGTTCACGACGCTGACCGCGCGCTACCGCGTGCCCGACGCCACCCACGGCCAGTTGATCCGGGTGGCCGGCGACCGCGTCGATCTCGGCATCCTCGCCGAGTTCGTGCGCGGCCTGCCGCTGCCGGCGCGGTTTCGCAACGCGCTGGTGCGCACCGATCCGCGCGGCCTGATCGCGAACTATGTGATGGAGGCCGAGCGCGCGCCGCCGGGCCGCGCCGAACTGGCCGGCGACGAGACCGCCCACGCCGCGCCGATCGTGCGCTACCGGATGGCGGGCGACCTGCAGGGCATCAGCTTCGAGGCGCAGGAGCCGGGGCCGGGCCTCTCGCCGCGCGGGCATCCGCGCGCCGGCGTGCCTGGCTTCGAGAACCTGTGGGGCCACGTCGACGCGAACGAGCGCGCGGGCGAGGCGCGCATCGACACCGTCCGTGCCGCCGTCACGGTGCCCGGCGTGTTCGCCGATCCGCGGCTCACCTTCGACCGGCTGCGCGCGCAGACCTCGTGGACCCTCACGCGCGTGCCCGGCGAGCCGCGCCCGCGCGTCGACGTCAAGGTGCCGCTGCTCTACGTGGCGAACCCCGACGCCGAGATCACCGTCGCGGGCGGCTACTCGAACCCGGGCCACGGGCGCGGCTCGCTCGACCTGAAGGCCGAGTTCGGCCGCGCGGCGGTCGCGCGCATCGTGCGCTACCTGCCGACCAGCATGTCCGACCACCTGCACGAGTATCTCGGCCATGCGCTGCAGGCGGGCACCGTCTCGAAGGGCGCGACGATCGTCGCGAAAGGCCCGCTCGAGACCTTCCCCTACGAACACGCGCCGCACGACGGCGTGTTCCACATCGTCGCGCCATTCACGGGCGGACGCTTCGACCCGACGCCGCAGCCGCCGCGCAAGCTCGCCGACGGCACGCCGAGCGTGTGGCCCGTGCTCGACGGCATCAGCGGCGTGTTCGAACTCGAACAGAACAAGCTGCGCTTCGACATCCCGCGCGCGCACTACAAGCGCGTGCAGTTGAGCGGCGTGAGCGGCCGGATCGCCGACCTCGGCAAGCCGGCGCAGTCGCCGCTCGTGATCGTGGGCCGCGCGCACGGCCCGCTCGCCGACCTGATCGACTACGCGAACCGCAGCGCGCTGGGCAGCATGAGCCATCACTTGGGCGAGCGCGTCAAGGCGCAGGGGCCGGCCTCGCTCGCGCTGAAGCTGACGGTCCCGCAGCGCGCCGCGCACGGCCACACGCAGGTGGAAGGCTCGCTCGCGTTCGGCGACAACGCGCTCGCCGCGGACGGCCTGCCGCCGCTGTCGCAGCTGCGCGGCACGATCCGCTTCACGCAGCAGAGCGCGGCGCTCGACCGGCTCTCGGCGCGCCTGCTCGGCGGCGACGTCCATGCCGACGGCAACTACCGCCGCAACGGCGGCTACGCGCTCGACGTGAGCGGCCGGATCGCCGTCGATTCGGCGCGCGGGCTGAACCTGCGAGGGCCGGCCGCCGCGCTGCTCGGGCGCGTGGTCGGCGACGCGCCGTACCGGCTCTCGGTGCGCGGCGCGAAGGGCGCGCCGCCCCAGATCGACGCTTCGTCGGACCTCACCGGGCTCGCGCTCGATTTCCCCGCGCCGTTCACCAAGCCGGCCGGCACGCCGATGCCGTTCAGCTTCACGCTGGCGCCGCTCGCGCCCGAGGACGGCCGCACGCTCGAACAGGCCGACCTCGCGCTCGGCCCGATCGCCGCGCACTACGTGCTCGACGCCACGCACGGCGAGCCGCTGCGCGCGGTGCGCGGCTCGCTCGGCATGAACCGCCTGCCGGACCTGCCGCGCGACGGCGTGACGGCGGCCGTGGATGCCTCCGAACTCGATGCCGACGCGTGGCTCGCGTTCGCGAAGACGCTGCGCGCGACGCCGGCCGCCCCGGCAACCCCGGCACCGGCGCCCGGGCCGGCGGCGCCCGCCCCCACGCCGGCCCCCGCGCGCGTCGATCTCGCGAGCTTCGCGCCGAAGCGCTTCGCGCTGCACTTCGGCCGGCTGAAGCTGCTCAAGCGCAACTGGGAGAACGTGATCGTCGGCGCCTCGCACGTCGACGATCTCTGGCAGGCCAACGTCGCCTCGAACCAGGTCTCCGGCTATCTGTCGTGGGCGCCGCCGGTGCCGGGCCAGACCGGCGCCGGCGTGCTGAACGCGCGGCTCGCCAAGCTGATCGTGCCCGACAGCGCCGACCACGATCTGGTGGGCCGCGCGATGGACCTGCCGACCAACCGCGCGATGCCGTCGATCGACCTGGTGGTCGACCAGGTGGTGGCGCGCGGCCACGACATCGGCCGGCTGCAGGTCAACGCGCACAACTTCAGCGAGAACGGCATCCCGGTCTGGCAGCTCGACCGGCTCGAACTCGCGAACCCGGCCGCGAAGCTGACCGCCACCGCGAACTGGCGCACCTCGAAGCGCGCGATCGCGCTCGGCGCCGACGAGGACGACGCGCCGCGCCGCACCGTGTTCGACTTCAAGCTCGCGATCGACGACGCCGGCGCCCTGCTCGACCGGGTCGGCCTGCCGCGCACCATCGCCGACGGCCGCGGCACGCTGCAGGGCAAGGTCGGCTGGCGCGGCGGCCCCACCGCGATCGACTATCCGACGCTCGACGGCCGGCTCTCGCTCGATCTCGCGCACGGCCAGATCCTCAAGGTCGATCCGGGCGCGGCCAAGCTGCTCGGCGTGCTGAGCCTGCAGGGCCTCGCGCGCTTCCTCACGCTCGACTTCCGCGACGTGATCGGCAAGGGCCTGCCGTTCGACTCGATCGAGGGCACCAGCCGCATCAACGACGGCATCGCCACCACCGACGACTTCCGCATGGTGACCGCGCCGGCCCGCGTGACGGTGAAGGGCTCGGTGGACCTCGCGCACGAGACCCAGGACCTGCACGCGCACATCGCGCCGAAGGTCAGCGCGAGCGCGGCGGCGGTCGGCGCGGCGGTGGTCAACCCGCTGCTCGGGCTCGGCGTGCTGGCCGCTAACCTCGCGCTGTCGCAGACGCTCGCGCACGCGTTCGCGTTCGACTACGCGATCACCGGCTCGTGGGCGCATCCGCGGATTCAGCGGGTCGCGGACGATCGGGGTAAGATGGACCGCACGCCCGCCGATGCCGTCCACCCCTGACGGCACGGGACGCACCCCTTTTTCACGTCCGACGACTCCGATGACCGACCGATCCGATCGCCTCACCCCGTTGACGGTCGCCGCCCTGCAGACGGTCAGCTCGCCCGATCCCACCCGCAACCTGGACGAGGCGGGCCGGCTGGTCGCCGAGGCGGCCGCGCTCGGCGCGAAGCTCGTGCTGCTGCCTGAATACTTCTGCTTCATGGGCCAGCGCGACACCGACAAGCTCGCGCTCGCCGAGCCCTATCAGGACGGCCCGATCCAGCGCTTCCTCGCCGATTGCGCGCGCCGCCACGGCGTCTGGCTGATCGGCGGCACGCTGCCGCTGGCCGCGCCGGAGCCGTCGCGCGTGCTGAACACCTCGCTGGTGTTCGATCCCGAGGGGCGTGAATGCGCGCGCTACGACAAGATCCATCTGTTCAGCTTCGAGAAGGACGGCGAATCGTTCGACGAGGCCCGCACGATCCGCCCCGGCGGCACCGACGCCTCGGCGGTACGCAGCTTCGAGGCGCCGTTCGGCCGGGTCGGCCTGTCGGTCTGCTACGATCTGCGCTTTCCGGAGCTGTATCGCCGCCTCGGCGACTGCGCGCTGATCGTCGTGCCGTCCGCGTTCACGTACACCACCGGCCGCGCGCACTGGGAAACGCTGCTGCGCGCCCGCGCGATCGAAAACCAGTGCTACGTGCTCGCCGCCGCCCAGGGCGGGCGCCATGAGAACGGCCGGCGCACCTGGGGACACAGCATGCTGGTGGACCCGTGGGGCGAGATCGTCGCCGTGCGCGACGAAGGCCCCGGCGTGGTGTCGGGCACGGTCGATCCGGCGCGCATCGCCGAGGTCCGCCAGAGCCTGCCCGCCTGGCGCCACCGCGTGCTCGACTGAGATACTCGACGAGGCCGCGTGATCCGCTCCAGACCCGACTCACCGCGACACACCGACGACTGACCCGACTCCGCTCAAAGCAACCCCGATACCCGACACCGCATGAACATCATCGAACCCGGCATCCGCAATCTCGCCCTCGCGAAGGACATCCTGCTCACGCCGTATGGCCTCGACGAAACGCTGCTCACGCGCACGCTCGCCGACATCTTCACGCATCGCGTCGACTACGCGGACCTGTACTTCCAGGCGACCCGCAGCGAAGCGTGGAGCCTCGAGGAAGGGATCGTGAAGTCGGGCAGCTTCAGCATCGACCAGGGCGTCGGCGTGCGAGCCGTGGCCGGCGAGCGCACCGCGTTCGCCTACTCGGACGACCTCTCGCCCGAGGCGATCCGCCAGGCCGCCAGCGCCACCAAGGCGATCGCGGCCGCGGGCGGCGGGCGCCGCAAGATCCAGGTCGCCTCGTCGCTGACCGGCGTGTCGGGGCGCGACCTGTACCTGCCGTCCGACCCGCTCGCCTCGCTCGACGCCACCGCCAAGGTCAAGCTGCTCGAACGCATCGAGCAGATGGCGCGCGGCCGCGACCCGCGCATCACGCAGGTGATGGCGGGCCTGGCCGGCGAATACGACGTGGTGCTGGTGGCGCGCAGCGACGGCGCGCTGGCCGCCGACATCCGCCCGCTGGTGCGCGTCTCGGTGACGGTGATCGCCGAGCAGAACGGGCGCCGCGAGATCGGCTCGGGCGGCGGCGGCGGCCGCTTCGACTACGGCTACTTCAGCGACGAGGTGCTGTCGCGCTACGTGGACGACGCGGTCCACGCCGCGCTCGTCAACCTCGACGCGCGCCCGGCGCCGGCCGGCGCGATGACGGTGGTGCTCGGCTCGGGCTGGCCCGGCGTGCTGCTGCACGAGGCGATCGGCCATGGCCTGGAGGGCGACTTCAACCGCAAGGGCTCGTCGGCGTTCGCCGGGCGCATCGGCGAGCGCGTCGCCGCCAAGGGCGTGACGGTGGTGGACGACGGCACGCTGCCGAACCGCCGCGGCTCGCTCAACATCGACGACGAAGGCAACCCGACCCAATGCACGACGCTGATCGAGGACGGGATCCTGAAGGGCTACATCCAGGACACGCTGAACGCGCGCCTGATGAAGATGCCGGTGACCGGCAACGCGCGCCGCGAATCGTACGCGGCGCTGCCGATGCCGCGCATGACCAACACCTACATGCTGAACGGCGACAAGGATCCGCAGGAAATCATCGCGTCGGTCAAGCACGGCCTGTACGCCGTGAACTTCGGCGGCGGCCAGGTGGACATCACCAACGGCAAGTTCGTGTTCTCGGCCTCCGAGGCCTACATGATCGAGAACGGCAAGGTGACCTACCCGGTGAAGGGCGCCACGCTAATCGGCAGCGGCCCCGAATCGCTGAAGTACGTCAGCATGATCGGCAACGACATGAAGCTCGATTCGGGCGTCGGCGTGTGCGGCAAGGAAGGCCAGAGCGTGCCGGTGGGCGTCGGCCAGCCGACGCTGCGGATCGATTCGATGACGGTCGGCGGCACCGCCTGAGCCCGGCCGGGCCGTCACGCTGCTGTGCGGCAATTCCGCACAGCAGCGCAGACATCCTGCGTCGCAATTAACACCCGCGCGGATTATCCGCGTTTTTCGCACCCACCGGTTGCATTGCGCGTGCCGCCCGGGTATAAAGTCGACATCGCTCCAATCACGACACACCGCCCGATCATGTCCGCCAAGTTTTATTTTTACTTTTTCTGGTATCTCAGACCGCTGGCGGATCGAGAGGAGTGATAGCGCGCGACGCGCGAACCAAATTCCCAGAAAACCGCCGGCGAACCCGGCGGTTTTTTTTCGTCCCGCCGGTTCAGCAGCGCCGGCGCCGATGAACCCGGCCGCATCCAGGCCACACCGATCGATACCCGCAACGGCCGAGCGCGACCGCCCCGGCGACGCGACACTGGAGAACACAAGCATGCCACCGCACAACACCGACGATGTCCGGATTCGCGAATTGAAAGAACTGACGCCGCCCAATCACCTGATCCGCGAGTTCCCGTGCTCGGAAGCCGTGGCGGAACTGATCTACAGCACGCGCCGCTCGCTGCACCGGATCCTGCACGGCATGGACGACCGCCTGGTGGTGGTGATCGGCCCGTGCTCGATCCACGACACGAACGCCGCGGTCGATTACGCGAAGCAACTCGTCGAACTGCGCCGGCGCTTCCAGAACGATCTCGAGATCGTGATGCGCGTCTACTTCGAGAAGCCGCGCACCACGGTCGGCTGGAAGGGGCTCATCAACGATCCGCACCTCGACAACAGCTTCAAGATCAACGAAGGGCTGCGCACCGCGCGCGAACTGCTGCTGCAGATCAACGAGCTGGGCCTGCCTGCCGGCACCGAGTTCCTCGACATGATCAGCCCGCAGTACATCGCCGACCTCGTGTCGTGGGGCGCGATCGGCGCGCGCACCACCGAGTCGCAGGTCCACCGCGAACTCGCCTCGGGCCTGTCGTGCCCGGTCGGCTTCAAGAACGGCACCGACGGCAACGTGAAGATCGCCGTGGACGCGATCAAGGCCGCCTCGCAGCCGCACCATTTCCTGTCGGTGACCAAGGGCGGCCACTCGGCGATCGTCTCGACGGCCGGCAACGAGGACTGCCACGTGATCCTGCGCGGCGGCAAGGCGCCGAACTACGACGCCGAGAGCGTCAACGTGGCCTGCGCCGACATCGGCAAGGCCGGCCTCGCCGCGCGCCTGATGATCGACGCGAGCCACGCCAACAGCTCGAAGAAGCACGAGAACCAGATCCCGGTCTGCGCCGACATCGGCCGCCAGCTCGCGGCCGGCGACGAACGGATCGTCGGCGTGATGGTGGAATCGCACCTGGTGGCCGGCCGCCAGGACCTGACGCCGGGCTGCCCGCTGACCTACGGTCAGAGCATCACCGACGCCTGCATCAGCCTGGACGACAGCGTCAAGGTGCTCGAAGGGCTGGCCGACGCCGTCAAGGCACGCCGCGTCGCGCGCGGCAGCGGCAACTAAAGCCGACGCCACGCAGCCTGAAGGGCCGGGCCGCCTCTCGGCGAACCGGCCCTTTCCCCTGCAGCGACATGCATCGCCCGGGCCTGCCCATGGCAGCCAGGGCGATGCGCCGTCAGGCACCCGGCCTCATTCCACCGCGCCCGAACCGAAGATCTCGGTATGCACGCGCGCCGGCGCGACGCCGAGCGCGAGCAGCGCGTCGCGCTGCGCGGTCATGAAGCCGACCGGCCCGCAGAGGTAATAGTCGGCATCGGGCAGCACGGCCGCGCGCAGTTCGGCCGGCGTGAGCCGCCCTTCGCGGTCGTGATCGACGCCGGCTTCATCGTCCGGGCCGACGATCTCGTACAGCACGTGGCGCGTCGTGTCCGGGCGGCTCGCCACCAGCGCGTTGAGCCAGTCGCGGAACGCATGGACGCGGCCCGAGCGGCAGGCGTGGACGAAATGGAGCGGCCGCCGGCTGCCGGCCGCGGCCAGCGCCGAGGCCATCGACACCATCGGCGTGATGCCGACCCCGCCCGAAATCAGCACGACCGGCGTGTCGGCCTCGCGAGCGAGCGTGAAATCCCCCATCGGCGCCGACACCTCGACGATCGCCCCTTCCTCGACGCCGTCGTGCAGCAGCGTCGACATCCTCCCGGCCGGTACCGCGGCGCCGCGCCCCGCCTCGCGCTTCACCGAAATCCGCAGCCACTTGCCGTTCGGCAGGTCCGACAGGCTGTACTGGCGTGGCTGGTCGACGCCGAGCTCGCCGATGTAGCGCTTGACCGAGATGTACTGGCCCGGCTCGAAGTCCGGCGCGGCACCGCCGTCGGTCGGCTCCAGGTAGAACGAGGTGATCTCGTCGCTTTCGCGCACCTTGCGCGCGACCCGGAACGGCCGATAGCCGGTCCACGGCGCCTGAGCGTAGAGCCGCGCCTCGACGCCGGTCAGGATCTGCACGAGCTGCGCGTACGCGGCCCGCCACGCGTCGAGCGTCGGCGCATCCACCGCCTCGCCGAGCACCTCGACGATCGCGGCCAGCAGGTTTTCGCCGACGATCGGGTAATGCTCGGGACGCACCGACAGGCTCACGTGCTTGTGCGCGATGCGCGAGACGGTGCCGCCGAGCGCGCCGAGATTGTCGATGTTCGCCGCATAGGCCCACACCGCCCGAGCCAGCGCCTCGGGCTGGCCGCCACCCGCCTTCTGGTGCGACTGGTTGAACAGGTTCCGCAGTTCGGGATGGTGGTGGAACATCCGCTGGTAGAAATGCTGCGTGATCTTCGGTCCCTGGGCAGCAAGCACCGGGGCGGTTGCCTTGACACGGTCCATCTGCTCGGCGGTGAGCGTCGTCATCGTTGTTCTCCATTGGGGGCGCTGGTTTAAAGATGCATTTACGATACATCTTTAAGACCGAATATCGAGATGGACAAATTGCCGCAGTTGCAACGATCCCGCCCGGTATTGCCGTCGATGTCATGCCGAGGCGGCGCGACCGCCCGCGCCGCCTCCGGCGCCCGCCTCAGTCGGGCCGGCCGCGCTCCCAAAGCACGTCGCTGCCGCCGTCCGCGCGGTTCAGGACGCGCGCGCACACGAACAGCAGGTCCGAGAGCCGGTTGACGTAGCGGCGCGGCGTCGGCGCCACCTGTCCGGCCGCGCCGAGCGTCACGATCGAGCGCTCGGCGCGCCGGCACACGGTGCGGCAGACGTGCGCGAGCGCCGCCGCGCGCGAGCCGCCGGGCAGGATGAACTCCTTGAGCGGCGGCAGCTGGGCGTTGTAGTGGGCCAGCCAGTCGTCGAGCCGCGCCAGGTGCGCGTCGGTCATCGCCACGTGGCCCGGGATGCAGAGTTCGCCGCCGAGGTCGAACAGGTCGTGCTGGATCGCCGACAGCGCGCCGCGCAGTTCCTCGGGCAGCGGCTCGGCCAGCAGCACGCCGAGCTGCGAGTTCAGTTCGTCGACGTCGCCGATCGCCGCGATTCGCGCGTCGTCCTTGCCGACCCGGCTGCCGTCGCCGAGGCCGGTCGTGCCGTCGTCGCCGGTGCGGGTCGCGATCTTGCTGAGGCGGTTGCCCATCTCGTGTCCTCGTGGTGTCGTGTTGATGACGTGTGCGGCGGGGTGCTCACCCCGCTTTTGTGCCGCTTTCCGTGGCGCGTGTGCGTGGCGTTCGCGCTGCTTTCGTGCCGCCTTCTCCCGGCCCGCGCATCGCTTTCCACCCGGATCGCCCGCCGGCCCCGTCTGGCGGCATGTTCATCGCGGGCGACCGGCAACGCAGCGCACCGGCTCGCGTCCACCGCCGCCGGACCGGCGGATCCCGGCAGCCGGCGGCGCTCCGCGTCCTCCCGTCGAGCCACGAATCAGACCACGAACCAGACCACGAACCAGACCACGAACCGCGCCGCCATTATCCCAGCGCTCGCCGCGGCGCGGCAGCGGGCTTTGCGCGTAGAATAATTTGCCGGTCGCCGCGCACCGCCTTCGCGAGCCGCATCCCACGCAGGCCCGAAGCCGGCCCGGCCACCGCGAGCGCGCCCGACGCGCGCCGCACGCAATGAACGAACCCGAACAAATCGCCCCAAGGAGACACGCGTGAACCATCCCGCCCCCCCGGCGTCGCTGCGCCGCCCGTTCCCCGATGCGCTGCGCGCGGCGCTCGTCGCCGCGTTCGGCGAGCGCGTGTCGACCTCGGAAGCGGTCCGCGCCCATCACGGCCGTGACGAATCGCCGTTCGATCCCGAACTCCCCGACGCCGTCGTGTTCGCGCAGAGCGCCGACGAGGTCGGCACCGTCGTCACGCTCTGCGCGCAGCACGACGTGCCGCTGATCCCCTACGGCGCCGGCTCCTCGCTCGAAGGCCACCTGCTCGCGGTGCGCGGCGGCGTCTCGCTCGACGTGTCGCGCATGAACCGCGTGCTGTCGATTGACGCCGACGACCTGACCGTGACGGTCGAGCCCGGCATCACGCGCAAGACGCTCAACGAGGCGCTGCGCGACACGGGCCTGTTCTTCCCGATCGACCCGGGCGCCGACGCGAGCATCGGCGGCATGACCGCCACGCGCGCCTCGGGCACCAATGCCGTGCGCTACGGCACGATGCGCGAGAACGTGCTCGGCCTGACCGCCGTGCTGGCCAACGGCCGCGTCGTGAAGACCGGCAGCCGCGCGCGCAAGTCCTCGGCCGGCTACGACCTCACGCGCCTGTTCGTCGGCTCCGAGGGCACGCTCGGCGTGATCACGGAAGTCACGCTGCGCCTGCATCCGCTGCCCGAGGCGGTGTCGGCCGCGATCTGCACGTTCCCGTCGATGGGCGACGCGGTGCGTTCGGTGATCGAGACGATCCAGATCGGCGTGCCGATCGCGCGCGTCGAGTTCGTCGACGCGCTCGGCGTGCGCGCCATCAACCGCCACTCGAACCTGACGCTCGCCGAAGCACCCACGCTGTTCTTCGAATTCCACGGCACCGAGGCCGGCGTGCGCGAGCAGGCCGAGCGCGTGCAGGAACTGGCCGCGCAGAACGGCGGCCAAGGCTTCGAATGGGCCACGCGCCCCGAGGACCGCACGCGGCTCTGGTCGGCGCGCCACAATGCGTTCTTCGGCATGCTGCAGCTGAAGCCCGGCTGCCGCGCGGTGACCACCGACGTCTGCGTGCCGATCTCGCGGCTCGCCGAGTGCGTCGAGGAAACCGAACTCGACCTGCGCGCCTCGACGCTGCCCTGCCCGATCGTCGGCCATGTCGGCGACGGCAACTTCCACGTGGCGATCCTGATCGATCCGGCGAAACCGGAAGAGCTCGAGGAGGCCGAGCAGATCAACCAGCGCATCGTCGAGCGCGCGCTGCGCATGGGCGGCACCTG
The DNA here is from genome assembly GCF_001411805.1 of Burkholderia plantarii. Taxonomy (NCBI): domain Bacteria; kingdom Pseudomonadati; phylum Pseudomonadota; class Betaproteobacteria; order Burkholderiales; family Burkholderiaceae; genus Burkholderia; species Burkholderia plantarii. Next base: position 682,968 of record NZ_CP007212.1, on the reverse strand, counting down.
CACCGGGGAACACGGCGTGGGCCTGCACAAGATGCGTTTCCTCGCGGCCGAGCACGGCGAGAACGCCGTCGAGACGATGCGCGCGATCAAGCTCGCGCTCGACCCGCGCAACCTGATGAACCCCGGCAAGATCTTCAGCCTCGACGCATGAACACCGCCGAAGCCGCGATCCACCAGGCCGATACCGATACGCGGCCCGACCCGGCCAGCCGCGCACAGCGCCAGCGCGAAGTCGTGCAGGCGCTGATGGCGGTGCTGCCGGGCCACTGCCTGCTGCACCGCGACGAGGAAACCGCCGCCTACGAGTGCGACGGCCTCGCCGCCTGGCGGCGGCTGCCGCTTGCCGTGGCGCTGCCGGAAACCGAATCGCAGGTGCAGCGCATCGTGCAGATCTGCCGCCGCATGAACGTGCCGATCGTGCCGCGCGGCGCCGGCACCAGCCTGTCGGGCGGCGCGCTGCCCCACGAGGGCGGGATCGTGGTCTCGCTCGCGCGCTTCACGCGCATCGTCGAGGTCGATTCCTACGCGCGCACCGCCACGGTCCAGCCCGGCGTGCGCAACCTCGCGATCTCGGAGGCCGCCGCGCCCTACGGGCTCTACTACGCGCCCGATCCGTCCTCGCAGATCGCCTGCACCATCGGCGGCAACGTCGCCGAGAATTCGGGCGGCGTCCACTGCCTCAAATACGGGCTGACGGTCCACAACGTGCTGCGCGTGCGCGCGGTGACGATCGACGGCGACGTGGTCGAGTTCGGCTCGCTCGCGCTCGACACGCCCGGCCTCGACCTGCTCGCCGTGATGATCGGCAGCGAGGGCATGTTCGCGATCGTGACCGAGGTCACGGTGCGGCTGATCCCGAAGCCGCAGGCCGCCCAGCTCGTGATGGCGAGCTTCGACGACGTCGTCAGGGGCGGCGAGGCGGTGGCCGCGATCATCGCCGCCGGGATCGTGCCGGCCGGGCTCGAGATGATGGACAAGCCGGCCACCCAGGCGGTCGAGGCTTTCACGCAGGCCGGCTACGATCTCGACGCGGCCGCGATCCTGCTCTGCGAATCGGACGGCACGCCCGACGAAGTGATCGAGGAGATCGCGCGCGTCACCACGGTGCTGCAGGAGAACGGCGCGACGCGCATCCAGGTGTCGCGCTCGGAGAGCGAGCGGCTGCGCTTCTGGTCGGGCCGCAAGAACGCGTTTCCCGCCGCGGGCCGCATCTCGCCCGACTACTACTGCATGGACGGCACGGTGCCGCGCCGCGCGATCGGCCCGCTGCTCGCGCGCATCGAGCAGATGGAGGCGCGCTACGGCCTGCGCTGCATCAACGTGTTCCACGCCGGCGACGGCAACATGCATCCGCTGATCCTGTTCGACGGCAACGATCCCGACCAGCTGCATCGCGCCGAGCTGTTCGGCGCCGAGATCCTCGAGAGCTGCGTCGAGCTGGGCGGCACGGTGACGGGCGAACACGGCGTGGGCGTCGAGAAGCTCAACTCGATGTGCGTGCAGTTCTCGCCCGAGGAGCGCGACGCGTTCCTCGCCGTCAAGCGCGCGTTCGATCCCGCCAACCTGCTGAATCCCGACAAGGGCATCCCGAGCCGCGCGCGCTGCGCCGAGTACGGCCGCCTGCACGTGCGCGGCGGGCTGCTGCCGCACCCCGACCTGCCGCGCTTCTGAACGTCAAGACGGCGCGGGCCGCGGGATCTAGGGAGTTCGCCCGACTGTCGGCGCCGATGGCGCCGGTACAATCGAGGCACAAAAAACTTGAGGACGAGGCGGCACCGGATGGAACAGGACGACATCGTCGCGCACTGGGCCGAACGCATCCGCGCGGCGGCCGCCGATGGCCGCGGCCTGCGGATTCGCGGCGGCGGCACGAAGGACTGGTACGGCGAGTCGCTCGACGGCGAGATACTCGACACGCGCGCGCATCACGGCATCGTGTCGTATGACCCGGCCGAGCTCGTGATCACCGCGCGGGCCGGCACGCCGCTCGCGCAGATCGAGGCCGAGCTCGCCGCGCACGGCCAGATGCTGGCGTTCGAGCCGCCGGCCTTCGGCGCCGCGGCCACCTTCGGCGGCGTGATCGCGGCCGGCCTGTCCGGCCCGCGCCGCGCCAGCGCCGGCGCGGCGCGCGACTTCGTGCTCGGCGTCACGCTGATGAACGGCCGCGGCAGCGTGCTGCGCTTCGGCGGCCAGGTCGTCAAGAACGTCGCCGGCTACGACGTGTCGCGGCTGATGGCGGGCTCGCTCGGCACGCTCGGGCTGATGCTCGACCTGTCGGTGAAGGTGCTGCCGGTGCCGGTGGCCGAGCTGACGCTAAAGTTCGACATGAGCGCGACCGACGCGGTGCGCAAGCTCAACGAATGGTCGGGGCATCCGTTTCCGGTCAGCGCGAGCGTCTGGCGCTTCGGCACGCTGGTGCTGCGGCTGTCGGGCGCCGAGGCCGCCGTGAAGGCCGCCAAGGCCACGCTCGGCGGCGAGGCGGTGGACGCGGTCGAGGCCGAGCGCTTCTGGGCAGGCGTGCGCGAGCAGGACGACCCATACTTCAACATCCTCGCGCCGGGCCACGCGCTGTGGCGCCTGTCGCTGCCCTCGATCACCGAGCCGCTGCACCTGCCCGGCTCGCAGATGATGGAATGGGGCGGCGCGCAGCGCTGGTGGATCACCGACGCCGACGCGCAGACGGTGCGCATGAGCGCGAAGCAGGCCGGCGGCCACGCCACGCTGTACCGCGCCGGCAGCGGCTACGATCGCGGCGCCGGCGTGTTCACGCCGCTCGCGGGCCCGCTCGCGGCGATGCACCGCGGCCTGAAGGCCGCGTTCGACCCGGAACGCGTGTTCAATCGCGGCCGGCTCTACCCCGACCTCTGAGCCCATGCAGACGAATCTCGCCGACTTCATCCGCGACACGCCCGACGGCGACGAAGCCGAATCGATCCTGCGCAAGTGCGTCCACTGCGGCTTCTGCACGGCGACCTGCCCCACCTACCAGTTGCTCGGCGACGAACTCGACGGCCCGCGCGGACGCATCTACCTGATCAAGCAGACGCTCGAAGGCGCACCCGTGACGCGCAGCACCCAGCAGCACCTGGACCGCTGCCTGACCTGCCGCAGCTGCGAGAGCACCTGCCCGTCGGGCGTGCAGTACGGACGGCTGGTCGAGATCGGCCGCCAGCAGGTGGACGCGCGCGTGCCGCGCCCGCTGTCGCAGCGCCTCATGCGCCGCGCGCTCGCGAGCTTCGTGCCGAACGCCGCGCTGTTCGCGCCCGCCATGCGGCTCGGCCAGCAGCTGCGTCCGCTGCTGCCGCGGCGGCTGCGCGACAAGGTGCCGGCCCGGACCCGGCCGCTCGAATGGCCGAGCGCGCGCCATCCGCGCAAGATGCTGATGCTGGCCGGCTGCGTGCAGCCCGCGATGATGCCGAACGTCAACATCGCGACGGCGCGCGTGCTCGACGCGCTCGGCATCGAGACCGTGATCGCGCCCGAAGCCGGCTGCTGCGGGGCCATCCGGCTGCACCTGAACTACCGCGACGAGGCGCTCGCCGACGCGCGCCGCAACATCGACGCGTGGTGGCCGTTCGTCGAGCAGGGCGTCGAGGCGATCGTGATGAACGCGAGCGGCTGCGGCGCGACCGTGCTCGAGTACGCGCACCTGCTGCGCGACGACGCCGCTTATGCGGACAAGGCGCGCCGCATCGTCGAGCTGACCCGGGACGTGTCCGAGCTGCTGGCCGGCTTCGAGACGCGACTCGTCGCGCTCGCCCGGCATCGCGCGATGCAGCCCGTCGCCTACCATCCGCCCTGCACGCTCCAGCACGGCCAGCAATCGCGCGGCAAGGTCGAGCGGCTGCTCGAGGCGCTCGGCGTCGAACTGCGCGTGCCGGCCGACAGCCATCTCTGCTGCGGGTCGGCCGGCACCTATTCGCTGACCCAGCCAGCGCTGTCGTACAAGCTGCGCCGGCAGAAGCTCGCGAAGCTCGGCGAGCTCGACCCGCAACTGATCGTGTCGGGCAACGTCGGCTGCATCACTCACCTGCAAAGCGGCACGGCCACGCCCGTGATGCACTGGATCCAGCTGGTCGAGCAGCTGCTCGACGATTGACGCAGTCGCGGCGCGCGCGCCGCCGTGCCGCGCCAGGGCCGCCCGCGACCGGACGTGCTCCGTATAATGGGCCGTGCCGCGTCCGCACGGCGCCCTTTTCGTTTTTCGACCCTCCTTCCGCGTATGTCCGATCTCGCCGCCCGTCTCGCCTCCGTCCACCGCCGCATCGACGATGCGGCCCGCTCCGCCGGCCGCGCGCCGGGTGACGTCGCGCTGCTCGCGGTGTCGAAGACGTTCCCGGCCGAAGCCGTGCGCGCCGCGCACGCGGCCGGCCAGCGTGCGTTCGGCGAGAACTACGTGCAGGAATCGCTCGACAAGATCGCCGCGCTCGCCGATCTGCGCGCCTCGCTCGAATGGCATTTCATCGGGCCGCTGCAATCGAACAAGTCGCGCGCGGTAGCCGAGCAGTTCGACTGGGTGCATTCGGTCGACCGCCTGAAGATCGCCCAGCGCCTGGCCGAACAGCGCCCCGCGCACCTGCCGCCGCTCAACGTCTGCGTGCAGGTCAACGTCAGCGGCGAGGCGACCAAGAGCGGCGTCGCGCCGGCCGAGGTCGCCGCGCTCGCGCAGGCGATCGCGGCGCTGCCTGCGCTGCGGCTGCGCGGCCTGATGGCGATTCCCGAACCGGGCGGCGACCTCGCGGCGCAGCGCGCCCCGCACCGGGTGCTGCGCGAGCTGTACGACACGCTGCGCGCCGGCGGCCTCGCGCTCGACACGCTGTCGATGGGGATGTCGGCCGACCTCGAGGCGGCGGTGCTCGAGGGCGCGACGATCGTCCGGATCGGCACCGCGATCTTCGGCGCCCGTGATTATTCGACGCCGAGCGCGTCCTGACCCTTCGCTTCCCCCTCCCAACCATCATGAAAATTGCATTCATCGGCGGCGGCAACATGGCCTCCGCCCTGATCGGCGGCATCATCAAGCGCGGCACCGCCGCGCCGGACTCGCTCTACGTGATCGACCCCAACGACAGTTCGCGCACCAGGCTGCGCGAGACGTTCGGCGTGCGCACCGGCGAGGCGATCGACGCCGCGCTGGCCGGCTACGACGCGATCGTGCTGGCGGTCAAGCCGCAGGTGCTCGGCGCGGTCGCGAAGGCGCTCGCGCCGCACCTGGACGGCGCGCTCGTGATCAGCATCGCGGCCGGCATCCGCGCGGCCGACCTGTCGCACTGGCTCGGCGGCTACGCGCGCGTCGTGCGCACCATGCCGAACACGCCGGCGCTGGTCGGGATGGGCGTGACCGGCCTCGCCGCGCTGCCGGGCGTGGACGCGGCGGGCCGCGAACTCGGTTCGGCCGTGCTCGGCGCGGTCGGCGAGACGGTCTGGTTCGACGACGAGGCGAAGCTCGACGCCGTCACCGCGATCTCGGGCAGCGGCCCCGCCTACGTGTTCTATTTCATCGAGGCGCTGCAGGACGCCGCGCGCCAGCTCGGCATGAGCGACGAACAGGGCCGCGCGCTGGCGGTGGCGACGTTTACCGGCGCGGCGCAGCTGGCCGCGCAGTCGGGCGAGCCGGCCGGCGTGCTGCGCGAGCGCGTGACCTCGAAGGGCGGCACGACGGCGGCCGCGCTCGCGGCGTTCGACGCGCAGGACCTGAAGCAGGCGATCGTGCGCGGCGTGCTGGCGGCCGAGGCGCGCGCGCGCGAACTCGGCGACGAGCTGGGCGGCGCGTAAGCCGACGCGGCGCGCATACCGGACCACGGCGGCCGTGCAGCAGCCCGGCCGCGCGGCTTGCCGGCGCCCCGCAGGCAACGCGCACCGATCTCCTCCGGCGCCTCCCGGCGCCGTAAACGACGAAGCGGCCTGTCCGGCCGCCTCGCGCTTTTCACCTCACCGGCCGTTGCCGCCGGCCGCCACGCTCAGAGCGCGGCCACCGCGTAGTGCGCGGCGATCCCGACGAACAGCGCGCCGCCGAGCCAGTTGTTGTGCAGGAACGCGGCGAAGCACTTCATGCGGTCGCGGTCCTTGATCAGCGTGTAGTGGTAGACCGAGCAGCCGAGCGCGACGGCCCAGCCGAGCCAGTAGAGCGGCCCGAAGCGCTCGACCAGGCCGACCCAGACGTAGATCGCGAACACCATCGCGTAGCAGAGCATGATCGCCAGCACGTCGTGGCGGCCGAACGTGATCGCCGAGGTGCGCATGCCGATCTTCAGGTCGTCGTCGCGATCGACCATCGCGTAGGCGGTGTCGTAGGCGACCGACCAGAACACGTTGGCGGCCAGCATCACCCAGGCGATCAGCGGCACGGTGTCCTGCACGGCCGCGAACGCCATCGGGATCCCGAAGCCGAACGCGATGCCGAGGTAGGCCTGCGGAATCGCGAAGAAGCGCTTCATGAACGGATAGGTGCCGGCGATGATCACGGCCACCACCGACAGTTCCTTCGTCAACAGATTGAGCGGCAGGATCAGCAGGAACGCGGCGATCACGAGGCCCGCCGCGATCGCCACCGCCTCCCATGCGCGGATCTTGCCCGAGGCCAGCGGCCGGTCCACGGTGCGCTTCACGTGGCTGTCGAAATCGCGGTCGGCGTAGTCGTTGATCGCGCAGCCGGCCGAGCGCATCAGCAGCGTGCCGACGATGAAGATCACCAGCAGCAGCGGCGAGGGCCGCCCGTTCGAGGCGATCCACAGCGCGTTCAGCGTCGGCCACAGCAGCAGCAGGCTGCCGATCGGCTTGTCCATCCGGACCAGCTTCAGATAGAGGGGGAAACGGGCAAACATGTCGGGGTTCCACCACGGAAACGATGGCGGCATTGTAACGCGCATGGTCGCGCGGCCTCGTCATGCCGCCAGCACGCGGCCTGAGGCCGGGCAAGGCCCGGCGCGGTGCGGTGCGATGCGGACGGGCATGGTGGACCGGTCAGGCGTCGTCCACCTTCACGACCACCGTGTCGCCCGCCGCCAGCGGCAGGCCGTCGTGCGCGAGCGGGCGCATCGGCGCGACCGGCCGGCCGCCGTCGCGCTCGACCAGCCGCGAGTGCGCGTCGCCGGGCGCGAACAGCTGCGCCTCGCCCCACTGGCGCAGCGCGACGATCACCGGAAACAGCGCGCGGCCGCGCTCGGTCAGTTCGTAGGCCTGATAGGCAGAGCCGTCGGCGGCCGGCGCGAGCGCCAGCACGCCGGCGCCGACCAGCGCCTGCAGCCGGTCGGCCAGCATGTTGCGGGCGATGCCGAGGTTGCGCTGGAATTCGCCGAAGCGGCGCATGCCGTCGAACGCGTCGCGCACGATCAGCAGCGACCAGCGATCGCCGATCACGTCGACGGCGCGCGCGACGGGACAGGTGGAGGACTGGGGATCGGGGCGTCGGCTCATGCGGATCTCGGGGTTCGGTCTCGGACTGGCGGGGCCTTGCCGCGCGCGGCGGGCGGCGCCCCGCCACGGAAGCGCTCGCGGGCATTGTAAACCGGCGCGGCCCGCGCCCGCCGCCCCGTTACCGCACCAGCCACGGACGAAAAAAAACCTCCCGCGCGAGCGGGAGGTTCAGCCGCGACGACGGCGTGCGCGCCTGTGGCAACCGCTTATTGCAGCAGCGAGCGCAGCATCCAGGCGGTCTTTTCATGCGTCTGCAGACGTTGCGTGAGCAGGTCGGCGGTCGGCTCGTCGCTCGCCGAGTCGGCGTCCGGGAACAGCGCGCGCGCCGTGCGCACCACCGTCTCGTGGCCCTCGACGAGCTGGCGGATCATGTCTTCCGCGACCGGCACGCCGCTCGCTTCCGGCACCGAGGTCAGCTTCGCGAAGTCACCGTAGGTGCCCGGCGCGACCACGCCCAGCGTGCGGATTCGCTCGGCGATCAAATCGACCGCGAGCCAGAGCTCGTTGTACTGCTCCTCGAACATCAGATGGAGCGTGTTGAACATCGGCCCCGTGACGTTCCAGTGGAAATAGTGGGTCTTCAGATACAGCGAAAACGTATCGGCCAGCAGCCGCGACAGGCCTTCCGCGATCTTCTTGCGGTCCTTGTCGCTGATGCCGATGTTGATCTGCGTTGCGTTGCCCTTTTTGGCCATGTTGCTGACTCCTTGTCGATGAGTTGAACCGGCGAAAACGCGTCGAGAATACCCCGATGGTGTTGCCTGAAACGATCGATTCAAGCCCGCCCAGTGTAACGTAGAACGCCCGAAAGGGACGGATGAGCGGCACCGGCCGGGCGCCTTGCCGGGCACGGGTGCGCCGTCAAGCCGCACCGTGCAGACGCGCCGCTGCCTGCGCGGCCAGCGTCACGATGCCGGCGAACGTCACCGCGAGGCCGAAGGTCTGGCGAAACGCCGAAGTGGCCGCCTGATTGACGGCGACGGCGCGAGGCCCGGCGGGCTGCCCGGCATGCGGGTGCTGGCGTGGCGTGTTCATGTTACGTTCTCCTGCGAATGTCGTGGCTTGCCGCTCGCGGCGGCGGATGACCCCGGAGCGGCCGACGCCGGCGCACTCGGGGCTGCAACTACGGGACAGCACTGCGGAGGCGGCGAACGCCCCGCCGCCGGGTTCAGGCGGAATGCGCCCCGGCCGCCGCGATTTCGTCGATCGCCAGCTTTACGCCTTCCGCGTAGGCCGGATCGATCTTCGCGAAGTGGGCGAGCGCGTCCGCGACGATCCCGGCCGGCACGCCGTCGATATGACGCGCGATGTTGCCGAACAGGCGCGCCTTCTCCGCGCCGCTGAACAGCCGGAACAGCGCGGCCGGCTGGCTGTAGTAATCGTCGTCCTCGCGGTGATCGTAGTGATCGACCGCGCCGCCCTGCCATGCCGGCTCCCGCGCGCGACGGTCCTGCGCGAAATCGCCGTGGCGGTTCGGCTCGTAGTTCACGGTGCCGCCGAGGTTGCCGTCGGTGCGCATCGCGCCGTCGCGGTGGTACGCGTGGAACGGGCAGCGCGGCGCGTTTACCGGAATCTGGTGATGGTTGACGCCGAGCCGGTAGCGCTGCGTGTCGCCATACGAGAACAGGCGGCCCTGCAACAGGCGGTCCGGCGAGAAGCCGATGCCCGGCACCACGTTGGCCGGCGTGAACGCGGCCTGCTCGACCTCGGCGAAGTAGTTTTGCGCGTTGCGGTTCAGCTCGATGGTGCCGACCTCGATCAGCGGATAGTCCTGGTGCGGCCAGACCTTCGTGATGTCGAACGGGTTGTACGGCACCGTGGCTGCGTCGGCCTCCGGCATCACCTGGATCTTGAACGCCCAGCGCGGGAATTCACCGCGCTCGATGCTGCCGATCAGGTCGCGCTGCGCGCTCTCGCGGTCGGCGGCGACCACCGCCGCCGCCTCCGCGTCGGTGTAGTTCTCGATGCCGTTCAGCGACTTGAAGTGGAACTTCACCCAGAAGCGCTCGCCGTCGGCGTTCACGAACGAATAGGTGTGCGAGCCGAAGCCGTGCATCTGCCGGTAGTTCTTCGGAATCCCGCGGTCGCTCATCAGGATCGTGACCTGGTGCAGCGATTCGGGATGGCGCGTCCAGAAATCCCAGGCCGCCACGTTGCTGCGCAGGTTCGTGTACGGGTCGCGCTTTTGCGTATGGATGAAGTCCGGGAATTTCAGCGGATCGCGGATGAAGAACACCGGCGTGTTGTTGCCGACCACGTCCCAGTTGCCTTCCTCGGTGTAGAACTTGATCGAGAAGCCGCGCACGTCGCGCTCGGCGTCGGCCGCGCCGCGCTCGCCCGCCACCGTGGAAAAGCGCATGAAGAGCGGCGTCTCGGTGCCGGCCGCGGCGAACAGCTTCGCCTTCGTGTAGCGACTGATGTCGTGCTCGACCTTCAGCACGCCGAACGCGCCGGAGCCCTTGGCGTGGACGCGCCGCTCGGGGATCACCTCGCGGTCGAAGTGGGCGAGCTTCTCGATCAGCCACACGTCCTGCAGCGCGACCGGCCCGCGCGGGCCGGCGGTCATCGAGTTCTGGTTGTCGGCGACGGGAGCGCCGGAAGCAAGGGTCAAGGTTTTGCGGTCGCTCATGGCGGACTCCTGGATCGGGTGAAATTCGGAAACGGAACAAGCGGCGCGGCCGACTGGCCTGCGTCCTGGGCGCGCTCAGGCGCCGAGCAGACGACCTTCGAGGTACGCGAACGCCAGCGGCCGCAGGCGCCGGATCACGGCGCGGGTCCGGGAAAGCGCGCGGGCCGGGGCGGCGGGGCGGGAAAAGGTCGTCATGGCGGGCTCCGTGGTTCAGGTTCAGGGCCGGGAGCGGACTTCCCGGCGGGTCACCTCGGGCAACCCATGGAGGCCAGCATAAAAAATCCTATCGAATCTGTATATTTAATTGAATTCATCTATTCGATAGGCAAAACAAAACCGGGGCGGTTCGCACCCCGGTCTCGCGCGCGACGCTCAGTTCAGCGTGGCGGGCATGTCGAGCTTGGCGACGCCGGGCAGCACGCAGGCCGAGATCGCCTCGCTGATCGCGTCGATCGCCGGCATGCGCGTGAAGCTCTTGCGCCACACCAGCACCACGCGGCGGTCCGGCACCGGCTCGTCGAACGGCACGTAGGACAGCAGGTCCGAATCGGTGTTGTTGGCGGTCGGTCCGATCTCGGCCACCGACATGCGCGGCAGCACGGTGATCCCGACCCCGCTCGCCACCATGTGGCGGATCGTCTCCAGCGACGAGCCCTCGAAGGTCTTCTGGATGCCGTCGGCCGTCTGCGAGAAATGCATCAGCTCGGGGCAGACGCCGAGCACGTGGTCACGGAAGCAATGGCCGTTGCCGAGCAGCAGCATGGTTTCCTGTTTGAGGTCGGCCGCGTCGATCTTGCGGCGCTTCGACCACGGATGGCTCGACGGCAGCGCGACCACGAACGGCTCGTCGTAGAGCGGGCGCACCATCAGCCCGGTCTCGGGGAACGGCAGCGCCATGATCGCCGCGTCGATCTCGCCCTGCTTGAGCAGCTCGAGCAGCTTGAGCGTGTAGTTCTCCTGCAGCATCAGCGGCATCTGCGGCACGCGGCGGATCATCTGCTTGACGAGCGTGGGCAGCAGGTACGGCCCGATCGTGTAGATCACGCCGAGCCGGAACGGGCCGACCAGCGGGTCCTTGCCCTGCTTGGCGATCTCCTTGATCGCGAAGGTCTGTTCGAGCACGCGCTGCGCCTGCGTGACGATCTGGTCGCCGATCGGCGTCACGCTCACCTCGCTCGCGCCGCGTTCGAAGATCTGCACGTTGAGCTCGTCCTCGAGCTTCTTGATCGCGACCGACAGCGTGGGCTGGCTTACGAAGCACGCTTCGGCCGCGCGGCCGAAATGCCGCTCGCGCGCGACCGCGACGATGTATTTGAGTTCAGTAAGCGTCATTGTGGGTCAATCAGATGGATAAAAACGATAGCTTTAATTTATACACCGGATAGGCCCATTTCGCCAGCCTTCTCGACCGTCATATTTTGCGGCAGGTGGTCCGGCGCTCTCGGGGCCGGTTCGAACGCGGCCGCGGAGCGAACGGTGAACGCCCCGCCGGGCGGCCTTCCCGGCGAGGCGGCGCGGCCCGGGCGCGTGACCGTCAGGCCTTCAGGAACTGCTCGCGCGCGCCGAGCCAGCGTGCCAGATGCTGGGTCACCACGTCCGGATGGCGCGCGATCAGCACGCCGGCCGCCTCGCGGGCCGGCTCGATCAGCCAGCCGTCCTGCTCCAGGTCGGCGAAACGCAGCATGGCGGCGCCAGATTGCCGCGCCCCGAGAAACTCGCCGGGGCCGCGGATTTCCAGGTCCCGGCGCGCGATCTCGAAACCGTCGTTGGTCTCGCGCATGGTCTTCAGGCGCTCGCGGCCGGCGATCGACAGCGGGCCGCTATACATCAGCACGCAGGCCGAGGCCGCCGTGCCGCGCCCGACGCGCCCGCGCAGCTGGTGCAGCTGGGCGAGGCCGAAGCGCTCGGCGTGCTCGATCACCATCAGCGAGGCGTTCGGCACGTCCACCCCGACCTCGATCACGGTGGTCGCCACCAGCAGCTGCACCTCGTTGCGCGAGAACGCCTCCATCACGGCCGCCTTCTCGGCCGGCGCGAGGCGCCCGTGAACCAGCCCGACCTGGATGCCGGGCAGCGCCGCGACGAGCGTCTCGTAGGTTTCCACGGCGGTCTGCAACTGCAGCGTCTCGCTCTCCTCGATCAGCGGGCAGACCCAGTACACCTGCCGCCCGCCCAACGCCGCGTCGCGCACGCGGCCGATCACCTCCTCGCGGCGCGCGTCGCCGATCAGCTTGGTGACGATCGGGCTGCGGCCCGGCGGCAGCTCGTCGATGGTCGAGACTTCCAGGTCGGCGTAGTACGTCATCGCGAGCGTGCGCGGGATCGGCGTGGCCGACATCATCAGCTGGTGCGGCTGGAAGCCGGCCGGGCCGCCCGCCTTGGCGCGCAGCGCGAGCCGCTGGGCCACGCCGAAGCGGTGCTGTTCGTCGACGATCACGAGGCCGAGCCGCGCGAACTCGACGCTGTCCTGGATGATCGCGTGGGTGCCGATCACGAGCTGCGCGGTGCCGAGCGCGGCGGCCTCGATCGCCGCGCGCTTGTCCTTCGCCTTCAGGCTGCCGGCCAGCCACGCCACCGTCACGCCGAGCGGTTCGAGCCAGCCGCGCAGCTTGCGCGCGTGCTGCTCGGCGAGGATCTCGGTGGGCGCCATCAGCGCGGCCTGGTAGCCGGCGTCGATCGCCTGCGCGGCGGCCAGCGCCGCCACCACCGTCTTGCCGCTGCCGACGTCGCCCTGCAGCAGTCGCTGCATCGGGTGCGGCTGCGTGAGGTCGTGCGAGATCTCGTCGACCACGCGCGCCTGCGCGCCGGTCAGCGCGAACGGCAGCGCCGCGAGCAGCCGCGCGGCCAGCGAGCCGGCATCGGCCGGCGCGCGGCGCGGCATGGCGGGCGCCGCGCGCGTGCGGCGCTCCTCGTGCGCGCGCTTGAGCGAGAGCTGCTGCGCGAGCAGTTCGTCGAACTTGATGCGGATCCAGGCCGGATGCGTGCCGTCGATCAGCGCGGTCTCGTCGTCGTCGACGGCCGGATGATGGAGCTGGCGCACCGCGTCGGCCAGCGCCGGCACGCCGAGCGGCTGCAGGTACGCGGCGGCCACCTCGGGCGGCAACAGCTCGGGCAGCGGCGTGCGCGACAGCGCGTTGTCGATCGCCTTGCGCAGGTAGGCCTGCGAGACGCCGGCCGTGCTCGGGTAGACCGGCGTGAGCGCCTGCGACAGCGGGGTGTTCTCGTCGACCACGCGCACCGCCGGATGCACGATCTCGAGCCCGAAGAAGCCGCCGCGGATGTCGCCGCGCACGCGCAGCCGCTGGCCCACCGCCATCTGCTTGACCTGCGAGCCGTAGAAGTTCAGGAAGCGCAGCACCAGTTCGGCGCCGTCGTCGTCGCGCAGCTTCACCAGCAACTGGCGGCGCGGGCGGTAGGTGATCTCGTTGTCGTAGACCACGCCCTCGGTCTGGGCGACCTCGCCGGGCAGCAGTTCGCGGATCGGCGTGAGCGTGGTCTCGTCCTCGTAGCGCATCGGCAGATGCAGCACGAGATCGATCGAGCGCGTGAGGCCGAGCTTGGCGAGCTTGTCGGCGGTCTTGACGAGCTTGGCGGGCACGGCCTTGGCCGGCTTGGCGGTTTTCGCGCCCTTGGAGGGCGGCGCGTCCGCGTCGTCGGCATCGGCGGCGGCGGCATCGGCGGCGGCGGGGTTGCCGGCCGGCGCGTCGCCGCCGGGCTCGTCGGCCCCGCTGCTCTTTCGGCGGCCACGCCGGGCCGGCGTCTTCGGCGATGCTCCGGCATCGTCCGGATCCGTCGCGCGCGCCGCACCGGGGCCGCCTTCGCTCCCCTCGCCGCGCGAGGCGTCGGCTGCTTCCACGGCGGGCTCGGCGAGCCGTCCATCGCGGCCGCGCCGCGGTGCGCGGCCGCGCGTCGGCGGGTCCGCCGGAGCGCCGGGGCCGTCCTCGCGCGCGGCGTCGCCGAACCCGGCATCGGTGGCGGCAGCGGCGGAAACGGAGCGGCGGGCGGGTACGGGCATCGGATCGGAAGTTCGCAAGGGACAAGCAACGTACAATATCGGCTTTGACGTCGCACGACCGGGCGGCGCCCGCGAGCCGCGCGACCCCGCCATCATAGCGGCTCGCGCCGGCGCTGCGCGGCATGCACGCCGCCACGCCCCCCGCCGTGCCCCGGTCTGGTCCCCATTTCCCAGTTCATGTTCAAGCTTTCCGATTTCGATTTCGACCTGCCGCCCGAGCTGATCGCGCAGACGGCGCTGCCCGAGCGCAGCGCGAGCCGGCTCCTCGAGGTGGACGGCGCCGCCACGCCCGCGCGGCTCGTCGACCGCCGCTTCACCGAGCTGCCCGACTGCCTCGCCGCCGGCGACCTGCTGGTGTTCAACGACACCAAGGTGCTGAAGGCGCGCTTCTTCGGCCAGAAGGCGAGCGGCGGCCGGATCGAGGTGCTGGTCGAGCGCGTGACCGGCCCGCGCACGGCGCTGGCGCAGATCCGCGCCAGCAAGAGCCCGGCGGCCGGCACCACGCTCACGCTCGCCGACGCGTTCGAGGTGACGGTCGGCGAGCGCGTCGAGCCGTTCTTCACGCTGCATTTCCCCGACGACTGCCTGACGCTGATCGAGCGCCACGGCCGCCTGCCGCTGCCGCCCTACATCGAGCACGATCCCGACGCGACCGACGAGACGCGCTACCAGACCGTGTTCGCGAACAACCCCGGCGCGGTGGCCGCGCCCACCGCCGGCCTGCACTTCGACGACGCGCTGCTCGCCACGCTGCGCGCGCGCGGCATCGAGACCGCCACGCTCACGCTGCACGTGGGCGCCGGCACGTTCCAGCCGGTGCGCGTCGACGACATCGCCGAACACAAGATGCACAGCGAGTGGTACGAGCTGACCGACGCGCTGGTCGAGCGGATCGCGGCCACCCGCGCGCGCGGCGGCAGGGTGATCGCGGTCGGCACCACCTCGATGCGCGCGCTGGAAGCGGCCGCGCGCGACGCCGAGGCGGCCGGCCGGCCGCTCGCGGCCACCCGTGCCGAGACCGACATCTTCATCACGCCGGGCTACCGGTTCCGTGTGGTGGACCGGCTCGTCACCAATTTCCATCTGCCGAAATCGACGCTGCTGATGCTGGTGTCGGCGTTCGCCGGCATCGAGCCGATCCGCGCCGCGTACCGCCACGCGATCGCCGGACGCTACCGCTTCTTCAGCTACGGCGACGCCATGCTGCTCACGCGGCGCGAGCCCGACTGAGGCGGCGCCCCACCCCGGCGCCCCACCCTTTTTCCGCCGCCGGCGCGTTCAGAGCGCCGGCGGCATCCGCAACCACTCGCAACGAGCGCCGGACTGTATTCCGGTGGCCAGGAGTACCTGAATGACCGATCGCCAACCGGAATCCGTGTCGCCCCACGTACCACCCGACAACGGGCTGAAATTCGACCTGCTGACGACCGACGGCCACGCGCGCCGCGGCCGCGTCACGCTGAACCACGGCGTGGTCGAGACGCCGATCTTCATGCCGGTGGGCACCTACGGCACCGTCAAGGCGGTGCAGCCGCGCGAGCTGCGCGAGATGCAGGCGCAGATCATCCTCGGCAACACGTTCCACCTGTGGCTGCGCCCCGGCCTCGAGACGATCGGCGCGCACGGCGGCCTGCACCGCTTCATGGGCTGGGACAAGCCGATCCTGACCGACTCGGGCGGCTTCCAGGTGTTCTCGCTCGGCGACCTGCGCAAGATCACCGAGGACGGCGTGACGTTCGCCTCGCCGATCAACGGCGACAAGCTGTTCCTGTCGCCCGAGGTGTCGATGCAGATCCAGAAGGTGCTGAACTCGGACGTCGTCATGCAGTTCGACGAATGCACGCCCTACGCCACCGACAACGTGCCGACCACCCACCAGGAGGCGGCCGGGTCGATGCGCATGTCGCTGCGCTGGGCGAAGCGCTCGCTCGACGAATTCAACCGGCTCGGCAACCCGAACGCGCTGTTCGGGATCGTGCAGGGCGGCATGTTCGAGGATCTGCGCGACGAGTCGCTGGCGGGCCTCGCCGCGCTCGACTTCCATGGCTACGCGATCGGCGGGCTGTCGGTGGGCGAGCCGAAGGAAGACATGATGCGCGTGCTGCGCCATGTCGGCCCGAAGCTGCCGGCGCACAAGCCGCACTACCTGATGGGGGTGGGCACGCCCGAGGATCTGGTCGAGGGCGTGGCCAACGGCGTCGACATGTTCGACTGCGTGATGCCGACCCGCAACGCGCGCAACGGCTGGCTGTTCACGCGCTTCGGCGACGTGAAGATCCGCAACGCGACGCACCGCAACTCGCTGAAGCCGCTCGACGAGAGTTGCGACTGCTACACCTGCCGCAACTTCACGCGCGGCTACCTGCATCACCTGCACCGCGTGGGCGAGATCCTCGGCGCGCAGTTGAACACGATCCACAACCTGCATTACTACCTGAAGCTGATGAGCGAGATCCGCGAGGCGATCGAGACGCATGCGTTCGACGCGTTCCGCGCGCGCTTCGCGGCCGACCGTGCGCGCGGCGTCGATGCCGAGCCGGTCGCGCCGGGGGCAACGGCGGCGGGCGGATGACGGTCATGAACAACCGCTGCGACCCGCGGAAGTCGCGCCGCCGCGCCATTCGTCATACGCTTGTCGAATGCCGCGGCGATGCTCCCGGGGCCGCGTTTTTCGCGGATCGCGCCGGCCGCGAGCGCCCCGCAACATTACAATATGCTTTCGTGAAACACGGCAAATCGCCGGAACCCGGCTTAACAGCTTGATCCCAAAGCGCATTTGCGGTGCCGTCGCGTTTTTCGCCGGTGGTAGAATAGCCGGCTTATTTTTCTGATCATCCCAACGGAGAGACCAAGGTGTCGTTCATTTCCAATGCATTCGCGCAAGGCGCCGGCGGTGGCGCCGAATCGAGCCTGATGAGCTTTCTGCCGCTCGTCCTGATGTTCGCGGTGCTCTACTTCATCATGATCCGCCCGCAAATGAAGCGCCAGAAGGAGCATCGCAACATGCTCGCCGCGATGGCCAAGGGCGACGAGGTCGTGACGAACGGCGGCCTGGTGGGCAAGGTCACGAAGGTCGGTGAGGCCTACGTCGGCGTCGAGGTGTCCGAAGGCACCGAGATCACGGTCCAGAAGTCGGCCGTGACGACGATCCTGCCGAAGGGCACGATCAAGTCGCTGTAAGCGGTACCCCGAGCGTCCGGCATCCGAGCCGGCCCGCGCGAACGACGCGCGGGCGGCGAGGTCGCCGGACGCGACGCTTTTCAAGCCAACTTTCCCGTTCGGCCCCCTCATGAATCGTTACCCAATCTGGAAATATGTCGTGATGGTCGTCGCGCTCGCGATCGGCCTTCTGTACACATTGCCCAACTTCTACGGCGAGGCGCCGGCGGTACAGGTGTCGAGCGGCAAGGCCACGGTCAAGATCGACTCGGACACGCTCGCCCAGGTCGAGGCGGCGCTCACGGCCGCGAAGATCGCGCCGGACGACGTCACGTTCGACAATTCGGCGAACAACGCGAACATCCGCGTGCGCCTGAAGGACACCGATACCCAGCTGCGCGCGAAGGATCTCTTGCAGAAGGCGCTCAACAGCGACCCGAGCGATCCGCAATACGTCGTCGCGCTGAACCTGCAGAGCGCCTCGCCGCGCTGGCTGACCGCGCTGCACGCGCTGCCCATGTACCTCGGCCTGGACCTGCGCGGCGGCGTCCACTTCCTGCTGCAGGTCGACATGACGGGCGCGCTGAACAAGAAGCTCGATTCCGACGCCACCGACGCGCGCACCCAGCTGCGCGATCGCGGCATCCGCGACGGCGGCGTGAACCGCGTCGACCAGTCGGTGGTCGCGAATTTCGCCGACCAGGACACCGCCGAGCAGGCACGCCGCTTCCTGGCGGGCTCGATCGCCGAACTGCAATGGGCCACGCAGCCCGGCGGCGGCGGCTACCAGGTGGTCGGCACCTTCACGCCGGCGGTCCAGCAGGCCGTGGAAGACGCCGCGCTGAAGCAGAACCTGACCACGCTGCACAACCGCGTCAACGAACTCGGCGTGTCCGAGCCGATCCTCCAGCAGCAGGGGCGCGACCGCATCGTGGTCGAACTGCCGGGCGTGCAGGACACGGCGAAGGCGAAGGACATCATCGGCCGCACCGCCACGCTCGAGGCGCGCCTCGCCGATCCGACCAACCTGCATCCGAACCCGACCGACCCGGTGCCGCCGGGCGACGAGCTGTTCACGCAGGGCAACCAGGCGCCGGTACTGCTGCGCAAGCAGGTGATCTTCACCGGCGACCGCATCATCGACGCCTCGGCCGGCTTCGACGAGCACAACCGCCCGTCGGTCAACATCCGGCTCGACTCGAACGGCGGCCGCTCGGTGCGCACGGTCTCGCGCGAGAACATCGGCAAGCCGATGGCGATGGTGCTGTTCGAGAAAGGCAAGGGTGAAGTGCTGACGGTCGCGACGATCCAGTCCGAACTCGGCGACCGCTTCCAGATCACCGGCCAGCCGACCCCGCAGGCCGCGGCCGACCTCGCGCTGCTGCTGCGCGCCGGCTCGCTCGCCGCGCCGATGGACATCATCGAGGAACGCACCATCGGCCCGAGCCTCGGCGCCGACAACATCCGCATGGGCGTGCATTCGGTGATCTGGGGCTTCGTGGCGATCACGGTCTTCATGGTCGCCTACTACCTGCTGTTCGGCGTGGTGTCGGTGATCGGCCTGTCGGTGAACCTGCTGCTGCTGGTGGCGGCGCTGTCGGTGATGCAGGCCACGCTGACGCTGCCCGGCATCGCCGCCATCGCGCTCGCGCTCGGCATGGCCATCGACTCGAACGTGCTGATCAACGAACGCGTGCGCGAGGAGCTGCGCAACGGCGCCTCGCCGCAGATCGCGATCCAGCAGGGCTACGCGCACGCCTGGGCGACGATTCTCGACTCGAACGTCACCACGCTGATCGCCGGCCTCGCGCTGCTCGCGTTCGGCTCCGGCCCGGTGCGCGCGTTCGCGATCGTCCACTGTATCGGCATCCTGACCTCGATGTTCTCGGCCGTGTTCTTCTCGCGCGGCCTCGTGAACCTCTGGTACGGCGGCCGCAAGAAGCTCAAGTCGGTCTCGATCGGCCAGGTCTGGAAGCCGGCGGCGGCCACGCCCGGCGCGGGCCAGGCGCGGCTCGACCAGGATGGCGACGCCGGCACCGCGAAAGCGGCCCGCCCGGCGGCCAAGGCCGCGAACGCCGGCACCCCGGCACGCGGCGCGAAGCCGGTGGCGCGCCGCCGCTCCGGCCCCGGCGTCCCGCCGAAGAAGCCGGGCTCGTCCCAATAAGCGCCGGAGAACGCACATGGAATTTTTCCGCATCCGTAAAGACATCCCGTTCATGCGGCACGCGTTGGTCTTCAACGTGATCTCGCTCGTGACGTTCCTGGCCGCCGTGTTCTTCCTCGTGCATCGCGGCCTGCACCTGTCGGTGGAGTTCACCGGCGGCACGGTGCTCGAAGTGCAGTACCAGCAGACGGCCGAACTCGAGCCGGTGCGCGCCGCGCTCGGCAAGCTCGGCTACGCCGACGCGCAGGTGCAGAGCTTCGGCACCTCGCGCAACGTGATGATCCGCCTCGCGCTGAAGCCGGGCCTGACCTCGGCGCAGCAGAGCGATCAGGTGATGGCGGGCCTCAAGGCGCAGAACCCCGACGTGCAGCTGCAGCGCGTGGAGTTCGTCGGCCCGCAGGTCGGCAGGGAACTCGCCACCGACGGCCTGCTCGCCCTCGCCTGCGTGGTGGTCGGCATCGTGATCTACCTGTCGTTCCGCTTCGAGTGGAAATACGCGGTGGCCGGCATCATCGCCAACCTGCACGACGTGGTGATCATTCTCGGCTTCTTCGCGTTCTTCCAGTGGGAGTTCTCGCTGTCGGTGCTGGCCGCGGTGCTGGCCGTGCTCGGCTACTCGGTCAACGAGTCGGTCGTGATCTTCGACCGGATCCGCGAGACGTTCCGGCGCGAACGCAAGATGACCGTGCAGGAAGTGATCAACCACGCGATCACGAGCACCATGTCGCGCACCATCATCACGCACACCTCGACCGAAATGATGGTGCTGTCGATGTTCTTCTTCGGCGGCCCGACGCTGCACTACTTCGCGCTGGCGCTGACGGTCGGGATCATGTTCGGCATCTACTCGTCGGTGTTCGTGGCCGGGTCGCTGGCGATGTGGCTCGGCATCCGCCGCGAGGACCTGATCCGCGGCGACAAGAAGGGCGCGCACGACCCGAACGATCCGAACGCGGGCGCGCAGGTCTGACGCGCGGCGTTCGCCGCCCGGAAAACCGGCTCGATCGAGCCGGTTTTTTTTCGTCCGCGCGAGGTGCCGCGACGGCTCGCACGTCTGCTGGGCACAGCGCCCGGTGGACAAGCGCCGGGCGCGAGCGCCGCCCGATTCGTGTCGCGCGGCTTGGCCAAACAACAAACCGCCGCGCCCGTTGCCGGTCGCGGCGGTTTTCTTCGTGCTGACGTTCCGGCGCCGGGCGCCGGTCATGCCGCGCTTACTGCGCGACCGCCTCGGCCGAGATCAGCAGCTTGGTCTTCATCTTGAAACCGTACTGCTTGCCGTAGTCGATGCCGAACTCGTCGCGGTTGAATTCGCCGACGGCGTCCACGCCGCACACTTCACGCTTGAGCATCGGGTGCTGCATGCACTTGAACGAGTCGATCTTCAGCGTCAGCGGCTTGGTCACGCCGTGCAGCGTCAGGTTGCCGACCACCGCCACCGGCTTGTCGCCCTCGAACTTCAGCGTGCCCTTGTAGGTCGCATCCGGGTACTTGGCCGCGTCGAAGAAGTCCGGCGTCTGCACGTGCTCGTCGAGCTTCGCGCTGCCGGTGTGGATCGACGCGATCTTGGTCGTCACCTCGACGCTGCCCGTCTTCGCCGCGCGATCGAGCGTCACGGTGCCGCTCGATTCGTCGAACTTGCCGCGCCACACCGAGAGGCCGCCGAAGTGGTCGGTCTCGAAGCTCGGGTAGGTGTGGCTCGGGTCGAACTGGTACGTCACCGGCGCGGCCATCGCCGGAATCGACAGCGCGGCGGCGAGCGCGCCGGCCGCCATCATCAAGGACTTGTTCAAATCATTCTCCTAGCTTGCGGTTGAGCGAACGCCACGGCAGCGCGCGGCGTCCGGATACGATTCGCCGGCCGCGATCACTTCGCGGCGACGAGATGGAACTTGATCTGGACTTCGTCGGCGACGACCGAGGTGTCCTTCCACTCGCCGGTGCCGATCTCGAAGGTCGAGCGCTTGATCGGCAGCACGCCGTCGAACACGCGCGTCGCGCCGCTGTCGGTGACCGTCACGGGCACGGTGACCGGCACCGTCTTGCCCTTGATGGTCAGCTTGCCGGCCACGTTGTACTTGTTGCCGCCCGCCGGCGCGATCGACGACGAAATGAACGTCGCCTGCGGGAACCCCTTCGCGTCGAACCATTCCTTGCCGGCCACCTGGTCGTTGTACATCTTGTCGCCGAGATCGAAGCTGGCGATGTCGATGCTGATCTGCGCGCTGCCCTGGGCGGCCTTCGCCGGATCGAACTTCACATCGGCGCTGAACTTCTTGAACACGCCCTCGGTCGGCACGTTCATCTGCTTCGAGACGGCCGACACCCTGCTTTTGGCGAGGTCCACCTGCGCGAGCGCGCTGCCCGAGACGGCGAGCGCGGCGGCGGCCACGGCCGCGAGCACGGAACGATGCAATGCAATCTTCATGACGAGCCTTTCTTACTTGAGGAACGGGAGCATGCGCGCGAGCACGCCGTCGCGGTCGAACAGCTGGTGCTTCAGCGCGGCCAGCACATGCAGCGACACCAGCACGAGCAGCGTGTAGTTCAGCGTCACGTGCAGGGTTTTCAGCGTTTCCTTCAATGCCGGATCGGGATCGATCAGGCGCGGCAGCGGGATCAGGCCGAGATAGACGACCGGGATGTTCGAGGCCGAGCTGTAGAGATAGCCGGTGATCGGGATCGCCAGCATCAGCAGGTAGAGCAGCGCATGGACGGCGTGCGCGCCGCCCGTGGCGAGCCGCGAGGTGCCGGCCGGCAGCGGCGGCGGCACGTGAGTTGCTCGCCACAGCACGCGGATCACGGCCAGCGCGAACACCGTCACGCCGATCCACTTGTGCCAGGAGAAATATTTGAGCTTGGTGGGCGTGAAGCCGGGGATGTCGGTCATCACCCAGCCGAGCGCGAAACCGCAGACGATCAGCAGCGCGATCAGCCAGTGCAGCGCGATCGCGGTGCGCGTGTAGGCGGCCGGCCGGTTCAGCGACAGGGACGATGCCATTGGATTGCCTCGAAAAACGGGGAGCGGCGCCGGCCCTGGCTGTCAGGAATCCGACACATTCAAGGGCGCCATGCTACCGCAACCTTCCGGTGGTTGCGGAGGCTGAAAACTGGCCGGGCCGCCGGATCCGGCCCGATCGTGCAGTGGCGGCACGGCCCGCCCGGGCCGACCCGAAAACGGGGTTGACACCGCAAAAATCGCGTTTTGGTAAGATTGGCGCGGGTTCCCGCCCTCCCCAGCGTCCCCGTGATGGCGCGCAACCGTCGTCCCCTATGGAAAGAAACGATCTGATTGCCTGTCATGAGTGCGACGCACTGTTGCACAAACCGCAGCTTAGCCGCAAGGAAAGCGCGCGCTGCCCGCGCTGCGATGCGCTGCTGTATCGCAGCGGCTCGACCCGCATCGAGCCGCTTTGCGCGCTCACGCTGGCCGCGCTGATCACGTTCGTGATCGCCCAGACTTTTCCGATCCTCGAAATGGACGTCAACGGCATCCACGTCCAGACCACCCTGCTCGGCGCGCTCGGCGCGCTGTGGGACCAGGGCATGCAGATCGTCGCGATCATGGTGTTCTGCTCGACGCTGCTGTTCCCGCTGATCGAGATGGCCGCGCTGCTCTACGTGCTGTTCTCGCTGCGCGCCGGCCACGTGCCGCCCGGCTTCAACGCGGTGCTGCGCGCGATCCAGCTGGTGCGGCCGTGGGGCATGATCGAGGTGTTCATGCTCGGCATCCTCGTCACCATCGTCAAGATGGTGAGCCTCGCGCGCGTGGTGCCGGAGGCCGCGCTGTTCGCGTTCGGCGTGCTCACGCTGATGCTGGCCGTGGTCGTGATGTTCGACCCGCGCGCGCTATGGGACGTCGCCGATGCGCTGCGCGCGCACCGCGACGGCGCCCCGGATGGCGATGCTCCCGACGCCCCCGGTGCGTCCGGCCGCGCCGGCCACCCGGCCGCCGCGCCCGCCTCGATCCGGTCCGCTCCGTCCGCCGGCCCTGCCGGCCCCGCCGCGCCCGCCACCGGAGCCCCACGCCAATGAAGATCGTCTCCGCCGCCCGCGAGGGCCTGGCGAGCTGCCACGCCTGCGGCCACGTGCAGAAGCTCGCGCGTCCCGACGCGCATCCGCCCGAGCCGTGCATGCGCTGCGGCACGCCACTGCACCTGCGCAAGCCGGACAGCATCATGCGCACCTGGGCGCTGCTGCTGGCCGCCGCGATCCTGTATATTCCCGCGAACCTGTTGCCGATCATGCGCACCGCCTCGATCGTCGGCGCGCAGGAAGACACCATCATGAGCGGCGTCGTCTACTTCTGGGTGTCGGGCGACTGGCCGCTCGCGGTGGTGGTGTTCGTCGCCAGCATCCTGGTGCCGATGCTCAAGCTCGGCGCGCTGACGATCCTCGTGATCAGCGCGCAGCGCCGCTCGAGCTGGCGGCCGGTGCAGCGCACCAAGCTGTTCCGGATCGTCGAGCGGATCGGCCGCTGGTCGATGCTCGACATCTTCGTCGTCACGCTGACCGTCGCGCTGGTCCACTTCCGGTCGCTGGCCGAGATCACGGCCGGCCCCGGCGCGCTCGCGTTCGGCTCCGTGGTGATCCTGACGATGCTCGCGTCGATGCAGTTCGATCCGCGCCTGATCTGGGATCACGTCGTTACTTCTGGAAAACACCATGAATAGTCCGCAAGGCCCGCAGCACGACCCGAATGCGGCTCCCCCCGAACGCCCCGAACTGCCGTCGGCCGTCGTCACGCGCCGCACCGGCTGGCTGCCGTCGCTGGTCTGGCTGGTGCCGCTGGTGGCCGCGCTGATCGGCGTCGGGCTGGTCGTGAAGTCGGTGTTCGACCGCGGCCCCGAGATCACCATCAGCTTCCGCAGCGCCGAGGGGCTCGAGCCGGGCAAGACCCAGGTCAAGTACAAGGACGTCGAGATCGGCACGGTCAAGACCATCAAGCTCTCGAAGGATCTCTCGCACGTGCTCGTCAACGTGCAGCTGAAGAAGGAAGCCGAGGACTTCGCGGTGAAGGGCACGCGCTTCTGGGTGGTGCGTCCGCGCGTCGGCGTGAGCGGCGTGTCCGGGCTCAACACGCTGCTGTCGGGCGCCTACATCGGCGTGGACGCGGGCCGCTCGCCCGATACCGAGACCGACTTCGCCGGGCTCGAGACGCCGCCGCCCGTCACCGGCGACGAGAAGGGCACCTCCTACGTGCTGCACGGCGATTCGCTCGGCTCGGTGGACATCGGCTCGCCGGTCTACTACCGGCGCGTGCAGGTGGGCCAGGTGGTCGGCTTCTCGCTCGACAAGGACGGCAAGAGCGTGACGTTCAACGTGTTCGTCAACGCGCCCTACGACCAGTACGTCGGCACCAACACGCGCTGGTGGCAGGCGAGCGGCGTGGACCTGCGGCTCGATTCGAGCGGCTTCAAGCTCAACACGCAGTCGCTGGCCACGGTGATCCTCGGCGGCCTCGCGTTCCAGTCGCCGCCGGACCAGTCGGCCGGCAACCCGGTGAAGAACGGCGCGACCTTCCCGCTCGGCTCCGACGAGGCCGACGCGATGCGCGACCCGGACGGCCAGCCCGTAGCGGTGGTGATGAACTTCAACCAGTCGCTGCGCGGCCTGTCGGTGGGCGCGCCGGTGGACTTCCGCGGCATCGTGCTCGGCAACGTCACCAACATCGGGATCGACTACGACCCGCAGCACAAGAACTTCCTGATGCCGGTCACCATGAACGTCTATCCGGAGCGGCTCGGCAAGCGCTTCCGCGAACTCGTCGCGAGCCAGGGCGAGGCCGCGCAGCAGGACATCCTGCGGCGCCTCGTCGAGCACGGCCTGCGCGGCCAGCTGCGCACCGGCAACCTGCTGACGAGCCAGCTCTACGTGGCGGTCGACTTCTTCCCGAAGGCGCCGCCCGCCAAGCTCGACCTGAGCCGCAAGCCGGTCGAACTGCCGACCGTGCCGAACACGCTCGACGAGTTGCAGCTGCAGGTGGCCGACATCGCCAAGAAGCTCGACAAGGTGCCGTTCGACCAGATCGGCAACAACCTCAACGACGCGCTCAAGCATGCCGACCAGCTGTTCCAGCAGCTCGACACGCAGGTCGCGCCGCAGGCGCGCGACACGCTGTCGGCCGCCAAGCAGACCTTCACGACGGCCGAGGCCACGCTGCAGCAGGATTCGCCGCTGCAGTCCGACGTGCGCGGCGCGCTCAAGGAACTGACGCGCACGCTGCAGACGCTGAACAATCTCGCCGACTATCTCGAGCGGCATCCCGAATCGCTGCTGCGCGGCAAAGCCGGAGACCAGAAATGACCGACCGCACGCCCCGTTCCGTTCGCCGCGCCGCGTCAAGCGGCCTGTCAGGCGGCCTGAAAGCGCTCACCGCGGCGGCTGCCGTGGTCGCGCTCGCGGCCGGCTGTGCATCGCCGCCGTCGCACTTCTACACGCTCTCGGGGGACGCGGCCACGGTGACGGCCGGCCGCGCGATGCAGGCCACTCCGGCATTCCTGATCCAGGTGCCGGCCGTCGACGTGCCCGAGCAGGTCGCCAGGACCCAGCTGGTGGTGCAGCGCGACGCCGCGCGCGTGGACGTGCTCGAGGAGCACCGCTGGGCCTCGCCGCCCGCCGACGAGATCCGCCACGCGCTGTCGGCGGCGCTCACGCACCGGCTCGACACGATCGACGTGGCCGACGCGGCGGTGCCGCCGGGCGTGCCCGTCTATCGCGTCAGCGTCGACGTGCAGCGCTTCGAGTCTTGGCCCGGCAAGCGCGCCGCGCTCGACGCGGTGTGGAGCGTGCGCTCGCTCGCGACGCAATCGGTCATGACCTGCCGCAGCACGCTCAGCGAGCCGGTGGGCGCCGGTTACGACGCGCTGGTGGCCGGCCACCGCCAGGCCGTCGGCGAGCTGGCCGGGCGGATCGCGGCCGGCGTGCGCGCGATGGCCGCGCAGCCGGCCGGCACGACCGCCAAGAGCGGTACGGCGGCGCCGGCCGCGGTGCGCTGCCCGCTCGACACCGGCGCGACGCAAGCGGCGGACTGAGTAACCGTGTCTCGAGTCAAGCGAGATGAAGCGAATCGTCCCAGGGGGTGTTGGATTTGACCATGGCATTGAGCATGGTCAGGAGCTTGCGCATGCAGGCAACCAGCGCGACCTTGGGCAGTTTGCCGGCTGCTTTGAGACGTTGATGGAAGGCCTTGATAGCCGGGTTGTGGCGGGTTGCAGTGAGCGTCGCCATGTACAGCACGCGGCGAATTTCAAAGCGCCCGCCCTGCACACGTCGTCGTCCTTGGCGCGAGCCCGAATCGCAAGCGACAGGGGCAACGCCCACGAGTGCCGCAATCTGGCGACGATTGAGCTTGCCCAGTTCCGGCAGTTGAGCAATCAGGCAGGCACTGGATACCGGGCCGATGCCGCGAGTCGATTGCAGCAATCGGTCGAGTTCAGCAAAGTGTTCGCGAACGTGGCCGACCATTTGAGCATCGATGTCGTCGAGCTGGGCCTGAATGGCGGCGATGATGGCCTGCAAACTGGGATGCAAACGCTCGGGCGTGATTTGCAGCCGCTGCCGCTCGGATAAGAGCATGGTGATCAACTGGCGCCTGCGCGTCAGCAGAGCAGCAAGCCACTGCTGGCGCTCGTCGGAGACGGGGCGCAGCAAGCGGGACAGATCTTCACGACGCACCAGCACCGAGGCCATTTCGGCGAGCATGCGGGCGTCGATGGAATCGGTCTTGGCGAGCTTGCCCATGGCACGCGCGAAGTCACGAGCCTGGCGGGGATTGACGACGGCCACCGGCAAGCCAGCACCTTGCAGAGCGCAGGCCAATTCGGCTTCATAGCCACCGGTCGCTTCCATGACGACCAGATCGATGCCCAATGGCTGTAATGCCGTGGCCAGCGCCGTATGGCCGTCGGCGTCATTGTTGAAGCGTTGAGCGTCCAGACGGGCGCCCAGCAAGGCGACATCGACGTGGGCTTTGGCCACATCGATGCCAACCGTGACGAAGGAAGGAGCAGACATGATCTTCGGATCCCATGCTTGTACATGCGCACTCGGCGGTGCCGGGGCGCGTAACCGTTCGGGTTTCGGGAAGACCAGCACGGCGACCGTGCGCTCTTTACTCAGTCACGGGCTCGAACGCCCAAGCGGCGGACAAACTGCACGGTCTTGTCTGGCTACCGTCAGACTTTACCGTACTGGTCTGGTTTAAACATACAAGCGGCGAACCAGGCCACGGCACGGCAAGGCCGGGGCGGCAGCCGCTCGGTGCCGCCCGCGCGCCCCCGCGGCCCTCGCCTCGGGCCGCCGTGCCGAGCCGGTCGCACGGTTGCCCCATCCCTTCGATTTGACAATCCTTGTTCATCGCGTGCGGAACCGGCGCCGGCAGCACCGGTCGCCTTGCGTTTTCGCGATCGATTGACGATGCTTGACGCCTTGCGGCCCGCCGGCAATCCGCCCGTGCCGCCGGCCCGGTCCGCCGCGCGCCCCATCGGCCGCCGCGGCGCCGATCGGCGCCGCCCCTCGTGGCCCACCCTCGACCGCCCATGTTCCGATCCCTCCCGATCCTCCTGAAGAAATGGCGCGCCTCGCGCAGCGCCAGCCACCAGCTCGACGCGCTGCTCGCGAACGCCGACGCCGATGCGCCCTACGCCGAGCGCAGCGAGTGGCTGATCGAACTCGCGCACTGGCTGCGCCGCGACGGCGCGGTGCAGCCGGGCACGGCCGACGGCGCCGCCGCCACCGCGCCGCGTTCGCCCGCGGCCACCGCCCACGCGCGGCTGCGCTACGTGCTCCACGTGCTCGACCGCAATCCGGCCTGGAAGACCCATGTCGCGCGGATCCTGCGCGCGCTGCTGCGCGAGACCGACGCCATCTCGCTGCTCTGCGACGCCGGCATGCCGGTCCACTCGGGCTTCTTCGGCGCGCTGTTCGAGCGCATCGACGCATCGCTGATCCCGCCGGCGCCGAACCGCCGCGAGCTGGCCGCGCTGTTTACGCTGATGTTCCCGGCGCCCGGCGACGGCGCCTGGATCGAGGCGCTGCCCGACGACCTGCTGGCACGGCTGCAGGCGCTGTTCGGCCACGACGTCAGCGAGGCCGAGCGCCACCAGCCGGGCTCGTTCTCGCGCGACCTGCTGGCCGCGCTGCACAACCTGAGCTGCCAGATCAGCTCGACCGGTCTGTCGCAGACGGTGCGCAGCCGGCTCTCCGATGACGACGCGCACCGCCCGATCGACGCGCAGCCTTTCTACCGCCTGATGCGCGCGATGCTGGCGGTGGAAGCCGCGCAGGCGGCCGTCGACGACGGCGGCGAGCCGGACCGGCTGCTGCACGAGGTCAACTACCTGCGCGTGCTGCTCGACGAATGCCGCGAATCGGCCGACGACGTCTCCGCGCATCTCTATCGCAACGGCGTGTCGGTCGACATCGTGTTCCAGGTCGAGCGCATGCGCATGCGGATCCAGCGCGCCGAATCGCTGCTCAACGCCTGGATGGCCCGCGACGACCGCCGCGGCCTCGCGCGCCTGACCGCCGAGCTGATCGACGCGAACCTGAGCAGCCAGAGCGTCGCGCACCTGGTGCGCAGCAACACCTCGCTGTTCGCGCGCAAGCTGGTCGAGACCAACGCCGACACCGGCGAGCACTACATCACGCGCGGCCGCGCCGACTACCTGAAGATGCTGCGGATGGCCGCCGGCGGCGGGCTCGTCACGGTGGCCACCGTCTGCGTGAAGTTCTGGATCACCGGGATCCACCTGCAGGCGATGGTCGAGGGTTTCCTGGCCGGCCTCAACTACGCGGCAAGCTTCACGCTGATGCACTTCCTGCACTTCACGCTCGCCACCAAGCAGCCGGCCATGACCGCGCCGACGCTCGCGCGCGAACTCGACGGCACCGGCAGCGAGGAGGGCGTGCGCGAGTTCGTGGCCTCGGTGATCGCGTTGATCCGCACCCAGGCCGCCGCGGTCACCGGCAACGTGCTGGTGGTGCTGCCGGTGTGCCTGGCCGTGCAGCTCGGCAGCCACGCGCTGCTGCACGCCGACGTGATCCCGCCCGCCAAGGCGCACGCCACGCTGCACTCGTTCTCGCTGCTCGGGCCGACGCCCGTCTACGCGGCGCTGACCGGCGTGCTGCTGTGGGCGTCGAGCCTGATCGCGGGCTGGGCCGACAACTGGTTCGTGCTGCACCGCGTCGGCGACGCGATCGCCTGGCACCGCCGGCTGCGGCTCACGCTCGGCGTGGCGGGCGCGGCGCGGCTGGCCCGCTTCTGCCGAAGCAACGTGGCCGGGGTGGTCGGCAACGTCGGGCTCGGCATGATGCTCGGGCTGGTGCCGGCGATCGTCAGCGCCTTCGCGTTCGGCTTCGAGGTGCGCCACGTGACGCTGTCGGCGGGCTCGATCGGGGTGGCCCTCGGCGTGCTCGGCAAGGGCGCGCTCGAATCGGCCGAGCTGTGGTGGGCGGTGGCCGGCGTGCTGTCGATGGCGGTGCTCAACGTCGCCGTCAGCTTCGCGCTCGCGTTCACGATGGCGGTGCGCTCGCGCAGCTTGCGGCCGACCCGGGTGCGGGCACTGCTGGCCGCGATCGGGCGCGCCGTGCGCGCGAACCCGCTGAGCCTGGTCTGGCCGCTTGCCGGGCGCGGCGAGCGCAAGACGCGTCCGCATTGAGCTGGCGGCGGTCCGGATGCGGTGGTAGCGCTGGATGTCGGGCGTTGGGCGTTGGGCGTTGGGCGTTGGGCGTTGGGCGTTGGGCGTTGGGCGTTGGGCGTTCGGCGTTCGGCGTTCGGCGTTCGGCGTTCGGCGTTGGGCGTTCGGCGTTGGAGACCAAGCGCTGCGTCATGCGCGGTGCATGGTGGGCGGTGCGTAATCCGGCCCGGCGCGCGATCCCGTCCGGCATCACGCGTCGCTGCCATGGCAAGGCACGAAGCGCCGGTCGGCGACGGCTCCCGGCGCCGGCCGCCCCGATGCCCGAATCGCCCGACCGCCCCCGTTCAGCCCGCCCGCGCAGCCACCCCCACCCGGCCTCCCGCCGCGTTCCCGAGCCGCGCAGCAGCACCCACGCCACGGCGCCTCGGTCCGGCGCCGCCGCCCGCGTACAATGACGGCTTTTGTACGCCTCGCCGCCCCGCCCCATGTCCTCCTCCCTATTCGATTTCTTCGCCCCCTGCCCGCGTGGGCTCGAAGCCGCGCTCGCGGCCGAACTGGCCGAGATCGGCGCGCGGCGCACCGCCGGCGCGCCGTTCGAGGCCGGCGCCCAGGTGCCCGGCGGCGTCCATTTCCGCGGCGGCTGGATGGCCGGCATGGCCGCCAACCTGCATTCGCGCATCGCGAGCCGCGTGCTGCTGAAGATCGCCGATCGCCCGTACCGCAGCGAGCAGGACGTCTACGCGCTCGCGCTCGAACAGCAGTGGGAACGCTGGTTCGCCGCCACCCAG
Source organism: Burkholderia plantarii (assembly GCF_001411805.1). NCBI lineage: Bacteria > Pseudomonadati > Pseudomonadota > Betaproteobacteria > Burkholderiales > Burkholderiaceae > Burkholderia > Burkholderia plantarii. The sequence continues at coordinate 652,160 of NZ_CP007212.1, read as the reverse complement.
ACGCTGCGCGTCGACATCACCGCGATCAAGTCGCCGCTCAAGAGCCTCGAGTTCGCGACGCTGCGCGTGAAGGACGCGATCTGCGACCGGCTGCGCGAGAAGACCGGCGCGCGCCCGAGCATCGACACCGCGCTGCCCGACGTGCGCGTGTTCGCGTTCCTGACCGCAACGCATTGCACGCTCTACCTCGACACCTCCGGCGAGCCGCTGTTCAAGCGCGGCTGGCGGCTCGACAAGGGCGCGGCGCCGCTGCGCGAGAACCTCGCGGCCGGCATCCTGCGCGTGGCGGGCTGGACCCCGGCCGTGCCGCTCTACGATCCGATGTGCGGCAGCGGCACGTTCCTCGCCGAGGCCGCGCAGATCGCGCTCGACGTGGCGCCGGGCGTGGAGCGCCGGTTCGGCTTCGAGAAGCTCAAGCAATACGACATCACCGCGTGGCAGACGCTGAAGGTGGCCGCGATGGACGCCAAGCGCGCCGCGCGCGGCAGGCGCGACGCGCTGCCGGTGTACGGCAGCGACATCTCCGGCGACATGCTCGACAAGGCGCGCGCGAACCTCGAACGCGCGGGCGTGCCGGGCATCTCGCTGAAGCAGGTCGACGCGCGCTTCATGGCGCCGCCCGCCGACGCGCCGGGGCTGATCGTGGCGAACCCGCCGTATGGCGAGCGCATCGAGGTGCGCGGGCGCGGCCCGCGCGGCGACGCGCGCGAGACCGGCCGCAATCGCGGCAACGACGACGCGTTCCGCCGCACCCACGTCGACGCGCCCGACAGCGAGTTCTTCATCGCGCTCGGCAACGCGCTGAAGCAGCGCTTCGCGGGCTGGCAGGCGTTCCTGCTGACCTCGGACCGCTCGCTGCCCGGCCAGCTGCGCCTGCGCGAATCGGCCAAGACGCCGCTCTTCAACGGCGCGCTCGAATGCCGGCTATTCCGCTTCGACGTGGTGGCGGGCAGCGTGCGCCAGCGCCCGGCGGACGGCGACGGCGGCGCGGCGGGCACCGACGACGCGTAGGCACCGCCCGCGCGAGCCGTCTCGCGCGGCATCGCATCAGCCCCGAGGGCCGGAATTTTCCGGCCTTTTTCGTTTCCTGCTTGACTGAATCGGCAGGGCACCACGCCCCCGTCCTCCCGCCGAATCGAGCCGATATCGGGCCGATATCGGGCCGATCATCGCGGTCGCCGCCGGCTGCTGACAGAACGGTGTCAGCAGCCCCCCGCCACACTGCGTCTGCCGCATCCGATCGATGCGATCCCACCCGCCAAGGAGACCCAGATGACCTCGACCACCACCACCCCGACCGCCGCCGCCCCGCGCACGCTCGCCTGGTTCAGCATTCCCGTCATCGACCTCGATCGCGCCACGCGCTTCTACGAATCGATGCTCGACACCACGCTGCGCCGCGAGATCTCGGGCGGCGTGCCGATGGCGATCTTCAGCGCCGCCGACGGCGCCAGCAGCAGCGACGGCGGCCTCGTGCAGGACCCGCACGGCAGCAGGCCAGCCGCGGCCGGCGCGCTGATCTACCTGAGCGCGGGCACCTCCGTGACGGCCGCGCTCGAACGCGCACGGCGCGCGGGCGGCGCGGTGGACGGCCCCGTCATCGAGCTGCCGCGCGAGATCGGCTACGTCGGCTTCGTACACGATACCGAAGGCAACCGCGTCGGCCTGCACGCGCCGGGCCGCTGAACGCCGGCCCGCCCGCGGCGCCACGGCGTATCATCGCGACACCGTCCCCCACGGCCTTCCACGCTCCCGCCCCGACCGACCGATGACCCGCCGCGCCGACCGCCTGTTCCAGATCGCCGAGCTGCTGCGCGGGCGGCGCCTGACCACCGCGCAGCAGCTGGCCGAATGGCTGTCGGTATCGCCGCGCACGGTCTATCGCGACGTGCGCGACCTGCAGCTGTCGGGCGTGCCGATCGAGGGCGAGGCGGGGATCGGCTATCGGCTGAACCGCGCCGCGCACCTGCCGCCGCTGACGTTCACCAGCGAGGAACTGGCGGCGCTGGCGGCCGGCGCGCGCATGATCGAATCGTGGGGCGGGGCGACGCTGGCGGGCGGGGCGCGCTCGGCGCTCGCCAAGATCGCCTCGGCGATGCCGGCCGACAAGCGCGTCGCGCTCGACCGGCTGCCCCTGTTCGCGCCGTCGATGCACGTGGCCGCGGCGTTCCACGAGGCCGTCGACGCGCTGCACCTGGCCATCGACGGCCGGCGCGTCGTGCGCTTTTCCTATCGCGACAAACAGGATGCGCCGAGCGAGCGGCGCGTCTGGCCGCTCGGCATGGCGTACTGGGGTGGTCAATGGACGGTGGCCGCCTGGTGCGAACTGCGCGGCGCGTTCCGCAATTTCGACATCGCGCGAATGCGCGAGATCGTGGTTTGCGAGGTCTACCCCGACGTCGCGGGGCGGCGGCTCGCCGATTTCCTGCGCACCGTGGAGCGCCGAAAATGCTGAGCGCGGCGCGCGGGGCGGGCAGCTCCCGCGCGCGCCGCGGACGAAGCAGACGACGACGCTACTCGACCGCCTTCACCATGTCTTCGACCACCTTCTTCGCGTCGCCGAACACCATCATGGTCTTGTCCATGTAGAACAGCTCGTTGTCGAGCCCGGCGTAGCCCGAGGCCATCGAGCGCTTGTTGACGATCACGGTGCGCGCCTTGTACGCCTCGAGGATCGGCATGCCGGCGATCGGCGAGGCCGGATCGTTCTTCGCCGCCGGGTTCACCACGTCGTTCGCGCCGAGCACCAGCACCACGTCGGTCTGCCCGAACTCGTTGTTGATGTCGTCCATCTCGTAGACGAGGTCATACGGCACCTCGGCCTCGGCGAGCAGCACGTTCATGTGTCCCGGCATGCGCCCGGCCACCGGATGGATCGCGTAGCGCACGTCGATCCCCCTGGCGACCAGCTTGTCGGTCAACTCCTTCAGCGCGTGCTGCGCGCGCGCCACGGCGAGCCCGTAGCCGGGCACGATCACCACCGTCTCGGCGTTGCCGAGCATGAACGCGGCGTCGTCGGCCGAGCCCGACTTCACCGGCCGCTGCTCCTTCGCCGCGCCCGCGCCGGCCGCGGCCGCCTCGCCGCCGAAGCCGCCCAGGATCACGTTGAAGAACGAGCGGTTCATCGCGTGGCACATGATGTACGACAGGATCGCACCCGACGAGCCCACCAGCGAGCCGGCGATGATCAGCATCGGATTGTTCAGCGAGAAACCGATCCCGGCCGCGGCCCATCCGGAGTACGAATTGAGCATCGACACCACCACCGGCATGTCCGCGCCGCCGATCGGGATGATGATCAGCACGCCGAGCGCGAACGCGATCGCCGTCATGACGATGAACGGCAACCACGCCTGGGTCAGGAAGAACAGCACGCCGAAGCCGAGCATGCCGAGCGCGAGCATCAGGTTGATCAGGTGCTGGCCCGGATAGACCACCGGCGCGCCCTGGAACAGCCGGAATTTGTACTTCCCCGACAGCTTGCCGAACGCGATCACCGAGCCCGAGAACGTGATCGCGCCGACGAAGGTGCCGATGAACAGCTCGATGCGGTTGCCGTAGGGGATGAAGTTCGCGGCGACGGCATCCTGCGGCACCAGCCCGAACGCCTCCGGCTCGGCCACCACCGCGTAGGCGATGCAGACCGCCGCGAGACCGATCAGCGAGTGCATCGCGGCCACCAGCTCGGGCATCTTGGTCATCTCGACGCGCGCGGCCACGTAGGCGCCCACCGCGCCGCCCACCACCAGCGCGCCGAGCACCAGCGCGAGCCCGAGCGGCAGGTTCGCGCCGAGCCAGGCGGCCTGCTTCGCGATCAGCGCGATCGTGGTGAGGATCGCGATCGCCATCCCGACCATGCCGAACAGGTTGCCGCGCCGCGCGCTCTTCGGATTCGACAGGCCCTTCAACGCCTGGATGAAGCAGACCGAGGCGACCAGGTACAGCAGCGTGACGAGGTTCAGGCTCATTGCGCGCCCTCCTTGCCCGCCGCGCCGCCGCGCTTCGGCTCCTTCCTGCGGAACATCTCGAGCATGCGCCGTGTGACGAGGAAGCCGCCGAACACGTTGACGGCCGCGAGCGCCACCGCGATGGTGCCGAACACCTTGCCGGTCGCGCCGACGGTCAGTGCCGCGGCCAGCATCGCGCCGACGATCACGATCGCCGAGATCGCGTTGGTGACGGCCATCAGCGGCGTGTGCAGCGCCGGCGTGACGTTCCAGACCACGTGATAGCCGACGTAGACGGCCAGCACGAAGATGATCACGTTGATCACGGTGTGATTGATGATTTCCATGGTCTCCTCCGTTATTTGCGCAGCACTTCGCCGTCGCGGCAGAGCAGCGTCGCGGCGACGATGTCGTCGGCCAGGTCGATCCGCAGCGCGCCGTCCGGGCCGAGGATCAGCTTCAGGAAGTCGGCGAGATTGCGCGCGTAGAGCGCCGAGGCATCGGCCGGCACCTGGGCGGCGAGATTGGTGTGGCCGGCGATCGTCACGCCGTGCGCCACCACCACCTGGTCGGCGACCGTGAGCGGGCAGTTGCCGCCGCGCCGGCCGGCGCCGTCCACCTCGGCGCCGCGCCCGGCGGCCAGGTCGACCAGCACCGCGCCCGGCTTCATGGCCGCCACCGTCTCGGCGCTGATCAGCGTGGGCGCCGCGCGCCCCGGGATCAGCGCGGTGGTGATCACGATGTCGGCCTGCTTCGCGCGTTCATGCACGAGCGCGGCCTGGCGCGCGAGCCACGACGGCGGCATCGGCCGCGCGTAGCCGCCGGTGCCCTGCGCGGCCTCGCGCTCCTCGTCGGTCTCGAACGGCACGTCGACGAACTTCGCGCCGAGCGATTCGATCTGCTCCTTCACGGCCGGCCGCACGTCGGACGCCTCGATCACGGCGCCGAGCCGCTTGGCGGTGGCGATCGCCTGCAGCCCCGCCACGCCGGCGCCGAGCACCAGCACGCGGGCGGCCTTGACGGTGCCCGCGGCGGTCATCAGCATCGGCAGGAAGCGCGGATAGAGCGAGGCGGCCACCAGCACCGCCTTGTAGCCGGCGATGTTGGCCTGCGAGGACAGCACGTCGAGGCTCTGCGCGCGCGTGGTGCGCGGCGCCGCCTCGAGCGCGAAGCCGGTCAGGCCGGCCGCCGCGAGCCGCGCGGCCTGCGCGGCGTCGAATGGCTCCAGCATGCCGACCAGCACCGCGCCGCGCGCGAACAGCGGCAGCTCGGCCGCGTCCGGCGCCTGCACCTTCAGCACGAGCTCGGCGCCGAACGCGGCGGCGCGCTCGCCGAGCGTCGCGCCGGCCGCGGCATAGGCCTCGTCGGGGTAGCTGGCCGCGGCGCCGGCGCCGCGTTCGACCGTCACGGCATGACCAGCCGCCACGTATTTCTTGATGGTTTCGGGCGTCGCGGCAACGCGCGCCTCGTTCGCCCGCGACTCGGCGGGCACTCCGATCAGCATCGTGATCCCTCCAGCTTGCGCTCTGTTATTGATATCGATTGCGATCGCGAGCCGGAAAGCGGCAACCGGCCCGAAAGCAACGGCGTGTTCCACGCGCCAATGTACCCGAAAGCATCGCGCGCGCCGACATCCGGCCCTTTCCCGGTGGACAAACCGTTCCGGATCGGTCAAGGCGAGGCCAAATAAATTGGGGACGCGCCCGAAAAGGTTCGCCCGGACGACGGCGCCGCGCTCCCGCGCGCCTCGGCAACGATCGCGCGCAACCGGTAAAATGCGCGGTCATGAAACCCGAACTCTGGACTCCGCACGTGACGGTGGCCGCGATCGTCGAACGCGACGGGCGCTTCCTCCTGATCGAGGAACACACGTCGGCCGGCCTGCGCCTGAACCAGCCGGCCGGGCATCTCGAGGCCGGCGAGACGCTCGTCGAAGCCGTGATCCGCGAGACGCTCGAGGAAACCGCGCATCCGTTCGCGCCCGAGGCGCTGGTGGGCGTCTACCAGACGCACTTCGAACGGCCGGGCAAGGGCGGCGCGACCTACCTGCGCTTCACGTTCTGCGGCACCGCGGGCGAGCCGGAGGCCGGGCGCGTGCTCGACGACGGCATCGTCCGCACGCTGTGGATGACGGCCGACGAGCTGCGCGCGGTGCCCGGGCGGCACCGCACGCCGGCCGTGGTGCAGTGCATCGACGATTACCTCGCCGGCCGCCGCGTGCCGCTGGCGTTCATTCATACGCATTCCGTCGCGCCCTATCGCGCGACGCCCGAACATCAGGCTGTCAGCAAATGAAGAAGCAACGTGTCGTGGTCGGCATGTCGGGCGGTGTCGATTCGTCGGTCACCGCGTGGCTGCTGAAGGAACAGGGTTACGACGTGGTCGGCCTGTTCATGAAGAACTGGGAAGACGACGACGATGGCGAGTACTGCTCGACGCGCCAGGACTGGATCGACGTGGTGTCGGTGGCCGACCTGATCGGCATCGACGTCGAGGCCGTCAACTTCGCCGCCGAATACAAGGACCGCGTGTTCGCCGAGTTCCTGCGCGAATACTCGGCCGGCCGCACGCCGAATCCCGACGTGCTCTGCAACGCCGAGATCAAGTTCAAGGCGTTCCTCGACCACGCGATGTCGCTCGGCGCCGGGACCATCGCCACCGGCCACTACGCGCGCGTGCGCGAGCGCGACGGACGCTTCGAACTGCTGAAGGCGTTCGACCACACCAAGGATCAATCCTATTTCCTGCATCGGCTGAACCAGGCGCAGCTCTCGAAGACGCTGTTCCCGCTCGGCGAGATGCCGAAGACGCAGGTGCGCGAGATCGCCGAGCGGATCGGCCTGCCGAACGCGAAGAAGAAGGATTCGACCGGCATCTGCTTCATCGGCGAGCGGCCGTTCCGCGACTTCCTGAACCGCTACCTGCCGACCCAACCGGGCCCGATGAAGACACCCGACGGCCGGCGCGTGGGCGAGCACATCGGCCTCGCGTTCTATACCTTCGGCCAGCGCAAGGGCATCGGCCTCGGCGGCAGCAAGGACGGCAGCGGCGAGCCGTGGTTCGTGGCCGGCAAGGACATCGCCTCGAACACGCTTTACGTGGCGCAGGGCCACGACCACCCGTGGCTGCTGTCGCACCAGCTGGTGGCCGGCAACGTCAGCTGGGTGGCGGGCGAGCCGCCCGCCGACGGCTTTGCCTGCGGCGCCAAAACGCGCTACCGGCAGGCCGACTCGGCCTGCTCGTTCGCGCGCGCGAAGGCCGGCGAGGCGGGCGAGCCGCGCTTCTCGCTCGCCTTCGACACGCCGCAATGGGCCGTCACGCCGGGCCAGTCGGCCGTGCTCTACGACGGCGAGATCTGCCTCGGCGGCGGCATCATCGAGACGGTCGCGACCAGCCAGCCCGGCTCGGCCGCCGTGCTCGCCTCGGCGCTCGACTGCGCGCGCGCCGAACCGCTCGCGAGCGGCCTTGCAAACTGATTCCGAAGCTTTCAACGGGCCTTCCGCGGCGCGCGTTTCGAAGCGCGCTGACACATTCTCGGTTTAGACTTGCGGCGCGCGACGATATGTCGCCGCGATCTGTCGCCGTGTACTGTCACTGACTCGTCGGCGGCAGGCGTCGCGCGCCGCAGGTTGCGCGGGCCGCCCCCAAGGGCGCGCCCCGCGGCATGGCGGCCAACCGAAGAACAAGGAAACACCCCATGTTTGCAAGACGTTATCTCGCGATGTGGTGCGCGACGCTCGTGCTCGTGCTGCTCGCCGCCCTCGCCTACGGCCACCTGATCGCCTGGCCGTGGCTGCTGATCCCGGCCGCGTTCGTCGCGCTCGGCCTCTGGGACCTGACCCAGGATCATCACGCGATCCTGCGGAACTACCCGCTCTGGGGCCACTTCCGCTTCATGTTCGAGTTCATCCGCCCGGAAATCCGCCAGTACTTCGTCGAGGACGACACCGACGAGAAGCCGTTCTCGCGCGCGCAGCGCAGCGTGGTCTACCAGCGCGCGAAGAACGTGGCCGACAACCGGCCCTACGGCACCGAGCTGAACGTGAAGGCGGTCGCGCACGAATGGATCAGCCACTCGCTCGCGCCGACCCGGCTCGCCAACCACGACTTCCGGATCCGCGTCGGCGCGGCGCGCGCGCAGCCCTACGACATCTCGATCTTCAACATCTCGGCGATGAGCTTCGGCTCGCTGTCCGCCAACGCGATCCGCTCGCTGAACCTGGGCGCGAAGAAAGGCGGCTTCGCGCACGACACCGGCGAGGGGTCGCTCTCGAAGTACCACCGCGAGCACGGCGGCGACATCATCTGGGAGATCGCCTCGGGCTACTTCGGATGCCGTAACGACGACGGCACGTTCAACCCCGACAAGTTCGCGAAGCAGGCCGCCGAGCCGCAGGTGAAGATGATCGAGGTGAAGCTCTCGCAGGGCGCCAAGCCGGGCCACGGCGGCGTGCTGCCGGCCGCCAAGATCACGCCCGAGATCGCCGAGACGCGCGGCGTGCCGATGGGCAAGGACTGCATCTCGCCCGCCTCGCACTCGGAGTTCTCGACGCCGCGCGGCCTGCTCGAATTCGTCGAGCGGCTGCGCACGCTGTCGGGCGGCAAGCCCACCGGCTTCAAGCTCTGCATCGGCCATCCGTGGGAGTTCTTCGGCATCGCCAAGGCGATGCTCGAGACCGGCATCCTGCCCGACTTCATCGTGGTGGACGGCGCCGAGGGCGGCACCGGCGCGGCGCCGCTCGAATTCACCGACCACGTCGGCGTGCCGCTGCAGGAAGGGCTGCTGCTGGTCCACAACACGCTGGTCGGGATCGGCCTGCGCGAGCGCATCAAGCTCGGCGCGAGCGGCAAGATCATCACCGCGTTCGACGTGGCGCGCACGCTCGCGATCGGCGCGGACTGGGTGAACTCGGCGCGCGGCTTCATGTTCGCGGTCGGCTGCATCCAGGCGCAGACCTGTCACACCGGCCGCTGCCCGACCGGCGTCGCGACCCAGGACGAGGTACGCCAGCGCGCGCTGGTGGTGCCGGACAAGTCCGAGCGCGTCTACAACTTCCATCGCAACACGCTGCACGCGCTGCAGGAACTGGTGCAGGCCGCCGGCCTCGCCCATCCGGCCGACCTGCGCGCGCACCACATCGTGCAGCGCGTCGCGCCGCACGAGGTCCGGCTGATGTCGCAGCTGCTGAAGTACGTGAAGCCGGGCGCGCTGCTGACCGGCGAGAAGCTCGGCCTGACGCTCTACGACACCTGGTGGCCGGCCTCGCGCAGCGACACGTTCTCGATCGGCGACGCCGCCTACGCGGCCTACGAATGAGCGCGGCGCGGTAGCCGCCTCGCATGAAAAAAACGCCCCGTCTCGACGGGGCGTTTTTCATCGGCGCCGGCGGCGCGGGGCGGGGCGCGGCCGACTCGACGGCTCAGTCGTCCTGCATCGGCGTGTCGGCGAACGACGGCCGCTGCAGCAGCTTCGCGTAGTGCTTGTCGAGGTTCGGATGGCGCTCGCGCCAGGCGAGTTCGGGCATCCCGAAGTCGAGGTAGCCGAGCGCGCAGCCAAGCGCGATGTCGGCCAGCGTGTAGTGCGTGCCGACGCACCATGGCTTGCCGCCGAGGCCTTGCGACATGGCCACCAGCGCGTCGTCGATCTTGCGCTGCTGGCGCGCGATCCAGGCGTCGCTGCGCTGCTCCGGCGTGCGCTGCGCGTGCTCGACGCGAATCGCCTCCGCGGCGTCGAGCACGCCGTCGCCGAGCGCCTCCCAGCACCGCACCTCCAGACGCTCGCGGCCCGAGCCGGGAATCAGCTTGCCGACCGGCGACAGCGTGTCGACGTATTCGCAGATCACGCGCGAATCGAACACCGCCGCGCCGTCTTCCATCACGAGGCACGGCACCTTGCCGAGCGGATTCGCGGCGTGAATCGCGGTGTCCGCCCCCCACACGTTCTCGAGCTCCAGCTTGTAGTCGATCTTCTTTTCGGCTAGCACGACGCGCGCCTTGCGCACATACGGGCTGCTGAGTGAACCGATTAGCTTCATCATCCTGCCTAAATTGAAAACACCGCCCGGGAGTATACGTCGTCGGCGATCATAACCGGGGGGCGCGGCGCGCTGGCAAGTCCGCCGGGCGCCCTGTGGATCGTTTGCAACAGCGCGGATGGGTGGCGCGGGGGGCTCGCGCGGGGGGCCGTTCCGACATGCTTCCGGGGCGATCCTGGCGCGATTTCGAGGCGGGCGCGATACGGTCGCGATACGATCCCGACGCGATCCCGACGCGATCCGGACATGGCCCGGACACGCGCCGGCGCGCCCGGATTCGCCTGGCTTCCCGGCGCCTCCCCGGACTCGCGGCTCCCGTCCGGGCTGCCGTCCGGGCCGCCACCCGGCACCGCCCCCCGTGCCTCATGCCGAAACGCGCCGCGCCCGCCACCGCGCTACAATCGCCCCATGAACGCGCCGACCGAAACCGCCCTCGTCCCCGACGTCTACCGCCAGCGCCGTGTGCGCGCGCTCGCCGCGCTGCGCGCGACGGGCGGCGGCGTCGCGATCGTCCCCACCGCACCGCAGGCGCTGCGCAACCGCGACGCCGATTACCCGTACCGGCACGACAGCTACTTCTATTACCTGACCGGCTTCAGCGAGCCCGACGCGCTGCTCGTGCTCGACGCGAACGCCGCCGACGGCGCGCCGCAATCGATCCTGTTCTGCCGTGCGAAGCATCCCGAGCGCGAGATCTGGGAAGGCTTTCATTACGGGCCGGACGGCGCGCGCGACAGCTTCGGCTTCGACGCCGCGTTCGCCAACGACGCGCTCGACACCGAGCTACCGAAGCTGCTCGCCGACGCCGGCGCGGTCCACTACCGCTTCGGCGCGTCGGCCGAGTTCGAGCGCCGGCTCGCGGGCTGGCTCGAGACGGTGCGCGCGAAGAGTCGGGCCGGCGTCGCCGCGCCGGCCGCCGCGCACGATCTCACGCCGCTGCTCGACGAGATGCGCATCGTGAAGGACGCCCACGAGCAGGCGATCATGCGCCGCGCCGCCGTGATCTCCGCGAGCGCGCACCGGCGCGCGATGGCGGCGACGCACCCCGGCATCCGCGAGTACGAGATCGAAGCCGAACTGCTCTACGAATTCCGCCGCCACGGCGCGGCTGGTCCCGCCTACGGATCGATCGTCGCGGCCGGCGCGAACGCCTGCGTGCTGCACTACCCGGCCGGCAACGCGGTGGCCCGCGACGGCGACCTGATCCTGATCGACGCGGCCTGCGAGCTGGAGGGCTACGCGTCCGACATCACGCGCACGTTCCCGGCCAACGGCCGCTTCTCCGGCCCGCAGCGCGCGCTCTACGACATCGTGCTCGCCGCGCAGGCGGCGGCCGCCGCCGCGACGCGGCCCGGCGCGGCGTTCGAGGCACCGCACGAGGCCGCCGTGCGCGTGCTCGCGCAAGGGCTACTCGACACCGGCATCGTGCCGAAGTCGCGCTTCGCGAGCGTCGACGACGTGATCGCCGAGCGCGCCTACGCGCGCTTCTACATGCACCGCACCGGCCACTGGCTCGGCATGGACGTCCACGACTGCGGCGACTACCGCGAGCGCGCCGCCGCGCGCGACGCACAGGGCGCGCTGCCGTGGCGCGCGCTGCGCGAGGGCATGGCGCTGACGATCGAGCCGGGCCTCTACGTGCGCGCGGCCGACGACGTGCCGGCCGAGTTCCACGACATCGGCATCCGCATCGAGGACGACGCGTTCGTCACCGCCACGGGCTGCGAGCTGATCACGCGCGACGTGCCGGTGGACGCCGGCGAGATCGAGGCGCTGATGCGCGACGCGCGCGGCGCCTCGGGTGCCGTGTCGCCCGCGCGGCCGTGACCGGCACGCGCCCCTGCCCCCGAACCCGCCCCACCGCCTTCGCCCGATGACGACTTCCTGCCCGCTTCCGCCCGCCGCCGCGCCGTTCGACGCGGACCTCGCGATCATCGGCGCCGGCCCGGTCGGGCTCGCGCTGGCCGGCTGGCTCGCGCGCCGCAGCGCGACGCGCGCGCTGTCGGTGGTGCTGGTCGATGCGCGCGAGCCGTCGGCGAGCGCCGGCGACCCGCGCGCGATCGCCGTCTCGCACGGCAGCCGCGTGCTGCTCGAAACGCTTGGCTGGCCCGCCGACGCGACGCCGATCGAACACATCCACGTCTCGCAGCGCGGCCACTTCGGCCGCACGCTGATCGACCGCGACGAACACGGCGTCACCGCGCTCGGCTACGTCGCGCGCTACGGCTCGCTGGTCGACGTGCTCGCGCGCGCCGTGCGCGGCACGCCGGTGCGCTGGCTGACCTCGACCCAGGCGCACGCGCCGCGCCAGGACGCCGACGGCGTGAGCGTGACGCTCGACACGCCGGACGGCGCACGCGAGCTGCGCGTGCGCGCGCTCGTCAACGCGGAGGGCGGGTTGTTCCAGGCCGGCGCGCAGGACGATGCGCTCGACGGGCGCCGCCGCCGCGACTACCGGCAGACCGCGATCGTCGGCACCGTCAGCGCCGCCGCGCCGCGTCCGCGCACGGCCTGGGAGCGCTTCACGCCCGAAGGCCCGCTCGCGCTGCTGCCGCTTGGCGGCGCGGGGCAGGCCGACTACGCGCTGGTCTGGTGCTGCGCGCCCGACGAGGCCGCGCGCCGCGCGGCGCTGCCCGACGAGGCGTTCCTGCGCGAACTCGGCGACGCGTTCGGCGAGCGCATGGGGCGCTTCACGCGCATCGCCGGCCGCGCCTCGTTCCCGCTCGGGCTGGTAGCCGCGCCGACGCTCGTCGAGGGCCGCGTCGCGACGGTCGGCAACGCGGCGCAGACCCTGCACCCGGTGGCGGGCCAGGGCCTGAACCTCGGGCTGCGCGACGCGCACACGCTGGCCGACACGCTCTCCGAACACGGCGCGGCACCGCTCGCGCTGGCCGCCTTCAACGCGCGCCGCGCGCTCGACCGGCGCCTCACCATCGGCACGACCGATGCGCTCGCGCGCCTGTTCACGATCGACTCGCGCCCACTCGCGGCGCTGCGCGGCGCGGCGCTGAGCGCGCTCGAATTCGTGCCGCCGCTGAAGACGGCGATCGCGCGCCAGATGATGTTCGGCCAGCGCGGCTGAGCGGCGCCGCATCCGGCCCCCGGCGCGCCTCGCGCTTGCGCCGCGGCGGTCGCGACACGCGCAAGCGGCTGGCGGGCCGCCGGTGAGACAACCGGCAAACGGCATCGGCCCCTGCCGCGCGCCGCCCGTCTCCCGCCACCGCGAGGGGCCGCGTCCGCGGCATTTGCGGCGCCCCGCCGGGCCTGCCGCCATCGAATCGTCACGCAAGCTTCTCGACGATTTGACGCTGTTCGACAATTCGCAATGCCCGTCGGGTGCGGCGCTTACGGTAAAATGCGCGTTTCCCACGTCCCGACCGATGCCCGCGCTCCACGCGGGCGCTGCCATTGCGATGCCCGTTATCGGCCCCCATATCCTGCGCAACAACCTGTTCGTCGCCCCCATGGCCGGCGTCACGGACCGTCCGTTCCGCCAGCTCTGCAAGCGGCTCGGCGCGGGTTACGCGGTGTCCGAGATGGTCGCCTCGAACGCGCAGCTGTGGAAAAGCGAGAAGACCATGCGCCGCGCCAACCACGCCGGCGAGGTCGAGCCGATCGCGGTGCAGATCGCCGGCGCCGATCCGGCGATGATGGCCGAGGCCGCGCGCTACAACGTGGCGAACGGCGCGCAGATCATCGACATCAACATGGGTTGCCCGGCCAAGAAGGTCTGCAACGTGGCGGCCGGCTCGGCGCTGCTGCAGAACGAGCCGCTGGTGGTGCGGATCGTCTCGGCCGTGGTGGCGGCGGTGGGCACCGGCCCCGACGCGGTGCCCGTCACGCTGAAGATCCGCACCGGCTGGGACCGCGAGCACCGCAACGCGCTGACCATCGCGCGCCTGGCCGAGCAGGCCGGCATCGCGATGCTGACCGTCCACGGCCGCACGCGCGCCGACCTCTATCGCGGCGACGCCGAATACGAGACGATCGCGGCCGTGAAGGCGGCCGTGAAGATCCCGGTGGTGGCCAACGGCGACATCACCTCGCCCGCCAAGGCGAAGGCCGTGCTCGACTTCACCGGCGCCGACGCGCTGATGATCGGTCGCGCCGCGCAAGGCCGCCCATGGCTGTTCCGTGAAATCGATCATTTCCTGCAAACCGGCACGACGCTGCCGGCGCCGAGCGTCGACGAGATCCAGCAGCTGCTCAACGAGCACCTCGAGGATCACTATGCCTTCTACGGGGAATTTACCGGTGTACGTACTGCACGCAAGCACATCGGCTGGTACACTCGCGGCCTTTCCGGCGCCAACGCGTTCCGTCACCGGATGAACACGCTCGATACCACACGCGAACAGCTTGCCGCCGTCAACGAGTATTTCGACGCGCAACGCGCGCTGTCCGACCATCTCGTCTATGTCGGCGACGAAGACGGTATATCCGACCCTATTCAATAGCAGCATGAGCAAGCACAACATCGAACAATGTGTCCGCGACAGCCTGGACGGTTATTTCCGGGATCTCGACGGCTCCAATCCGCACGACGTCTACGACATGGTGATGTCCTGTGTCGAGAAGCCGATGCTCGAGGTGGTGCTCGAACAGGCGGGCGGCAACCAGTCGCTGGCCGCCGAGTACCTGGGCATCAATCGCAATACGCTGCGCAAGAAGCTGCAGCAGCACGGTCTGCTGTAGGCGGCCTCTTCTTCCCCGTTTTCCTGGCTATTGGTGCTCCCCATCATGATCAAGCAAGCGCTCCTCTCCGTTTCCGATAAAACCGGCATCGTCGAATTCGCGACGGCGTTGTCGCAGCAAGGCGTCAAGCTGCTGTCGACGGGCGGCACCGCGAAACTGCTCGCCGAGGCCGGCCTGCCGGTCACGGAAGTGGCCGACTACACCGGCTTTCCGGAAATGCTCGACGGGCGCGTGAAGACGCTGCACCCGAAGGTCCACGGCGGCATCCTGGCGCGGCGCGACCTGCCCGAGCACATGCAGGCGCTCGATGCGCACGGGATCCCCACCATCGACCTGCTGGTGGTGAACCTGTACCCGTTCGTGGCGACCATCGCGAAGGACGACTGCACGCTGGCCGACGCGATCGAGAACATCGACATCGGCGGCCCGACCATGCTGCGCTCGGCCGCGAAGAACCATCGCGACGTGACGGTGATCGTCGATCCGGCCGACTACGCGGTGGTGCTCGACGAGATGAAGGCCAACGGCAACACGGTGGGCTACGCCACCAACTT